>NZ_JAMYQV010000004.1:0-342964 GCF_040321065.1 Mesorhizobium sp. M0563
GAGAAGCGGCTACGTTTCATGTCCTGGTCCTCTCGATGGGCCAGAACGAACTTCAAACCGGATTAGATCAGAGGGGCAAGGTCAGTTGGAATACCGAGTAAAAGTAAAAGAGTGGCAACGTCAAGGCGCGCCAATTTCACGAGGCGCCGCCATTCTCCGGAGGATGGAATTAGTTCACGGTGCTACCCGGGCGTAGGGAGCCTGTCAGGCAATCTGTCACATCGCTAATATTACAGATTTCCACGACGACTTAAATATCGATCGGCCGCCATACCACGTACGCAAAAACGGCGGCCACTGAGTGGTTTTCGCAGCGAACTTCCTGTCCATGTCGAAGTAAAAGACCAAAAATCGAGACCGCCAGCTCGCACGATTTTTTACCATCCGGGCAATTTCACGGCCTCATTTGCTTCCCCTTGCGCGCACATTAACATTGCGCGATGTTGTCTGCGCTATGGGAGGGCTTAGGCATGAAGGGGGTCGTGATCATCGGGACTTTGGCTGGCCGCCAGCCAGGGAATATGTGGGGCGTGAGCCCAACCGGCGGTTGATGTGATGGGCAAGATCACTCGCTTCGGCAGGCAATCCGCAGAATCTGGACGGCTAGGACCTCTCCGAGCGTCCATTTGGATTGCGACATGTTTAGCGGCTCTCGTGGCGGTCGGCTATATCAATGTGGGCCGTTCCGATTTGGGAAAACTCCAAATCCTTCGGTCTCTGGACGACCCGGGCCCGCTCGAGGGAGTCGCATTGGTCATTGATGGCGACACGATTGAAATTCATGGGCGGCGCGTTCGCCTCAACGGCATTGACGCTCCCGAAAGCAGCCAACTATGCGACGATGCAAAGGGCTTTCGCTACCACTGCGGTGCAAAGGCAGCAGCGGCCCTCCGCGAGTTTCTTTCGAAATCAAGGCCGACCCGCTGCCAGTTCGTCAGTTGGGATCGATATGGCCGTTACGTTGGCAGCTGTACTCGTGTGGACGCGGTTAGCGTTGCTGGCTGGTTGGTCGAGAACGGTCATGCGCTCGATTGGCCGAAATACAGCAGTGGAGCCTATGCCTCGCAACAGGCTGCGGCAAAGGCTTCAAAGCGCGGCATCTGGATCGGATTTTTTCAAGCGCCTTGGGACTGGCGCACTAACCACCGGGAGGCCGAACATTCGCCCAGCAAGCCACCACTAGGCCTGGTCAGCCCGCATGCTCTTGCGCAAAGTTGGTCCTGCCAACCCCGCCGAACATGCCCTCAGATCAGTTCATGTGACGAGGCAAATTGGTATTTGAACAACTGCTCCTGGGGCGGGAAGCTGGACCGCGACAGCGATGGCCTTCCGTGCGAGTCACTATGCTGATTGTGCTCAATGTCAGCTTGTGACCGACCCTGACCGGAGAAACCGGAGGCCTTCAGATGGTCGACATACGCTTGTTCGTGGATCGAACCACATTCCCAAAGGATTTCAAGAAATAGATCGAAAGAAACAGGTTTCCCAAGTGCTCCCTTTGCAACAGCCTTGATCCAGAGCTGTAAGATACCGGCAGGGTCAGGTGGCCGACGTATGTTGTGTTTTACGAGCTTCATACGTCAAAGTTTTAAGGGTAACGATGGGTTCAATCAAACGAAAACAATGGCCCGCACGCGGGTTTTCACATGAAGCTTAGCTTGAGGCACAGTACAGCGTCTCATTTCACAGGAATATTAAGACCTAAGAGCCCCTGAGAGGCTTTGTACCCAGTCGGATGGGTCAGTCGTGTAGGGCTCGGGCATACGTCGCCGGATTCCGCGCTGCGTGCTCGACCTCACAGCCATTTTGAACACATCGGTTGGTCGCACGGCATTCCGTCTCGACGAGCCGGGTAGCCTCCTCAGCATGTCGATATCGGACCGTGCACGTCAAACCGGCCATCGCAAATCGTTGAGCGCCCTTGTATGCGCGATGTGGCATTCGCCTCTTTCTAAGAGGCCAGATTACATTGACTTGCGCAAACGGAATTTTTGCACGATCTTACCTATCTCAATTTGGGGGAGGGGCTCATGAGTGTTGAAGAAAAACTTCGCGTTCTTGCTGATCGCATCAAGACGCATTCGAGCGCAATGCTTACAGAGGAGGCCTTAAAGACAGCGATAGTACTACCCTTTCTCTCAGCGTTAGATTACGACGTTTTCAATCCTGACGAGGTCATCCCTGAATTTTGTGCCGACGCAGTGGGGAAGAAGGGCGAGAAAGTTGACTACGCCATAAAAATTGACGGGGAAATCAGGATTCTTGTTGAATGCAAACCGATAACCACAGTTCTTGATCGAGTACATCTCGCGCAGTTATACAGGTATTTTTCAGTCACTAACGCAAAATTCGCCATTTTGACGAACGGTCGCGCGTTCCATTTTCATACGGACTTAGTTGCACCAAACAAGCTCGATGACCGACCGTTCCTCACGTTCGATCTTTCGGACCTACAGGGGCAATTGATCTCCGAGTTGAAGAAATTCGCGAAAGGGGATTTCAATGTGGATGGGATTCTGCAATCCGCTCACCGCTTGAAATATACATCGGCGATCAAGAAAGAAATTGGAAGCGTGATGGAGAATCCACCAGAGGATTTTGTGCGGATGGTGACTGGCGGCCTTTACCAAGGACGGTTCACCGCCCAGGTGAAGGAGCAATTCACACCCATGGTCAAAGCGGCTTTTCGCGAGATCGTTCGAGAATCCGTTCAGTCACGTCTTTCCACAGCGTTGGCCGAGACTGAGGTTTCAGAAATTGGCGCCGACGGACTTGGCGCCGACGAAGAGGTTGTGACCACTGAGGACGAGCGAGAGGGCTTCATGGTTGTGCGGGCAATCGTCCGGGACCTTTTAAAGCCAGCCAGGGTGATCATGCGCGATCAGAAAAGCTATTGCGGGATCCTGGTCGACAACAACAACCGTAAGCCCTTGGCCCGGCTGTGGTTTAACAGGTCGGTTAAATATCTTGGGCTTTTCGATTGTGAGAAGGAAGAGAAGGTTAAGATCGACTCGCTCGACGAAATCTATGACCACGCCGATCGCTTGCGAGCTACCGCGAAGGAATATCTTTCCGGGGCAATCGCGGCGCCCTCGATTGCTTCATGACTTTGAACGGTTCGGAAGTCCGCGCTACGCGCCTTCTTCGAAGCTTGATCCCGCGCGATGTGGCGCCCATGTGCCTTATCAACTTTCAATGGGCTCAGTCCGCCAGACGTCTTTCGGCAGATGAGCATGCCGGTTGTTTCCAGAATAAAAGTTGTTCCCGGCGAATTTGCCCCCCACTGATACTGACGACGCACGCGGTCGGTTGGCGGGTTCATGCTTCAGATGCGTGATGAGGCAATGGAAGGTCCGGGCGACGTGGGAAGGGCTCGTTGGTCTCGTCCCAACGAGCAAGTAGCGCCCCTAAGCTGACTCGCCGGCGGACACGGAGCGGTTGGCCGTGACGCCCGGGTCGGTTACGAGGCTAGAGCCAGAACGAGTCCCAGGCGTCAGCTCGTGGATGTGCTCCGGCCGTCCAACTCCAGTCGGGCTACGCCCTGCCTGCGTTCCAACCCGCCAGCATTCTCATTTTAATTGACGCAACGCTCACAGCTTCATTGTCGCGCCGCAGGTTCCGCTGTGGACCAATCAACTACAGACTGCCGGTTGGTTATGGGTCGGTAACGGAACTACCGCTTTCCGCGGCAACAACTTTGCAGTCTTCAGACGCCGAGGCGGCGTACAACAGCGCTACCCACCATACCCTTGTTGCCCGCGACCCACTACGGCTTTTTCGCTTCAGATCGTACATTATGCTTCCTTCATTATTACCGATGTCTGCATGACCTTGAGGTCTTCCCGCACCATTTCCGCGGCGAGCTCGCGCACGGATGTCTCATGCACCCAGCCGAGCTTCTCCTTCGCCTTGGTGGCGTCGCCCAGGAGAAGATCGACTTCCGTGGGGCGGAAGTAACGTGGGTCTACTTGGACCAGGCATCTGCCGGTCTCGACATCATAGCCCTTTTCGTCGACTCCCTCACCACGCCATTCGAGCTCGACGCCGACATCTTCGAAAACCCATTCGACGAATTGGCGGACAGGGGTCGTCTTGCCCGTCGCCAGCACGTAATCATCCGGTTGATCCTGCTGCATCATCATCCACATACCACGCACGTACTCACGCGCATGGCCCCAATCGCGTTGAGCATCGAGATTGCCGAGATAAAGCTTGTCCTGCTTGCCGAGGTAGATAGCAGCGGCGGCGCGGGTGATCTTGCGCGTCACAAAAGTTTCGCCGCGCAGTGGGCTTTCATGATTAAAGAGAATGCCGTTGGAAGCGTGGATACCATAGCCCTCGCGATAGTTGACCACGATCCAGTAGGCGTAGAGCTTGGCGGCGGCGTAAGGGCTGCGCGGATAAAAGGGCGTTGTTTCGTTCTGCGGTACGGATTGCACGAGGCCGTAGAGCTCTGAAGTCGAGGCCTGATAGAAGCGGGTCTTGTCCTTCAGACCGAGGAGGCGGATCGCCTCAAGAAGTCGCAATGTTCCGATACCGTCGGCGTTTGCTGTGTATTCCGGCGTTTCGAACGACACCCGGACATGGCTCTGAGCGGCCAAGTTGTAAATCTCGTCTGGCTGGGATTCCTGAACTACTCGGATGAGATTAGTCGCATCAGTGAGGTCACCGTAATGCAAAATTAGGCGCGGATCGGGATCGTGCGGGTCTTGGTAGATGTCTTCGATGCGACCCGTGTTGAAGGAAGAGGAACGTCGCTTAATCCCATGAACGATGTAGCCTTTTTCAAGCAGAAGACGGGTAAGATAGGCACCATCCTGTCCCGTTATGCCCGTAACCAGAGCAACTTTCCTGTTCTCGCCCATTTTTTTCCTGCTCTATTATAGTTGAATTTTCGAATCTGGCTCGCCACACCGCCAGCAAACTGCGGCCCGCCCCATACCCTGTGGTAGGATTTCGACAGATGCGGCGAGGAGCTCGTCATTGACAGTGTCAGCCAGCGAGCACACCTGCTCCTACTTCGAGGCATAGCAAAACAGAGTCTCGCCGCTAACCTGCCTAAGTCGCACATGCGGCCTGAGTGCCGAACTCAGCTCCGGGGTGAGCGACATAGATTTCAATCACGTCGCACCCGATTTGCTCATCAATCAGCGAGTGAGGACGCCCTTCTGGGATTCTACGTCCGTTCTCAAGCACGCACAGTCGGTTGCATAGCCGCTCCGCTTCTTCCACGAGGTGGGTGGCCAGTAGAATCGTCTTGCCTTGCGCCAACAGGGCAGTAGCCGTTCCCAAATAAAATGGGCGGGCATGTGGGTCCAAGCCGACACTAGAACTCCACCTTACCCTCGCGCTAACCAAGTAATCTTTCCCTGCTTCAGCGTCTTCTAATGGAAATTGTTTTGATCAGTGAAATCGATTGTTTGGATGAGGTGCATCCACAAAATGGATTGTTTGACAGGGCAGCGCGGCACCATCGGCGGCACAAAGTGGTGGGTGCTAGGTTTCGCTCCGCGCGAAGACAAAGTTCGTTTCAGTGGGCGGCTTGGGGCGAACCGCACATCTGAGGTGGCGGCGAAAAGCGCGGGTTGGGGCATACGTATTGACCTCCATGAATTTCGGGCGGCGAGCCGGAAAACGGTGGCTGGGCTTCAACGATGGAGGGACGAAGCGACCATGAAACTGTGTTTCATACTGTAGGCGATTCGCAGTGCGGCGAATTTGAACGGCTGCCTTTGCCAGCCCTCGCCATCGCATCCGGCGAAGGTCGTAGCTTCGTTTCCAGGTACCGAAGATCTTCTCGATCCGACTACAAATTCTGTGGATCGGTTGGTTCCAGGCGTCGAGCTTTCGGCCTCGTCGCGCCCCCACATAGCGGTTGCGACGATGCGCGGCCTTCCACCCTTGGCGCGCACCGCGTCGCCGAGATGATTGCCTCGGTAGGCGCTGTCGGCAAACCCTTCGCCGGGATTGTCGGGCAGAGCATCAGGAACAGCGTTGCCGTCCTCGGTGTGGGCCGTGACGGCGATCTCCTCGACAAGGGCCGTATCGGCGTAGGCACTGAAATGGGCTTTGAAGCAATGAAACGCTGGTCGGCCCTGTGCTTGACGCTTCATCGTCTTCGCTGGCCAAGGCGATGATCGCCGCATCGACAAGCGTGCCGGTCGTCAACTGGATCGCTGAACTGGCGGGTGATCTCGGCGAACAACAAGGTCATGAATCTCAAGAGCCTTTCGAAAACGGACGAAAGCGGGTTCGCACAGGTGTGGGCTCCGACACCGAGAACCCGCAGGACCGTCGGAACGATCCTCCACATGGCTGCAGACGCCAAAATTCCTCTCTCGGCCGTCGTCGCACAGCATCGCGTGCCAGTCGCTCAGTCCAGCCGGCTCGAAAGCTATCCGGCAGGAGTGGCGCCATGTTGGCGCACTTGAAAGCGTCAGAGGGCGCCGTGTCGCATCTTTCGATGGGACCGGACGCCATGATGGCCATAAATGACGTGGATGGCCTGCGCCTGACATTCGACGGCTGGCGGGTCCT
The DNA here is from genome assembly GCF_040321065.1 of Mesorhizobium sp. M0563. Lineage (NCBI taxonomy): Bacteria > Pseudomonadati > Pseudomonadota > Alphaproteobacteria > Hyphomicrobiales > Phyllobacteriaceae > Mesorhizobium > Mesorhizobium sp. M0563. The sequence goes on from NZ_JAMYQV010000004.1 coordinate 6,538, forward strand.
GCACATCCGTCCTCCAGGAAACGCCCCGCAAATGCCATGTTACGTTGAGGCAGTTAAGAATTGGACTTGAAAAAGGGACTTTGTGGACTGCCTCGACCGGCTGTTTCGCTTAGCAAAGCGCGGCCCCACGTCAGCAGAGGCTCATCGTCAAGGAATGCCTTAGTATCCAACACATGGATGGGCCACATCCACGCAATCAATTTTACACATGTCGCCGCGCGCATTAGAGAACGCCGAATTTAAACCGGAAGCGAGTGTACCGGCGTCAAGATTTGCGAGCGTCACAGAGATAAGGATAGGCAGTGCTGAGGGAGCTCTTATGCCCCACGGCGCAGCCTCTACCAAATCGCCCGGCGTAACGGTCGACTAGTATCGACTAAGAGATCCCAAGCCAGATGCAACCTCGTCTCTGAAACGAGATTTCCGAAAATGCAGGTTAGTGGATTGGTAAAGCGCCGGTTCGTCGTCTCTCAGAGGCGTACGGGGTTCGGTGATTGTCTGTGGTCGCTGGCGGCCGCTTGGCGCTACGCTCAGCGGTCGGGACGAACGCTAGCCGTCGACTGGCGGGGGTCCTGCTATCTCGACCAACCCTTCACAAATGCCTTTCCGGTGTTCTTCCAACCGATCAATGACATCGCTGGCGTACCGGCTATTTGCGACGACCGGATCAACGACTTTTCCTTCCCTGGTCCATTCTTCCCGGAGTGGTGGAATAGGCCAGCGATCGAGTGCCTTTACCGCCCAGATGAGCAGATTTTCCAAGAGCGCGACGAGTTGGGCGAGCTCTTTCAGGCCGAACACGATGTCGAAGCGAGCACAGTAGTGTGTGACGCTTGTTTGATGTGGCGGTGCGATGAGGATGCAGAGCGGCAGGTGTTCCAGAGTGTCAAGCCTCGGCCTGAAATTCAAACACGCATAGATGCCATTTATCAGGAATGTTTTGAGGGGCACAGCGTTATCGGGGTTCATGTTCGGCATGGTAACGGTGAAGACATCATGGACCATGCGCCCTATTGGGCCGATCCGGAGTTCGCCGTTCGACAAGTGTGCACTGCGATTGATAAGGCTAAAGCGTTACCGCACCCCAAGCCTGTGCGGCTGTTCTTGTGCACGGACAGCGCGCAGATCCTGGATCATCTGTCGGCCAGGCTTCCCGATCTTCTCACCGTCCCCAAGCATTTCCGATCCGATCAAGATGGCCCCTTACACACTGCAGCACTCGGGATTGACGGCGGAATTTCCGCCCTCGTTGAGATGTATCTTCTCGGGCGCTGCGATACCGTAATTCGGTTTCCTCCGACGAGCGCCTTTACACGATATGCACGCCTTTTCGTACCACGGGTAATTGAGTTCGATCTGAAGGAGCCAAGTCGTTTGATTTTGATAGAGGACAGCCAAAGAATCTCTGGTCTCAGTTAAGACCCGCCACCTGCACAATTCGGCGGATGCAACCAACAGGCATAGTTGGTTGTCCATTTCTCATCGAGGCCATGGAAGCGTCGTACGATACCGATAGCGTCGTCATCTGAGGCCGTTCGGCAACGCGCGAGAACTTCGCTGTTACTCGGAGGCCGCAGACCAAGCCAGAGCGACGGCGATCGTGACGCTAACGCTCGAACGGGCGCGGGCAATCACTCCAGAGACGAAATCGAGGTTGTTATATGAAAGTGGTTCCCGTCATCATCAGCGGCGGAGCCGGATCGCGGCTATGGCCCGCCTCAAGGCAATCGCACCCTAAACCTTTCCTCAAAGTGGCAGACGGGCATTCACTGATGCAGCACACTGTGTTGCGCGTCGGTTCGATAAAGGGCGTAGTGGAACTCGTCGCCGTGACATCTGGGGAACACCTCTTCCTTACCAAGGACGAGTTCGACGAACTAGATTCCGTGGTCCTGCCACGCACCTTTCTGCTCGAGCCTGAAGGCCGGGATACGGCCGCAGCCGTTGCGGCAGCCGCCATCCATGCCAAGGCAACGCAAGGCCCTGACGCGATTCTATGCGTCTTCCCAGCCGATCACATGGTTGGCAACCTGCCTGCATTTTTAGACGTCATGTGCCGGGCCATCGAACATGCGAAGCTCGGGCGGATCGCCACATTGGGCATCACCCCAACCAGACCGGACACGGCATTCGGCTATATCGAAGCGGATGGTGAGAAAGTCGTCCGTTTCGTTGAAAAACCGGATCTGGACACAGCCAAAGCCTATGTTGCGTCCAAGCGCTTCTTCTGGAACGCCGGCATTTTCTGCTTTAGCGCACAAACCATGCTCGACGAGATGGCATCGCATTGCCCCGCGGTGATCCAGGCCGTCTCCGACAGCTACGAGAACGGCCGCTTCAGTCAAGGCGAAGGCTTTGCCAAAATCGAACTCGCGCCTGAGCATTTCGGCTCCGCCCCGCGAATCTCGCTCGACCACGCTGTCATGGAGAAGACGAACAAACTTGCCGTGGTTGCCTGCGACATGGATTGGAACGACATCGGATCCTGGAACGCAATGGCCGATTTGATCGCCGCCGACGAAAGCGGGAACAGGATACGCGGCGATGTGCATATGGTCGACACGACCGGCAGCTATGTGAGCTCCGACAAGCGCGTCATCGGCACGGTCGGTGTCAGCGATCTGGTGATCGTTGATTCCCCGGACGCTTTGCTTGTCGCATCCCGCGACCGTGTTCAGGACGTCAAGAAGCTGTTCGAGGGCCTCAAGGCTTCAGGACATGAAGCTCACCTGGTCCACAGCACGGTACACCGGCCGTGGGGTACCTACACGGTTCTTGAGGAAGGCGAGCGCTTCAAGATCAAACGCATCGAGGTGAAGCCCGGTCGGCGGCTGAGCCTGCAGATGCACTATCATCGTTCGGAGCACTGGGTCGTGGTCAGCGGCTCCGCGAAAATCGTCAATGGCGAGCAGGAGTTGTTCCTGGCGACAAACGAATCAGCCTACATCCCCTGCGGCCATAAGCATCGGCTGGAGAACCCAGGCAGAATTGACCTGGTGATCATTGAAGTGCAGAGCGGCGATTATCTCGGCGAGGATGATATCGTTCGCTTCGACGACGTATATGGTCGAACGTAGATTTCACCCGCATGACGAGAACGGTCAACGTGTCGCTGACTAATTACCACTAGGAAGGCCGTCTGCCCACTCAGGACCGGATGCTTGTGGAATCGGGAATTGACCAAGGCAGCGGCGAATGACCGCAATAGCCATCAGGGTGGGACAGCATAGTAACGCAACACAGTCCCACTGTCGAATAAGCCTTTGATATTTCTGACTTTCCAAGCACCTTCCGCGCCCACCAAAATGTTTAATGTCAATGGCTTATGGCCGACTTCGCTCTGAAGTGGGCCAAATCGGCCTCGCTATCCCCGCAGCACTCAGTTGATTAGAAAACGAGCAAGGACAGGGGGAGGGCGATCTTGTGCTGGCTTCTATGTCTAATCTTGCTCCTGTTCATCGTCAGGTTGTGTGCAGCCACACATAGAGCGGCTATCGCGAGGCTGGAAGGCCTCCGATCGATAGGTACGGCGAACGGCGGCAACGACGCGCGAATAGGATGGCTGAGCATATGATCGAGAATACCGCAGCTGCGGTCTAGCGCGAAATGCAGCGTCTGTGACTCATCGGTCATTGCAGCGCGATGAACCGGAAATCATGACCCTAAGCCGCGCTTCACCAGCCCATTTCGCTGCCCGATAGCCGACGTTCACCGCAACCAGCGTTCCTGACCCTAGGCAGACATTCGCAGCCTGATTTTGCTCCCGGATAGCGGACGTTCGCCGGAACCGGTATTCATGACCCGCAGCAGACCTATGTTCCGCGTGTCGCCAATGCCCGCTTTGCGCCTTAATTCCAGCCGTTAGCTCGTCGCTCTCTGACTCCTGTAAGCTGACAGTCTGCTGGCCCGATAAGGAGGTCGGTGTCCGAGGTAACATCAAGGACTACGGCTGGCGCTTCGGATGCCGCTTCGGCTACGAAGAAAAGGAGGACTTCATGGTCTCAGCCTCCGAATTCGGAGTCGGGTTCGTCAGGGTCTGCATCAGTGGCTCGATGGCGAAAGGCCGCGAGCGGACCCGGCAAACGAGATTCAGACGATCTTCCCCGCTCCGGACAACGAGCCGCTGCCGCAGAAGAAGCAGAGAAAGCTGCAGCGGCGTCCAATGGCTAACCGCCGCCATTTCTAGCGTGGCCAATACGGCTCGCTAATCGCGGCCAGCTCCGGCAGAGAATCCCGCATCTGGTCGGCGCTGACGAAACCGCCATAGGGCGGAACACGCTTGAGCCTTTGAACCACGGCGCCCGTAAGCACGGACGCCTCCCCGCCTTCTGCGACATGCCGAACTGACCAGGCTAGTAGGTCGGCCGCTTGAAGCGGAAGCTGGCGCTTGTCCGAGCCGAACGAAGGCTGCTGAACGAGAAGTTGCACCTGCTCAGGTGCGAGCGCCTGTTTCAGCACTTCCCACCAACTCACCGCATCCTCTCCGAGCAACCCTTGGTCGTCGAAAATGAACTCGACCGTTGCTCCGCTGATATCGAGGGAGCGCTTACCCAATTCGCCGATGAAGTTGACCGTTAGAACGACTACCTGGTTGTAGAGCAGAAAGTAGGGGCTATCGAGTTCGCGCCACGGCGACGCGCCTTTGATATGAGCGTCGAAGTCCTGCTTGTAGACCATCGCCGATATACGCGCGACCGCGTGCTTTTCGGCAACTTCCGCCAGCTCGAAAACTTTCTGATCGCGCAGCGCAGCCGGCCAACGTGCGAACTGCCCGCGCAGCGATATGGCCTCGCTCATCTTGAAGTAGTCGATGGCAGGCTCTTTCGCGAGCGCCTGTTGCCACTCAGCGCTGAACCGCGCCCAGCTTACATCGGGCGCGAGAAAGCCACCCAGGACGTATAGGCCGTCTCCGCCGTGGCTTCCGCTGTCGTCAAAATAGCCTTGCAGCAACATTCTAGGCCTTGATGCGCTTAGGCTTACCCCGTCTGGCAACCAGGTCCCGGCCTCGCCTTGCGAGGTCTTTCTTGTAGTGACTGCCGTAGAGGTCTTGCAGCGCTAACTGCATCAGCTCAAACGCAGTCAGGACGTCATCCCTGGCAACCTCTCCGGAATGACTCCCATGGTTCCCGACCCAACGCAGGGCATCCAGAACCTCTTTGTGTCCGGCGTTGGTTTGCGAGTATAGCTCGATACGTTTGGCGAACGTCAGAGGAACCCGCTTGCCCGTTCGGTTGTACTGCTTGACCCCTTGATCGTTTAGCGCCCGCTCGGCCGCTACACGCAGTTTGTTGGCTGTGGCCCCCAAGTCGGCCCAGAACAGGCTGAAACTCTGCTGAAGCGCTTCTCTGACCGCGTCTGGGGTATTGTCGGGCATTTCGCAAAGGGAAGGACCCGGATACATGAAGGTCGGCCGGAGTCGCCTTTCTGCAAAAGTACCGTTCGGTTTGTGAACTTCCTCAGCCTGGTAGGTCCCAACCGCCGACACGATTTCACCGCAGGTTCGCACGCTGCACTTCAGCACAAGGGTGAACCGACCCCAGTCCTCGTCGGGCGAGTAACCTCCACCTTCCGGGGCAGCGTAAAGCGGTCTTATTGCGGTCAAGCCGTTTTCGATCATGTTAAGATTGCCGCGACCGCACGTTGGGCAGTGAAAGGGAGGGATTTCGTCTTCGAGAAAACTCATGCGCCAAAGATTTCTTATTTCTGCCACCCGAACCTCCTAAAGCCGACGGCATTCATACAGCGACCGTCAGATCTGTGACAACTGCCCTCTCGCTCGAAAAGACATGTCCGCGTGACTGCCCGCACTTCGCCTCCCACGCACATCTGGCGATGCGACGAAACTCCCATGGCAGGCGAAGCAGAGCGGGATGACGGTGGTGTGCGGCGCCTTCAAGCCCATTCCGGCGCCCTGCGCGAGGCTAGCCGCCGGGACCGGTCGGCCGGTTGGACGTTATCCGAGATCGGAGCCGCCCGCGTCATCCTCCGGACCGAAGTGGTGGCTCCGGTGCTCGGTGAGAGCGCTCCAGTCGTCCGGACGGGGTGATCGCAGGACCGAGCGGTTTCGACGCCACCAAACGGCCGCTTCCTGCCTCACGTCACCCAGAAGCCGTCGGTCGGCAAGCGGCCCCATAACAGGACGTTGATTGTCTTCGCGCTGAGCGTCAGCAGTTGGCACTACCGCGTCCTTTCTCAGGAAGGCTGCACACCGACGCGATCTTCCTTTCGCCTTGCGCAAACCTCCCTTCCGAGGCGTTCAGTGCGTCGGCTTGGTGGACTGAGGCACTTCTGAGTGGGACAACAACATCGAAAAACATTGGAAAAGATTTGAATACTCTGAAGTCCCACTGATCTCTAACCAATTGATTTTTACGGCTTTCTGAATACCCTCCGGGCCCACCAAAAGTGTTCAATATCAATCGCTTATGGCCAACTTCGCTTTGAAGTGGGCCAATCCAGACCCGCTATGTCCCACGACTCAGGTGGGTTGACTCAATCTATGAGCTAGAAGGCGAGTTGTGCCTGGTCATCATGACCCGACGGCGACATTCGTAGGCAGAGCCATGGATGACCCCTCAAAGCCCGCAATTATATCGCGTATGGACCAGTATCTGAGAGTGCGCGGGTTCGGCTGTGAGGCCGTTGAGATTGTCCTTGATCCAGCGAGCGGCTGCGCCCAGTTCGCTAACGAAATCGTGCGAAATCACATAATCCATGATGCCTGCCTCGAGCAGGTTACGGGAATGGTTCGTCAGTTCGTGGCCAACGAATACAGTCTCGTGCGCTTTGCCGGCCATCTCCAGAGCCTTTGCCACGCCCCGGTTCGCTCCGGCCACATTGTAGATCGCGGCAGGGTGACCATTTGCCTCGAAATAGCGCGCCAGCTGCTCGCATGTGGTTTCGGGTCGGTCATCCGAGATCACGCGCTCTTCAACCTTCAGATACGGAAAATCCGACCGTAGCACCCTGCGAAAGCCCATCTCACGCTCCTGCTGGCAGCGAAACGGTACGCTCATGACGATCAGGATATTGTTGCGCTCCCTCGGCAGGGCATTGCCGATCAGCAGCGCGGCGACGCTGCCAGCAGCGTACTGATCATTGCCGACATAAACCGAGCGGCGCGAACTCGGCAGATCCGTCGTCAGGCATATTACGGGAATCCCGATGGTACGCAGCCTGCGAATCGCGCGGTTGATTGCCGGATGCTCGCGGGCGATGATCACCACGCCGTCCATTCCCTCGCCGCGCTGCTCGATCTGCCGTGCGAATGAGGCGGGCTCAACCTCACTGGTGCTCACAAAAACGCCGTCGATCTCGATGCTCGCAAGCGTGCGATTGGCCTCAGCTGCGGCCGAAGCCATCGCGGCGTTGAACGTCTCGCCGGAATCGCTGACCAGCAGAATGCGGAGCGGAGCGTCGCGCTCCTTGCTTTCGCTGCTAAGCTTTTCCAGTGCCGCCAGCACGCGCGCTCTTGTCTTCTCCCGAACGCCGCTGCGGTTGTTCAGGACCCTGTCCACCGTCGCCGGGCCCACCTTGGCAAGTGCGGCAATTTCCTGGACGGTAGGACCTTTCCAAAGCCTTCCAGGGGCGCTGTGGGTCATCGGAATCTCCTATGTTTGATTTAAAACACATCATTCCGGAAAAATGAGCTGCCCGCAACCGCAATGTTTTGAATGGCTTGTATACGCTTTGTGCTGCGCAGCAAATTTTGATGCAATTTACATCGTAAATGACCCATCGCGCCCGTTGAATGATGTTGTTTCAATCGGAATACTTTGCATCGTCTAACGGAGGGAGGAGCCCCCATGAACATCAAGAAATTGGCGATGCTTTCGGCCGTTCTGGCCGCAAGCGTGATCGCAGGCACAGCGGATGCACAGGACAGCGGCAAGCAGTACCGCTTCGTCATGGTCTCGCATATTGGATCGAACGATCCCAATATGAACTGGCTGACGCTGTCGCTGAAGGAGTTCGAGAAGAAATATCCAAACGTGAAGACGGAATACATCTCGACCAACAACTATTCAGTCCAGGAGCATGTCCGCCTTCTAGAGCAGGCCATAGCAACGCACCCCGATGGCATCGCGGTGCCCATAGTCAGCTCGGATGCATTCGAAGGACCGCTGCGCAAGGCGATCGACGAAGGCATCCCGGTCGTTGCCTTCAACATTCCCGATAGCCGACCAGCCGGCGAGCGCATTCCCTACCTGACCTATGTCGGCGGTGATGAATACCTGACGGGCAAGAAGCTCGGCGAATACGCAATCGAGCAGGCCAAGGAAGGCAAGATTCCGCAGCCCAAACACGTCGTGTGCGCCAGCCACGATTCCGCCCACCAGGGTCTCAAGGCGCGCTGCAAGGGCATGAAGGATGCAATGGAGGCGGTTGGCGCCAAGTTCGACGAGTTGTTCATCGGCGCCGAGCCAGCCGGCGCACGCAACGCGCTGCAGTCGTTCCTGCAGGCCAATCCGGACACGAACTACATTTTCACAGTGGCCGGCTGGTCCGCACCCTGGGCGTGGAGCGTCGCCAACGAGATGAACCTCGATCCCGACGTCGATGACAAGGGCATGACGATCCTGACGGTGGACGAGGGCCCTGTGTCAATCGAAGGCGTGCGAGCGGGACATTTGCTGGCGACCAACAGCCAGGGTTTTTGGCTCCAAGGTTATGCCCCTATGGAATGGCTCTACTGGAACAAGGAGTTCGGCTACGCGCCGCAGAGCGACATCCTGACCGGCCCCGTCATTATCAACAAGGGCAATGGCGATCAGTGGGCCAAGCAGGTCCGCGCCGTGTTCGGTGACAAGGCCTACGACGAGCAGAACACCTGGTAAAGGTTCCTCCCGAGAGGGGCGGCCGAATTCCTGGGGAAGTGGCCGCCCCTTCTTTGTCTGTTCGTCAAAAGCGCACGGGAACCGTGGAACACAATGCGATGAAACAGCTTGTTCGCAGCCAGGGATTCGGCGCGGTCATCGGCGTCGCGGTCATGCTTGCCGTCTTCACACTCATCGATTTTTCTGGATGGTGGACGGTTCAGACTGTGTCGAACGTGACGCAGTTCGCTTCCATCCTCGCCTTAGTGGCCATCGGCCAGGCGCTGGTCATCATGACCAAGGAAATCGACTTGTCGGTGGGTTCCGTCTACGGGCTGGCAGGAGTTTCCTTCATCACCCTGGAACCGGCACTTGGTGTCCCCGGTTCGTTGGTCTTGGCACTCCTCATTGCGGCGCTTGCCGGCCTGGTCCAGGGCGTTGCCGTGGTCAAGGGGCAGTTACCGTCAATGATCGTAACCTTGGGCGGCCTCTTCACCGCGCGCGGCATCATCTATGTCTGGACGGGCGGATCGGTGCACAACTTTTCTCCGGACGCACGCGCTCATCCTCTTACCCGTTTGCTCGGCGGTGAGCTGTTTGGGGTCGAAGCTGCGACCTTCTGGCTGATCGCGATTTCAGCGCTTCTCAGCCTGATGTTGTGGGCGACGCCGTTCGGAAACCGACTGCTTGCGACCGGGGGCGGGCGGGAAAGCGCCGAATCGCGAGGCGTTCGGACCGAAAGGGTCAAGATCGTCACTTTCGTACTCTGCTCGCTGCTGGCTGGCTTTGCCGGCATCCTGACCCTGTGCAACCAACCGCAGACCCACGTGACGCTTGGCGAGAACATGGAGCTCGAGGCAATCTCGGCTGCAGTCATCGGCGGCTGTCTGCTCACCGGTGGGCGTGGTTCGATCCTGGGAGCAATCCTGGGCGCACTCATCGTGGTGAGCTTCCGCTACGAGCTGATCGCGCTCGGAGCGCCATCGTCCTGGTACATCACATTCGTCGGCGTCGCGCTCATCGCGGCGGTCATCTTCAATCAGAGCCTGGCCCGGCGCCTCGGGCACAGCGTTTGATACAGGAGCGCGCCGAATGACGAACGATCATCCCCTCATCCAGGTCAAAAATCTCGACCTCTATTTCGGCGCCTTCCATGCGCTCAGGAACGTCTCCGTCGACTTCCACGCAGGTGAGCTGGTAGGCCTCGTCGGGGACAACGGCGCCGGCAAGACGACGCTGATCCGTGTCCTGTGCGGCATTCATGCGCCGACTTCCGGGGAGGTCTTCTTCGACGGCAGGAAGGTCGAGAAGTTCCATCCCAAGCTCGCCATTGATCAAGGCATCGAGACCATCCAGCAGTCGGTGGGACTTTGCGACAATCTGTCGATCGCCCGCAATTTTTATCTCGGGCGGGAGCCGGTGAAGCGCATCCTCGGCATTCCCTTTCTGGATTTCGCGCTGATGCGCGAGAAGTCGGCCCGCGTCATCCGGCAGTTCGGACTTCGCGACAACGTATCTGCTGACGATGAGGTGGAACGCCTGTCGGGCGGTGAGCGCCAGTCGGTCAAGATCGGCCGGGCGGTCGAATTCAAGAACCGCGTCGTCATCATGGACGAACCGACCAATCACCTGTCGGTACGCGAACGCGAACACGTCAACGAGCTTGCCGTGCAGCTCAAGGAACAGGGCCTGCTAGTGATCTACATCACCCACGACATCTTCCAGGTCCACAAGCTCGCGGACCGCATCGTCATCATGGAGAACGGCGCGAAGGTCGCCGACGCGTCCACTGATGCGATGACGGCCGAGGAGCTGGAGGAAGTCATCCGTCAGGGCGGCCGTGTGGTCGAGAAGCGGGAGACGGCCTGATGGCTTTGTCGGCCGCCAAACCCCTGATACGGCGTCACGCCGAGATCGGCATCTTCCTGATCGGCGCGCTCCTGGTCATCCTGTTCGCCTCGACCTCGGATGGGCGATGGGCAAACCTGTACAACATCGCGACGATCATCCAGGTGACGGCCACACTTGGCCTGATGAGCCTGGGGGTGGCGCTGGTCATCGGCACGGGCGAGATCGACATTTCCGTCGGCTCGACCTTCGGCATGGGGGCGCTGGCCTATCTGTGGCTCGCCGCGCATGTCGATCCACTGGCCGCAGCCGTCGCCGCAGCCATCGTGGGCGCGGCCATCGGCCTCCTCAACGGGCTACTCGTGACCCGGACCAGCACGCCGTCCCTCATCGTCACGCTCGGGACGCTGATGATCTTTCGCGGAATCGCCATCGCGCTGACAGAGGGTTTCTCTTTCTCCATCCCTTATGCCGCCCGCAAAGGCTGGAGCTATTTCTTGCTCGGCGGTGACGATTTCCTCGACTTCAACACCGCACTCTACTGGCTGATCGCCGTAGTCGCCGTCCTACTGGTGATGTTGAAGGCGACGCCTTTCGGCAACCGGCTGCTCGCCGTCGGCGGATCGGCAGAAAGCGCTCATTCCCGTGGCGTCCGCGTCGGCCGGATCAAGCTGTCGGCTTTCGTCCTGTGCGGAATGCTGGCGGCGTTCGCCGGCACGCTGGAGGCCGGCAAGCTCGGTTTCGCGGACGGCTCGATGGGCCGTCTCATGGAATTGCAGGCGATCGCCTCCTGCGTGCTCGGAGGATGCGTGCTGGCCGGCGGCCGCATATCGCTCCTTGGCGCGCTGATGGGTGCCTTCGTGCTGTCGTCCATTCAATCGTATCTCGTCGTCATGGGCGTGCAGCCGCAATGGTTCGTGCTGATCCTCGGGGTGATCGTGGTACTCGCGGCCTATGGCGACAAATCCCTTCGCCAATGGGCCCTCAGAAAATGAAAGCAGCAGCATGAGCGTCAGAATAGCCATCATCGGCGCGGGTATCATGGGGGCCGACCATGCTCGGATCGTGGCGGAGGAGTTGCCACGGGCAACCCTGCACGTCGTGTGCGATGCTTCGTCCGACCGAGCAAAGGCGGTGGCACAGGAGCACGGCGCGGCCGATGTTACCACGGATCCGGTCGCGACCATAAAGCGCGGCGACGTCGACGCCGTGGTCATCGCCAGCCCCGACGACACCCACGCCCCCTTGTCGCTGGCCGCCATCGAGGCCGGCAAGCCTGTGCTTTGCGAAAAGCCACTGTCGCAGGACGCGAACGAGTGCCTCCATGTGATCGAGGCCGAGGTCGCGCGCGGCCGACGCTTCGTCCAGCTCGGCTTCATGCGCCGCTTCGATCCCTCCTACCGCGATCTGAAGGCGATGTTGGACGATGGCTCACTTGGTCGCGCGATCATGATGCACAACTTCCACCGCAACGTGGAGGCGCCGGCGAACTTCACCGGTCAGATGGCCGTCACCAATTCGGCCCCGCACGAGTTCGACGTTGCCCGCTTTGTACTCAGTGCCGACTACAAGGCGATCTCCGTCTTCCAGCCTTCGGTCCTCGACACGACCAAGACCGGCGCGCCGGTCTTCATGGTGCTCGAGACGGACAAGGGCCAGCTCGTCAACATCGAGATCAACAACAATGCCGCCTATGGTTACGACGTTCGTGGCGAGCTCGTCGGCGAGAAGGGATCGGTCGTTCTGAATGCGCCCGTCTACACGCGCCGCAACGACCAATTGATGGCCTACGAACGCTATGCTTCCGACTGGCGGCCACGCTTCGCGGAAGCCTACAGGCTTCAGGACAAGGCGTTCCTGGAATTCGTCCGTTCTGGCGTGTTTCCGACAGTCGCGGCCGACGCATGGGATGGCTACTGCGCCGCGCGGGTGGCTGAAGCGGGAATCGAGGCGCTCGCGACCGGCGCGCGCGTGGGCATCACGATGGACGCCAGGCCGGATCTGTATCGACGATCGAAGCTGCCATGAAGGCACCTGTTGCTCCGGCAGTGTCGCGGTCATGCTTGGCAAGGGTTGCAGACGCTTCAGCTAACCGACAGCCGCCCGAGGACATGGCGGCGCTTAAGCAGTGGATAGGCCGCAATTCTTCGACCTTTTCCAGGCTGACGATCCGCATAGCCCGGTTCGCGCTGGAAAATCCGACCGAAGTGGCAATCGGTAACGGCGCCGAGCTGGCCACTGTCGTCGGCGTTTCCCGCGCCTCGATTAGCCGCTTTGCGTTGGCCTTGGGGTTCGAAAGCCATGCGCAGCTTCGCCGCTTCTTCCAAGGAGAAGTCATGTCGCGTCAAAAAAAGGATCTATCATGAAGCTGGGTTTTGTTTCCGACAGCCTTGGAGGCATGTCGTTCGAAGCGGTTCTCGACAACGCGGCGCGCCTCGGCGTCTCGGGTGTCGAGGTGAACACCGGCGGCTGGTCGACCGCGCCGCACTTCGACCTGGTGTCGATGAAGGCGAAGCCGGAAGCTCGACGGGCTTTCCTGAAGGCGTTCGGCGACAGGGGACTTGAGATCATCGCCCTCAACGCCAACGGCAATCCTCTGCATCCCACCCAGCCGGACCAGGCCGCGTGCCTGAAGGACACGATCCGCATTGCCGGAGAAATGGGCATCAAGACGGTCTGCACCATGTCGGGCTTGCCGGCCGGACGCGAAGGCGACCTCATGCCGAACTGGGTGGTCTCCTCCTGGCCGCCCGAAACGCAGGTGATCCTGCGCTATCAGTGGGGGGAGAAGCTGCTGCCCTTCTGGGCTGAGATCGCGGAGCTGGCGAAGAAGAGCGGCGTCGAACGCATCGCGCTGGAACTACATGGCAGCCAGTGTGTCTACAACGTTCCTTCGCTCCTCAAGCTTCGTGCGGCCATCGGTTCGGTGATCGGCGCCAACCTCGATCCCTCGCATCTGTTCTGGATGGGGGCGGATCCACTGATAGCAGCCGAAGCGCTGGGCGAGGCGATCTTCCACGTTCACGCCAAGGACACCATGCTTAATGCATCGGTTCAGGCGACCACTTCGCTGCTTGAAAACGGCTCGCTGATGGACATTCCCGGCCGCAGCTGGTCGTACGTCACGCTCGGCTTCGGCCATGGCGAGGAGTGGTGGCACAAGTTCTGCTACCGACTGAAGATGGCCGGCTACGACGGTTGGCTCTCTGTCGAGCACGAGGATGTACTGCTCAACAGCCTGGAAGGGCTCGAGAAATCGATCGCTCTGCTGAGAGGCGTGATCCCTCTAGCCGCAAGCGATTTCAGCCCGCAGGCGATCTAGAGTCGAGTGCTTATTTGCGAGGGGGTGCTCGGATGAAGATGCGCGCGCTAGTCGATCTCGACTTCGCCGTCCTCCCGACCGTCACGGCTTGCGAACCGTCAGCCGTTCTTCTCGGTAGAGCCGATAGATGCGGTTGATCCCCGATGGTTCGCCCTCCGGCGCAGCAGGATGAACAGCCGCCGGTAGCCGAAGCGGCTTCCCTCATTGGCAAGCTCGCGCAGCCTTCAGCGCAACTCCGTCTCCGGCGGGCGACCTCGCTCCAGAACCGGACCGTCTGTTTCCGCCCCCACTCAGGACCTCTGCACGCTCGACGTAAAATGTCCGTTCCTAGCGCTATCAATAGCGTCACGTAGCACACTGCAGGCGCTTCTCGTTCCGCCATCCTAGACGCCTTTGAGCGAGGCGCGTTTGGTGGGACAAAAACATTGAAAAATATTGGAACGGATTTTGAATGCAGCGTGGTCCCACCGGATTCTAACTTGTTGATTACGCTTATTTTCCAAACATCCTCCGGGCCCACCAAAGTCCATAATGGTGCCGACACGCTCGTCGTCGCGCCAGATCACCTCATTGCCGATCAGAATTGGCGCGCTATCGGCGCCGCCAAGAGAGAACTGAAGCAGGCGCGAGCGCGGCGCCTTGCCTCGCTGGGGCCTCCACGATATGGCGCCCTATGAAATCGTCTGGCTTGCTCCAACCGACAGCCAAGCCCAGGCCGGCCTCGATCGGGGTGTCCTCGGCGCCGATATCGATGCCCATAAGACGATAACCGCGCTCCAAGCGGCATGCGGCGACGGCATGAAGGCCGGCATAGCGGAGAGCGAATTGGTCGCCTGCCGATACGAGCAAGTCGTGCAGTAGCCGCACATCTCACATGGCCCTATACGTGGATTCCCCTCTGCGAGAGGCAGGGTCTCGGGATCCAATGCGGCAATGCGCTCCAGCGAGGGCAGCGCCAGAGCCGTCCCCGCGATGTCCTGGACAATTCCTCCCAGATCGCGAATTCGCCCTTCCCGATCCAGCAGTCCGGGACGTTCGGCGCCGGCAGGCCCGTAGCGAAGCAGTTTCATGCATGTGTCTCGATTGTCACTCGTTTCTTACTGGAAATCGCTTGCCGCATTGCGCGGCGGTACTGCTTCGGCGCTACGCCGGTTGCTGGCGGAAGAATCGTGAAAAATTCCCTTGGGCATCGAAGCCCAGATCGCCGGCTAGCCGGGTGAGGTTCGTTCCTTGCTGTCTCATGATCGAAATAGCGTGCTCGATGCGCAAGGTGTTCCAGTACGTACCTGGTGTGAGATCCATGTGGTCGCGGAACATCGAAAAGAAACGGGCCCGCGACATCCCGGCGTGGCGAGCGATCTCGTTAAGCGAATGCTCGCGGGCGATATCGGCCTGCATCAAGCGGATGGCCTTTGACAGGCGAAAATCGAGCGGGGGCCTTCCGTCGGCACTGTCTCGTCCGCCCTTCGCGGCGCCAAGCAAGCCGAGCAGCAGTGCTTCCATACGTGCGTCGATCTGGAGACCGTTGCCGCCGGCGAGGTCGCGCCCAATCCCGGCGGCAAGGGCCTGGCTTGTCCGGTCGAGCTTCAGTTCGACCGTCGTAAAACGGCTCGTCGGATCGGCCCCAGCGAGAATGGTCCCCAGCCAGCGCCGGTCAAGATAGAATGACAGCGTCTTAGCGCGGCCTCCCTGAGGTAGCGAGACGCTATGAGATACAAACGGCGCGATGAGCGTAGCCCGATCTTGATCGAACCCGCCGCGTTTCGACGCTACACTTAGCTCGATCGGGTCCCCTTCGAGCCAGACGCTGAGATTGGCCATCGAGTGCGCGTGCTCGGCTAGCGGATCCGAAAGCTCCAATACGCTCACATGGCCGAACGAGCCGTAGTGAAGCTCATAGATCAAGGACACGGCTTCCTCCCAAAGCGTGACCGATTGCTTCGCAATCAATCTATTCGTCTATTCTTGAGCGAGCGACCAATAATAGGATTGACTCGGCAGCGCAAGTGATTGTTTATCGATCGACAAACAAAGTGCACGAGGAGACCATGATATGAACACGATGAAGGGGCCTGGCCTGATGCTCGCCCAATTCAGTGCCGATGCCGCACCATTCAACAGCCTCGAGGGCATTGCCGACTGGTGCGCCAATCTCGGCTTCAAGGGTGTCCAAATACCGGCTTGGGATCGGAGGCTGTTCGACGTGGAAAAGGCGGCGGAAAGCCAGGCCTATTGCGACGACATCAAGGGTATCCTCGCTGAGCGTGGCATCGTCATCACGGAACTCGCGACCCATCTTTTTGGGCAACTCGTCGCCGTGCACCCGGCCTATGACGCGATGTGCGACGGCTTTGCCCCAGAAGCTCTGCGCGGGAAGCCCAACGAGCGAAGCGCGTGGGCCGTGCAGCAGGTGAACCTAGCGGCAAGGGCTTCGAGGAGGCTCGGGCTTAGCGCGATGGGAACATTCTCGGGAGCGCTACTGTGGCCCTATTTTTTCCCTTTTCCTCAGCGTCCGGAAGGGATCGTAGACATTGCATTCGAAGAATTGGCGAAGCGATGGTTGCCAATCCTGGACGCTTGCGAGGAATCAGGCATCGACCTCTGCTACGAAATTCACCCGAGCGAAGACCTGCATGACGGCGAAACCTTCGAAATGTTCCTCGAAAAGGTCGGAGGCCATCGGCGCTGCAACATCCTCTACGATCCGAGCCACCTGCTGCTGCAACAACTGAAATACCTGGACTACATCGACATTTACCACGAGCGCATCCGGATGTTTCACGTCAAGGACGCTGAGTTCAATCCGACCGGTCGACAAGGCGTCTACGGCGGATATCGGGGCTGGACTGACCGGGCGGGCCGCTTCCGCTCGCTGGGAGATGGCCAGGTCGCGTTCCGACCGATCTTCTCAAAACTCGCGCAATACGGGTTCGAAGGCTGGGCGGTTCTGGAATGGGAATGCTGCCTGAAGAATCAGGAAGATGGAGCTGCCGAAGGTGCTGCGTTCATCCGTGACCACATCATCAGGGTCACCGACGAGGTCTTCGACGACTTCGCCGGAACGGGTGCCGATCGGGATGCCAATCGCCGGATGCTCGGGCTGGGCGTGTAGGAGGAAGTCATGCAACGCACAACTGTAGAGAATGACTCTGAGGCCGGCTTCGTTCACGGCTACAGCGAGGTCGGCGACGTTCGCCTGCACCATGTTTCGGTCGGCGATGGACTGCCGGTCCTGCTCATCCCCGGCTGGCCCCAGACCTGGTATGTCTGGCGGCATGTCATGAAAGGCCTCGCCGAGGCGGGTTTCAAGGCTATCGCGGTCGATCCCCGCGGCATCGGGCAGTCGAGCCGGCCGGCTCGAGGATATGATACCGCGACCGCAGCGGCGGATCTGCACGGCTTGATGCGTTTGCTCGGATATGCGCGGTTTCAGGTCGTTGGCCACGACATCGGCAAGTGGATCGGCTACGCGCTCGCAGCCGATTTCCCGGATGCGGTGGAGCGCGTCGCTCTCATGGATGCGAGCATTCCGGGGATCGCCCCAAATGCCGAAATCTTCGGCCCTGTCGAGAAACTCAAGTTCCGCTGGCATTTCATGTTCAACCAGCTCTCTGACCTCCCAGAGATGCTGATCCAGGGTCGCGAGGCGCAATATCTCACCTGGATGTTCGAACAGTGGTCGGTTCAGCGCGAGGCGGTCGCGGTTGACACCTACATCGCCGCCTATTCAAGCCCGGGCGCCCTCAGGGCGGGCTTTTCATACTATCGAGCTATCCCGGAAACGATCGCCCAGAACACGGAGCGCCGGAAAACTCGACTGAAGATGCCGGTTCTGGCGATGGGCGGGGAGTTTTCCGCCGGCGACGGATCGCGCGCGATCCTCGTCGACGTGACAGAACAACTGCGCGGCGTCGTCGTGAAAGGTAGTGGCCACATCGTTCCGGAAGAGGCGCCGGAAGCTGTGCTTCGCGATCTTGTTCCATTCCTTGCGGGTACCGACTGAAATCTTGGGAATCCCTTTGGAGTCCCTTGAGGCCGGTCAAGAGCGAGAGGTGCCGATACGATGAATCCTTCTGTTGGCGGTGTCGGTCGGCCATATTGGGGCCTCTCGATGGAATCAAGTTAGCATGTCCTTTAGCCGATAATAGGTGCCTACCATCGGCAGGAACCACGGCCTGCCGGTATGCAGCGGGACTGCATTCCAGTGCATGCCATCGATTGGATTGGTATCCGTGCGGCCCATTGCAATGTCTGCTAAAACACTTCCGATCAGCGTCGATAATTGCGCGCCATGCCCCGAATAGCCCATGCCGTAGATCAGGCGGCACCGAGTAGCTGGGGGCTGGCGCCACCGGCCTCCGGAGCACGATGCCCGATGCTGGTCAGCATGTCGGCGAACCCATGCGCAAGGCCGGCTTCGTCACGCAGATCGCGTAGCGATGTTGCATCGACCGTTCCAGGACCTTGAGGAAGTTCATGTGCCGCGCCTGCGCGCGATGAATCGCGCCGAGCCGGGTGTCGACCACAGGTATCTCGAAGCCAGCCTCGACGAGAAGCGCGCAGACCTCGTCCGCTTTGGCGCCGTGCGAAAAGTGGAGCCGTGACAGGATGCTGCGATGGCGGCCCACCATCGCCTGATCCACTCCGTGGACTGGCCCGACTGTCCGGCCAACAGCCCTTTCCAGGACTTGTCGCAGAGGGGTTACCCAGGTCCTACTGACGAAATCACCATCAATGATCAGCAGCCGTCCGCCAGGCTTGAGCAGCGAGAACCATTCGGCGAACGCCGCTCGCGGATCCACCAACGTCCAGACGAGATGACGGGTGACGAGGACGTCGTAGCTTTCTCCTTTTTCAAGGGTGCGCTCGGCGTCGCCGATCAGAAACCGGATGCCGCTTTCCCTCTGCGTCGCCTTTGCACGCGCGCGGGCAAGCATGGCCTCTGACCAATCGAGCCCGGTCACGGCATAACCCAGGTCGTGCATGAGATGGGATACAACCCCGGTGCCGCAAGCGAGGTCGAGCGCGCGACGCCCATCCCCGGGGCCCAAGTGCTTGAGCATCAGCCTGTGCCAGGCCATGCGTTCCCGCTGTGAGTAGATTTCATGCCCCACCGAAAGGTCGAATGTTTCGGCGCGCGTCGACCAATAGTCGCGTATCTCGTCCCGCAGCGAATAATTGGGCTCGCCCGCCATTCCAGACCCCTTGTCGTCGTACCAGTCTGGAATTGCTCTAAAAGATATTTCTTGAGAATTGAAGTCATCTTTTATAAGGCACCTCTGGCTAATCCACTTCAAGAGAGGGCGCGATGAATTTCGGAAAGGTCCCAGCAGGGACGATGGCGGCCGCTATCGTCGCCCTGTCGATGACGCTGGCCGCCAGGGCCGAAATGGTTGCAGTGACTGACATCACGGGCCGCCAGGTCGAGGTGAACGTCCCGGTCGAGAGGGTAATCCTAGGTGAGGGCCGGCAGGTCTATCTCGTCGCGGCGCTCGACACCGAGGACCCGTTCAAGCGCATCGCTGGCTGGCGCGAGGATTTTAGCCAAGCGGATCCGGACAACTACGCCGCCTATCTCGAAAAATTCCCCAGGATGGCGGAGATCCCCACCTTCGGCGGTTTCAAGGACGGCACTTTCGACGTCGAGCAGGCGGTGTCGCTCAAGCCCGACGTCATCCTGATGAACATCGAGTCGAAGCAGGCCACGGAAGACGCCAAATATATCGAGAAGCTCGCCGCCGCCGGCATTCCGTTGGTCTATGTCGATTTCCGCGAGCGTCCCTTTACCAACACCGAACCCAGCATGCGCCTGTTCGGCAAGCTGTTCGGCAAGGAGGAGCGCGCCGAGGAATTCATCACCTGGCGCGCCGCCGAGATCGCGCGCGTTACCGACGTCATCGAGAAGGCCAAGCCGGAAAGGCCCAAGGTCTTCATCGAACGCGCCGGCGGCTATTCGGACGATTGCTGCATGAGCTTCGGCGACGACAATTTCGGCAAGTTCGTCGAGATGGCGGGCGGCGACAACATCGCCAATGACATCATCCCCGGCACGTTCGGCACACTCAATCCCGAACAGATCATCGCCTCCGACCCGGATCAGATCATCGTCACCGGCGGCTCGTGGGAAGCCTATGTGCCGGGCGGTGCCTGGGTCGGCGTCGGGCCCGGCCGTGATGAGGCAGAGGCGCTGCGCAAGCTGAAGGCGCTGACCGAGCGGCCGGCGCTGACCGGCGTGAAGGCCGTCGAGGACGGCGCCGTGCATGCCATCTGGCATCAGTTCTACAACAGCCCCTATCAGTTCGTCGCCATCCAGCAGATGGCGAAGTGGCTGCATCCGGATCTTTTCGCCGATCTCGATCCCGAGGCGACCTTCAGGGAGTTGCACGAGAAATTCCTGCCCGTCGCATACAGGCCCGGCCACTGGGTCTCGCTGACCGATGTCGATTGAATCGACGGCCATCAGCACCGCGCTCGACAGCACCGATGGACGAGGGCGTTACCGCGCTCTCGTCTGGCGGCGGCAGTTGATCCTTGCCGGCCTCGGCGCTGCCCTGCTCTTCAGCCTGTGCGTCGACCTTGCGGTCGGTCCCGCCCGCTACGGACTTGCCGAGGTCGTGCGGGCGCTTGTGTTTCCCGACACGGTGCCGCAGCAGGTGCGCGTGGTGCTCTGGGACATCCGCATGCCGGTAGCCCTGATGGCCATCGTCGTCGGGGCGGCGCTCGCCGTGGCCGGCGCACAGATGCAGACCATCCTCAACAACCCGCTGGCGAGCCCCTTCACGCTCGGCATATCCGCCGCCGCGAGCTTCGGCGCCGCGCTTGCACTTGCCTTCGGGGTGAGGCTTATCCCCGCCGCAGTCGAATATGTAGTGCCGATTAACGCCTTTGTGATGGCGATGCTGGCGGCCTTCCTCATTCACGTGCTGAGCGTAAAGCGCGGCGTCAGCGCGGAGACCATCGTGCTGCTCGGCATCGCGCTGGTTTTCACCTTCAATGCGCTGCTCGCGCTCGTCCAGTTTTTCGCGTCGGCGGAAGCGCTGGCGGCGGTCGTCTTCTGGACAATGGGCAGCCTCACCAAGGCCACCTGGCCCAAGCTTGCAGTCACCACATTCATTCTCCTCGCAGTCTTACCCATTTTCGCCCGGCGCACCTGGGCGCTGACGGCGTTGAGGCTTGGTGAGGACAAGGCGGCCAGCTTCGGCGTCAAGGTCGGCCGCCTGCGGCTTGAGACGCTGATTCTGGTGAGCCTTCTCGCCGCCATCCCCGTTGCCTTCGTCGGCACCATAGGCTTTATCGGACTTGTGGGCCCGCACATCGCGCGCATGGTCATCGGCGAGGACCAACGCTTCTTCCTGCCCGCCTCGGCCCTGTCGGGTGCGCTCATCCTGTCGGCCAGTTCGGTCGTCAGCAAGTCGCTTATCCCGGGGACGGTCTTCCCGATCGGCATCGTCACCTCACTCATTGGCATCCCGTTCTTCATCTCGCTCATCCTGTCTAGCACGAGGCGCTCATGGTGACGATCCGGCTCGAGGCGCTCGGCGCGCGCTACGGCACGAGCCTCCGGCTTCGGGATGTGACGACGCCAGCGTTCGAGGGCGGAGACATCGTGGCGGTGATCGGTCCGAATGCCGCCGGGAAGTCGACGCTCTTCAGGCGCATCGCCGGCCTCCTGCACGGACCGGGAGCAATGCATGTCGAGGGGGCCATTCGCGGGAAGAGCGGCATCTGCTACATGCCACAGGAAACGTCCGCCAACGCGGTGCTCACCGTCTATGAGTCAGTGTTGCTCGCCCGCAAGCAGGGTATGGGATGGTCTGTGAGCGACGATGATCTGGCTCGCATCGACGAGACCCTGGCGGCGCTCGGCATCGCCGATATCGCTTTCCGCAACATCGGCGAGCTTTCCGGCGGCCAGCGGCAACTCGCCAGCCTGGCACAAACGCTTGTGCGTGAGCCCGAGGTCCTGCTGATGGACGAACCGACATCAGCACTCGATCTGTCGCGGCAGGTGGAAGTGCTCGGTCTCATGCGGGAACTTGCTCAGGCGCGAGGCATGGTCGTGCTGATCGCGCTGCACGACCTCAATCACGCCCTGCGCTTCAGCGATCAGACAATGGTCATCGCGGACGGCCGGCTGGTCGCATGCGGGTCATCGCCGGACGTCATCACATCCGATCTGCTGCGGGACATTTATCACCTCAGCGCGCGCATTGAGCCCTGCTCGCGCGGCATCGGCCATGTCATCGTGGATGGCGTGGCGGATGGGCGTCGGACGGTCATAATGCCGGCAGCGGAAACCGAATCCGGGATTAGGAGCAGATTCGAAGCGGCAGCCATTCCGGCCGCGTGACGGCAACCGCATTATGCCGGTTGATCGACGCGCGCACTGATCGACCTGATCCTCTGGCCGCTGGTTGAAGGCGACAGTGTGCTTGCATTCAACTCAAGGCGTGGCCGGCCAATCCATAGACCCAAGGCCCATTGTCTTCCCGGTTCAGAAAGCGGTGCCCTTTGGACATGGTCGTAACGGTCTCGGCGATGCCGAGGCCGCACTGCTGGAGAAACGCGGCAAACACGCCATCCTTCTCGCGCGTATCGACGCGGGCGAACCGTCCTGCCAGTTCCTTCAGATGCACGGCTGTGAGATGGACCGCGTCTAGATCGTTGCGCGCGACCATGGGGCCGATCACGTGGCCACGCCCGAACTCGCGACACATGGAATAGCCGACGATCTCGCCGCCACGGCTCAAAGTGCAGATTGAGGCATCGGCCGCGAGCAACGCGAGCAGCCTCTCGCGGTTTGTCCCAAACGCGCGCGTATCCAACGCCGTGATCTCCTTCAGCCTGTCGCTCGATAGCGCCTGCAATTGACCGTCCAGGGCCGGCATTGTTGGGGGTGTCTGTGGGACCTCCCCCTGGCGCATGTATACGATCGCCTCGGTCGTGAAACCGAGTGAGACATAAAGAGGATAGGCAGCATGGGTAGCATTGAGTGCCAAGTTGCGATCGCCGCATTGCTCGAGCACCAAGTCCATGAGCCATCGGCCGCCTCCTTGCGCTTGCGTGCGCGGCGTTGTGATCACTACGCCGATGGTGGCGAAATCGTCCCCGTGGGGAAACCACATCGCGCTCCCGAAAACGCGTCCAATACCATCAACGGCAACAATGCCGCGGCCGGCGCGGCGCAGAAAGTCCCAATCCTTCGGCCGATGAGGCCAGCGGACTGAGATCGACAGCGCGTGCAGTAGCTTGACGTCGACATCATCAATGTCCCGCGCGACCAGTTCGAAGGATTTCAGGCGTACTGATCTCTGCATCTCAGTCGATCCGGTCCTTCAACGAATGCGCAAGGCACGCGGTGCTAAGGCTCCGATTGCCATGTTTGCGACAGGCCTCTTTTGCAGCATCTTTACAGGGGAAAGCCAGCAGGTTTCGCTGGTTTGAGGTGCTTTTTCGCAATCTTCGGCCAAAGCACGGCGCGATTCGGCAGGGAACACTTCTCCATACGGGTAGGCTGGTCGCGATCGGTGATAGTGTGCAAGCAGAGCGACCGCCATGAACGTGGAAGAAATCCTCGCGACTCTGGTTGCATTTCCCTCTGTTGTGGGCACGCCAAACAGCGCGATCGTCGATTGGATCCGCGACTACTGTCAGGCGGCAGGAGCCGAGGTGACAGTTCTCCCCGGACCCGAGGGTGACCGGTCCAACCTCTTCGTCACGATCGGCCCGCGCCAGGCTCGGGGCTATATCATCTCTGGACATATGGATGTCGTGCCGGCCGGCGAGCCGGAATGGAGCTCGGATCCGTTTGTCCTGCGCCGCGAGGGCGGCAGGCTTTACGGCCGCGGCACCACCGACATGAAGGGCTTTCTCGCCTGCGCATTGGCCGTGCTTCCCGAACTTTTGGCGATGAATCTGCGACAGCCAGTTCATCTCGCGTTCTCCTATGACGAAGAGGCGGGTTGCCGTGGCGTGCCGCACCTCTTAGCGGCGTTGCCGAGCTTATGCGAGAAGCCGCTTGGCGCGATTATCGGCGAGCCGAGCCGGATGCAGCCTGTGCGCGCGCACAAGGGGAAGGCGGCCGCACGGCTCGAGGTGATCGGGCGATCCGGCCATTCGTCACGCCCCGATCTCGGACTCAATGCGGTGCACGCCATGGCCGGTGTCATCACGCACGTCGTGGCCTATGGCCAATCCCTCGCCGACGGGCCGTTCGATGATAATTTCGAGCCCCCATATTCTTCCTTGCAGGTGGGCGTCATCGCCGGTGGACAAGCCGTCAACATCATCCCCGACCGTTGCACCGCTGACGTCGAGGTGCGTGCCGTGCCCGGCGTTTCTCCATCCTCCCTGCTTGAGCCGGTCAAGGCCCGGCTTTTCGATCTGCGCGACAGTGGCTTCGATGTGGCGTGGCACGAGTTGAGTTCCTATCCCGCCCTTGCGCCCGCGAATGGGAGGGATCTAGCGGCCGTTATGACGGAGCTGACGGGGCAGGAGCCGCTGACAGCCGTCAGCTTCGGTACGGAGGCCGGGCTTTATCAGCAGGCCGGAATCGATGCGGTCATTTGCGGCCCCGGCGATATCGGCCGTGCCCATCGTGCCGACGAATATATCGAGATCGGTGAACTCGCCGCTTGCCGGAAGATGATCGAGGGGCTCGGCGCGCTTCTTGCGGCCTGAAGGAAGGGGCGGTCACCATGGCGTTTCTTTTCAATTCCGATGCCGCGCGTGCCGCGGTCTTCCGCGAGATATTTGCGCGCCAGATCCCGGATCTGGAATTCCTCCATTCCGGCGATGAAATGGAGCCAGAGAAGGTGCGCTATCTCATTACCTGGACGGTGCCGGACGAGATTTCGCGCTACCGCAATCTGGAAGTGCTGTTTTCCACCGGCGCGGGCGTCGACCAGTTCAAGCAGGACGTGGTGCCAAGCCATGTGAAGCTGGTGCGCATGGTCGAGGATGGCATCATACGCATGATGCAGGAATACGTCGCGCTCGGCGTGTTGGCGCTCCACCGGCAGATGCCCGCCTATCTCGAGCAGCAGAAAAGGTGCCTCTGGCAACCGATTGCCGGTCGACAGGCGGCCGAACGCCGGGTTGGCTTCCTCGGCCTTGGCATGCTGGCCCGCGCGGCTATCGAGCGCTTGAAGCCGTTCCAGTTTCCGCTTGCCGGGTGGAGCCGCAGCGAAAAGCGGATAGAGGACGTCGCCTGTTTTCACGGCAGGGACCAACTCGCGGGCTTTCTGAAGCAAACGGATATTCTCGTCTGCCTGCTCCCGCTCACGGAACAAACGCACGGCATGCTCGATGCAGAGTTCTTCGACTTACTGCCCGTCGGGGCGCAGCTGCTGCATGTCGGCAGAGGTCCGCAACTAGACCAGGCCGCGCTGATCAACGCGCTCGACATCGGTCATGTATCTGCGGCGATGCTTGATGTCACTGATCCAGAACCGCTCCCGGAAGACCATCCGCTCTGGTCGCATCCGAAGGTGATGATAACGCCGCATATCGCCTCGGTGACGCAACCGCATACGGCGGCACAATCCGTCGTGGACAATATCCGGCGCCACCGCGCCGGAGAAGAACTGATCGGCCTCGTCGATCGGACACTCGGCTACTAACCAGGAAACATCACATGTCACTTCTGATCACGATCGACACAGTTCCAGACTTCGCGCCGAAGGAGGCATTACCGGCTCCGGAGCGGCTCATTTCCGGCACTCCATCCTTCAAGACCTGGGCGCAGGATGCCTCAAAAGGTGAGAAAGTTCTGACCGGCGTCTGGGAAGCGACGCCCGGCGAGACGCATTCGATCAAGGGAACTATCTACGAGTTCTGCCACATCGTTTCGGGTCTCGTCGAAATCGAGGAGAAGGGCGGTGAGACCAAGACCTACCGCGCCGGCGACAGTTTCGTGATGAAGCCGGGTTTCGTCGGCGTCTGGCGCACGATCGAGACCGTACGCAAGATCTACGTCAGCGTTTATGACTGAGTTCAGTGCTCAAGGTCCGGCCGAATAGAGCGCGCGGCGGTTCCAGAACAATCGGCTTTCCAAGTTCCGCCTGACGCGATTCGACGCCGTCGGGCGGCTCATCCTCGACCGAAAATGCGGCGGGCGATCCACTATTGTTCCGATGACGCTAGTGCGAACGAGGACCTCCATCAATGAAGACCTACAAGATAGCGCTCATCCCCGGCGACGGCATCGGCAAGAACGTGACGCAGGCGGCATGGCAGGTGCTGCAGGCGGCGGCTAAGCGGGGCGGTTTCGCCCTTGCTGACACAAGATTCCCATGGTCGTGCGCCTACTACCTGGAGACCGGTGCAATGATGCCGTCAGACGGCATCGAGACACTTCGAAAATTCGATGCGATCTATCTCGGCGCTGTGGGCTGGTCCGCAGAAGTGCCCGACTCAGTATCGCTTCACGGATTGCTCCTGCCGATCCGCAAAGGGTTCACGCAGTACGCCAACATACGACCGCACCGGCTGTTGCCGGGCGTTCAGGGGCCCCTCCGCTCCGATGGTTTCGACATCCTGTGCATCCGCGAGAATACGGAAGGCGAATATTCCGGCGCCGGCGGGCGCGTCCATTCCGGCACAGCCAATGAGGTCGCGATTGAGACAGCAATCTTCACGCGTGCGGGTGTCGAACGGATCATGCGTTTCGGTTTCGAACAGGCGCGGGCGCGCCGCAAGAAGCTGGCATCTGTCACCAAATCCAACGCGCAGAAACATTCCATGGTTTTCTGGGATGAGGTCACGCGCGAGATAGCGAAAGACTATTCCGATGTAGAGGTCTCGCACTACCACATCGACGCCATGGCTGCCCGCATGGTGCTGGCGCCGGAAAGCCTCGACGTAATCGTCGCCTCGAACCTGTTTGGCGACATCCTCACTGATATTGGAGCGGCCATCCAGGGCGGGCTGGGTTATGCCGCCTCTGCCAATATCAATCCCGATCGCAGCGCGCCTTCCATGTTCGAGCCGGTCCATGGTTCGGCGCCCGACATCGCGCATCTCGGCGTCGCCAATCCGATCGCCGCGATCTGGTCCGGTGCGATGATGCTCGGGCATCTGGGTGAGGGGAAGGCTGCGGCAGAAGTGATGTCGGCGATCGAGTCCGCAACCGCGCGGGGGATTGGCACGATCGCAGGCAAGGACAGGACTGAAACAATCACGCAGGCCGTGCTGGCAGGATTAACCTGAAAGAGCAGAGGAAAGACCATGAATGCGATGACGAAGATTGGTATGTTCAACGATTCCGACCTTTTCCGCCAGCAGGCGCTGATTGGCGGTGTCTGGTGGGATGCGGAAACGAAGGGCGTGGTCGATGTCATTGACCCTGCCAGCCAAAGTGTTCTCGGCACCGTTCCCGAAATGGCGGAGAACGAGACGAGAGCCGCAATCGACGCTGCGGCTGAGGCCTTCAAAGGCTGGAAGAAAAGGACCCATGCCGAGCGTGCAGGATTTCTGGAGCGCTGGCACGACCTCATCCGCCAGCACGAACAGGATCTCGCGCTCCTGCTGACGCTGGAACAAGGCAAGCCGCTTGCCGAGGCGTTGGCGGAAATCCGCTACGGCGCATCTTTTGTGAAATGGTTTGCGGAGGAGGCGCGCCGGATCGGTGGCTCGACCATTCCGTCACCCACGGCCGATCGCCGCATTCTGGTGCTGAAAGAACCCGTCGGCGTCTGCGCCATCATCACGCCGTGGAATTTCCCCAACGCGATGATCACGCGCAAAGTAGCACCGGCGCTGGCCGCAGGTTGCACGGTTGTCATCAAGCCGTCGGAATTTACGCCATTCTCGGCGCTCGCGCTCGGCGTCCTGGCGGACCGAGCCGGCATCCCGGCAGGCGTTATCAACATCGTAACCGGCATGCCGGCGGAGATCGGCAAAGAGCTGATGGCCAACGAGACGGTGCGCAAGATCTCGTTCACCGGTTCGACCCGCGTCGGTGCGCTGCTCATGCGTGGCGCGGCCGATAGCATCAAGCGGCTGAGCCTGGAGCTTGGCGGCAACGCGCCCTTCATCGTCTTTGACGACG
Organism: Mesorhizobium sp. M0563; assembly: GCF_040321065.1. NCBI lineage: Bacteria > Pseudomonadati > Pseudomonadota > Alphaproteobacteria > Hyphomicrobiales > Phyllobacteriaceae > Mesorhizobium > Mesorhizobium sp. M0563. Next base: position 34,574 of record NZ_JAMYQV010000004.1, read on the forward strand.
CCGATCTGGATAAGGCAATTGAAGGGGTGATCGCATCCAAGTTCCGCAATGGCGGTCAAACCTGCGTTTGCGCGAACCGGATTCTCGTGCAGGAAGGCGTTTACGCCGCTTTCGCCGAAAAGCTGAGCCAGCGCGTCACGCGGATGAGGGTTGGCGCAGGGACCGACGAGGGCACTGAGATCGGCCCGATGATCAACGCGGCCGCGATCGACAAGATCGAGCGTCACATCGCGGATGCACAGGCGAAAGGTGCGCAGATCATCGCCCAGAGCGAGACGGTGCCGGAGGGCAAGCAATATGCACGGCCCGTCGTGCTGGGAGAGGCTACTACCGAGATGCTCCTGGCATCGGAAGAGACGTTCGGTCCGGTGGCGCCGCTTTTTCGCTTCGAGACGGAGGAAGAGGCCATCGCCATCGCGAACGGTACGCCGTTCGGCCTTGCCGCCTACTTCTACACCGACAACCTCCAACGGTCATGGCGTGTTGCCGAGGCGCTGGAGTTCGGTATGGTCGGGCTCAACACAGGCATGATCTCGACCGAGGTTGCGCCTTTCGGCGGTGTCAAGCAGTCAGGAGTGGGGCGCGAAGGATCGCAGCTCGGCATCGAGGAATATCTCGAGGTCAAGACGCTTCATGTTGGCGGGCTTAACTAGTTATCTTGCAAGCAGGTGGAAACACTTGCAGCCCCTAAAGCGTTGGAACAACAAAGAAAGGGGCGGTGAAAACCGCCCCTTTCTCTATTGCGACCAGTGATTATTAACGTTTTGGGAGCACCTCAGTCTGGCGCGACTGCGCCAGCAAACAGACGTTCAGGCGAATTCCCGAACGGGCTCCAGTCCGACGGCGCCGGCCAGACCGCCGATATCCTTGATTTCGGTATATTCGTAGAAGGGGTTTGCAGGCTCGTGGCCGCGGTTCACCCAGACCTTGCTCTTGATACCGAGATCATAGGCGGTCATGAGATCATAGCGAAATGAGGACGACACGTGCGTAATGTCCTCCGGGCCGCAGCCGAGCTTCTCGAACATATATTCGAAGCCCTTCATCAAAGGCTTGTAGGCGCCGGTCTCCTCGGCCGTGATGACCATGTGGAACGGTGCGCCGAGTTTTTCCACGTTCGACATGATCAGGCTCTTCATGGAGTTCGACAGGATCACCAGCGGGATTTCCTTGGCGACCTTGGCCAGGCCCGCCGGGACATCCGGGTGCGGACCCCATGTCGGCACTTCCGCATAGATGCGCTGGGCATCCTCGGGCCGGAATGCGACGCCGTTGCGTTTGCAGGTCCGTTCCACAGAATTGTGCACGACCTCGCTGTACGGCTTCCAGGCGCCAAGAACCTCATCGAGGCGATAGGCCGAGAAATCCCTGATGAACTGCGCCATCCCAGCTGGGGAGAGCTGCGCGCCGTATACGCGTCTCGCCGCGCCGGCCATGTCGAAGTTGGTCAGTGTACCGTAGCAGTCGAAGGTGATGTATTTCGGTCTGAACTGGGTCATGAGCGTCGATCCTTCCAATCCTGTCGGCACTGCGTGCCTTTAACAGCAAGGATCATAATGAGAACCGGAGAAGACTAGTCGCCGCATTTGATGCGCCCTGAAGCAGATTGTTTTGTATTGCGAGAGAGGTTTGGCAGAGAGTTGCGCCTGAGTTCGTTCGAGCTTCGGCGGGAGCGCGACCCTTCAGCCGTGCGTCGGCATTAGATGCGGCGCCGGCGGCAAAGGAAAGTCAAAACGCCTATCGCTCAGGTTCTGGTCGGGAGGAACTGCTGTCCTCGGCAGCCTATCTTGGACCTAGAGAATTCAGGCCCGGAATGAACGTGACCGCGTAGCAGATCACGCTGGAAAACGAGCTGAAGGACGAAACCACACCACACCCGACTTATGCTCTCGTCAGTCAGGCACTACGCTGAATCGGAGGAAGAAATGCTGGCAAACTCACTGATCGAACTCGATCGCGCACATCTGGTTCACCCGTTTTCATGCTATCGGAGCCACGAGGAGACGGGCGTGCGGGTGCTCAAATCCGCCAAGGGCGCAACAGTGACCGACGCAAGCGGGAAGACCCTGCTGGACGGATTCGCCGGTCTATGGTGTGTAAACATCGGATACGGCCAGGAAAGCGTCGTTGAAGCAGCCGCAAAGCAGCTAAGAGAGCTTCCCTATGCGACGGGATATTTCGGGCTGGGATCCGAGCCGGCCATTCGCCTTGCTGCCAGGCTCGCCGAACTAGCGCCCGGCGATTTGAACCATGTCTATTTCACGCTTGGCGGCTCCGACGCAGTCGACAGTACGATCCGCTTCATTCGCTATTACTACCATGCCACGGGTACGCCGCAAAAGGACCAGTTCATCTCGGTCGAGTATGGCTACCATGGATCCTCGACGGCAGGGTCAGGTCTGACCGCGATCCCGGCTTTCCATGCGGGTTTCGGCGTGCCATACGACTGGCAGCACAAAATTCCTTCGCACTACGCCTATCGCAATCCGGTCGGTTCCGACCCGCAGGCGATCATCGATGCATCGGTCGCGGCCCTGCGGGCCAAAATCGCGGAACTCGGCGCGGGCCGCGTTGCGGCCTTCTACGCCGAACCCATCCAGGGTTCGGGCGGTGTCCTCGTTCCACCGACGGGTTGGCTGAAGGCTCTGCACGCCGTGTGCAAGGAACACGACATTCTGTTCGTTGCCGACGAAGTTATCACTGCCTTTGGCCGTACCGGCCCCCTCTTTGCCTGTGAGGAAGACGAGGTCGTACCGGATTTCATGACCACGGCGAAGGGACTGACCTCGGGCTACGTGCCGATGGGCGCCGTCTTCATGTCGGACCACGTCTACAATACCATCGCGGACGGAGCCGGCAAAGCGGCCGTCGGCCATGGCTATACTTATTCGGCCCATCCCGTGAGCGCGGCGGTCGGGCTCGAATGCCTGCGTCTCTATGAAGATGGCTTGCTCGAGAATGGGCGCAAGGCCGGGAAGCGCCTGATGGAAGGCCTTCGCTCGCTCGCCGACCACCCGCTGGTTGGCGACATCCGCGGTCGCGGCATGCTGGCAGCAATCGAGTTGGTCACCGACAGGGAGCGCAAAACGCCGCTGCCGGCGGCGGCCGATCCGGGGCGCCGCATCTTCGAGCGCGCGTGGGCGAACGGCCTTGTCATCCGCTCCTTCAACAGCGGCATCCTCGGCTTTGCGCCGCCGCTCTGCTGCACCGAGGACGATATCGATGGAATCCTCGAACGTACCCGAATGACGCTGGATCAAACCCTCGAAGACAAGGACGTTCGGTCAGCGATGAAGGGATGATCATTGCCATCGCCGAAGCGACCTCGGTCACTGCGGTAGACGCCTAATGCATGTCGCGCAAAAGTGTGCAGCGGTTTTGCGATAACGACATGCATCAAAACAAGAACCTAAAGAAAACAAGAACCTAAAGCGCGTCGCACGAGGCCGGTTGAACGCGACGCGCGTTAGCGCCCCGAAGCAAATCCTCAGGTGATGCCGCCGTCTGCCAAGTGCAAAGCAATTTGCCGGTATGTGGAATCTCTTGCCGTTGCACAAGCGCAGCGACAACAGCAACAGCAACAGGGAGCGCTGGCGCGCGGCTCTCCAGGTCCAAGACTGCGGAGCAGCTTTCTCATTTGTCGAAAATGATGTCGAGAGGCAAATGGGATTTCACGATTGGGGACTTCAGCACGACGAAGCTGAAATATTTGTCGATTCCGATATCCAATTCGATCATGCGCTCCATGATCGTCTGGTACTCGCTGATGCCCGCTGTGACAAACTTCACTAGGTAGTCGTAACCGCCTGAAACCAGATGGCATTCGATGACAGAATCGACTTTCTGAATTGCGGTGAGAAATCTCGCGAAGTCGTTCTGTTGATGGTGCTTGAGCGTGACTTCGGTGAAGATCGTTAGAGTCTGTCCGAGCTTGGACACGTCGATCTGGGCGGAATAGCCGGTGATGAAGCCTTCCGCCTGAAGCTTCTTCACCCGCATCAGGCAAGGGCTCGGCGAAAGGTTGACCAGGTCGGCTAGCTCGACATTCGTGACCCGCCCGTTCTTTTGCAATTGGGATAAGATCTTGATGTCGATCTTGTCGAGCTTCATTGGAAACCTGTCACACGTTCGAACCGCGGATCGTCCGGCAGACGGCGTCCGTCACTTCCTGCGTGGTCGCTGTCCCTCCCACGTCGGGCGTCAGCACCCCTTCACTCGTCGCCGTTTCCACAGCGCTCATCAACCGGACGGCCGCTGCGCTCTCGCCCAGATGTTCGAGCATCTGGGCAGCGGTCCAGAAGGTGGCGACCGGGTTGGCGATACCCTTGCCGGCGATGTCGAATGCCGAGCCGTGAATTGGCTCGAACATCGAGGGATAGCGCCGCTCGGGATCAATGTTGGCGGTCGGTGCAACGCCGAGACTGCCCGCGAGCGCGCCTGCAAGGTCCGACAATATGTCGGCGTGAAGATTGGTGGCGACGATCGTATCTAGGCTCCGAGGTTTCAACGTCATACGCACTGTCATAGCATCGACTAGCATCTTGTCCCACGCGACGTCGGGGAATTCCCGCGCCACCTCGGCTGCGATTTCGTCCCACATTACCATGCCGTGACGCTGCGCGTTGGATTTCGTAACAACAGTCAGGAGCTTTCGCGGCCGTGACTGCGCCAGCCGGAATGCATAGCGCATGATGCGGGTGACGCCGACGCGCGTGAAGATCGCGACCTCGGTTCCGACCTCCTCGGGGAGGCCGCGATGGGCGCGGCCGCCGTGGCCCGAATACTCGCCCTCGGAATTCTCACGCACGATCACCCAATCCAGATCGCCAGGGCCAACGCCCGCCAGCGGCGAAACAATCCCGGGCAATATCCTGGTCGGCCGCACGTTGGCGTACTGATCAAAGCCTTGGCAGATCGGCAGCCGGAGGCCCCAGAGCGTGATGTCGTCGGGCAGATCGGGAGCGCCTACCGCGCCAAAGAAGATGGCGTCGAAGCGCTTCAGTTGCGCCACTCCATCTTCGGGCATCATCCGACCATGGGCCTTGTAATAGTCTGAGCCCCAGTCGAAGTGCTGGACGCGCAGCTTGAAGTCGCCGCAGCGCTGCTGCAGCACCTCAAGCGCCTGGAGACCTGCGGCAATCACCTCCGGGCCGATCCCGTCGGCAGGAATGGCGGCAATCTCATATTCGCGCATCGTTACTTCCCTGTTTTTGGTGCTGGCCGCCTCGTGACCTCAATCTCGTGCGCGACCGATTGTACCTTGGCAAGACGGTCTTCTCAGAATTCAGTGACCTGGCCCCACGCCACGGTCTTCAGGCGCTTCGGTCAACTAGGACGCGGATCGACACTGGTCTCGCTGCCCAAGCGCAGCCTAGCGTATGGGCCTCAGCCGTAAGCCGTGAACTTTGTACGAGGGCGGAACATCCTGCCGTTTGAGGCATGAAAGACGGGCAATTGTTGCGACGAATGACCGGTTGGGTCGCACCTCACCTGCGGAGTCGATCATACACTCATTGCATCGGATCGACCCCGGATGAGTATGAGGGTGACACGGTAATGAAGTTTGCTTCCTACTGGCCCGATACTTCGGTTCCATTGGCGGATCCGTGGCCGATCCGGTCTCGGGGGATTTCGAGGTGGCCGTGATTCACACCGGCAAGCCATGGTTTCCTCCCATGCCTCCCACGGTAGGCACATACTATCGTCTGAAGGATGCGGTCGCGTGACCCGGGCGGCGGAAAACGCGCAGAGTGAAATGCCAAATTTGGCCTCCTTTGCAGAAGTTCCTGCTGCCTGCGTGCTAAGTTTCAACGACTCTGCCGGCCAGAAGGGGTCACACTCATTGTCGACTAAGGTCCGTTACTCCCCGGACATCCGCCAAGAGGCAGGCAGGCTCCGCAGGGCCACGACAGGGAGGCTTGAAAGTGAGCCGGAGAGCTCACGATAGGGAACAGTTTGACCGATTGATCGCCACGAGGCGGAGATCGAAAACGCAATCCGCAGCGGGCTAAAGAGCGCGGCTGAGAAGGGAGAGGTCTCGATGATCGCCAGCATCCAAGCTGTAGCTCCTCATGAAGTTGCGCTTTCGGTGCGCGACCTGACCGTAAGCCTGCCGGCCGGCATGGAGCGGGTCCATGCGGTCGAGAATATCTCGTTTGATCTGAAACGCGGCCAGATCCTCTGCATCATAGGCGAGTCCGGATCGGGTAAGTCGGTCACGGCGAACGCGATCATGGGGCTTCTGCCAAAGGTGATCCGCCTCTCATCGGGTGTCATCCAGCTGGAGGGGATGAACATCATCGGCATGTCGCCAGACAAGCTGCGCAACCTGCGTGGACGGGTCGTGTCGATGATCTTTCAGGATCCGCTCTCAGCGCTCAATCCCCTGATGACGGTGGGCGCGCAGATTGACGAGGTCATGGCCGCGCATGGCTTCGGTACGCCACAAACCTGCCGCAACCGCGCCGTTGAGCTGCTCACTGAAGTGGGCCTACCAGATCCCCAACTCATGTATCACCAGTATCCTTTCCGGCTTTCGGGCGGGCAACGGCAGCGCGTCATGATTGCCATGGCCTTGGCGCTCGAGCCGACGGTGCTGATCGCCGATGAGCCAACCACCGCCCTCGACGTCACCACCCAGGCACAGATCCTGCAACTGATCAGCGACATTCAGCGGCGCAAGGGCATGAGCGTGATGTTCATCACCCATGATTTCGGTGTGGTGGCAGAGATCGCCGACAGCGTCGTGGTGATGGAAAAGGGCCACATCGTCGAACAGGGTAGCGCCGAGCAGGTGTTGAAGTCGCCCAAGCATCCTTATACCCGGCGCCTGATCGCGGCCGTACCGCATTTGACCGGCGAAGATCGCCCTCGTCTGGAGTCGGCCAGCAAGGAGCCGATCCTGAAGGTTGAGGGTCTGGTGAAGACCTATCGTGGTGGCAGCGCGCTGTTCGGCGCGCAGCGGACTGTGACAGCGGTGAACGAGGTCTCGTTCGAACTCGCGCCCGGCCGCACGCTGGGGGTCGTAGGCGAGAGCGGTTCGGGAAAGTCGTCGCTGGGCCGGCTGTTGATCAAACTGCTGGACAGCGACGGCGGCGGGATTTTGTTCGAGGGATCTGACATAGCCAAGCTTTCCGAAGCGAAGTTCCGCCCTCTTCGACCGCGGATCCAGATGATCTTCCAGGATCCCTTCGCGTCGCTGAACCCACGCTCAACGGTTGGCCACATCATGACGGTAGGGCCGGTGGCACACGGGATGCCTTATGCCCAAGCGCGCGAGGAAGCGCGTGCGCTCCTGGCTCATGTCGGTCTCGATGCCGGCGCCTTTGGCCGCTATCCGCACGAGTTCTCGGGTGGGCAACGCCAGCGCATCGGCATCGCTCGTGCGCTGATGTTCAAGCCGAAGCTGCTCATTGCCGACGAGGCGGTCTCCGCACTCGACGTCTCGATCCAGGCGCAGATCCTGCAGCTTCTGGACCAGATCCAGCGCGAGACCGGCGTGTCGATGGTTTTCATCACACACGACCTGCGCGTCGCCAGCCAGATCTGCGACGAAATCGCTGTGATGCAGAAGGGCCGGATCGTCGAGCGCGGACCGCCCTCGCAGATATTCCTGAACCCGCAAGCAGCCTACACGCGCCAACTCGTAGCGGCAATTCCAGGAGAGCGGCCGGGCAATGCCCGTCCAGTTGCAGCAAACGCATAAGAAATAACAAGAGAGGAACTACCATGACCAGAAATTCATCGACTACGTCCAACTACTCGAGGCGCGAAGCGCTGCGACTGATGGCGATAAGTGGGGCTGCAGGCCTCATCGCGCCCAACCTGCTGGGCAAGCCCGCCTTCGCCAAGACCCCTCCTGCGGGCCCGGCCGGTCGCGTCGTCGTCGGCCTCTCGCAAGAGCCGACCGTGTTCAATCCGTTGATGGCGCATATCGAAGTCGATGACGCGGTCCATTTCTCGGTTTTCGACGCGCTGGTCCGCATGGATCCCCAAGGTGGCCTACATCCAAACCTCGCAGCCGAGGTGCCAAGCCAGAAGAATGGCGGCATTTCGGAGGACGGTCTCAACTGGCGCATCCGGTTGCGTGACAATGCCCGCTGGCACGATGGTGAGCCCTTCACGGCCGAGGACGTGAAATTCACCCTTGAGCTCATCACGAACCCGAAGTTTCGCGCTTGGCGCACGAGCGGCCATTCGCTCGTGCAGGACATCACAGTGGTTTCGCCCACCGAGATCACTTGGCGGATGAAGGAGGCTTTTGCGCCCTATCTTTCGTTCTTGGCCGAAACCTTCATCGTGCCCAAGCACATTCTGGAGAAAGAGGCCGATCCGAATACAGCCGCGTTCAACCAGGCGCCAGTCGGCACCGGCGCATTCAAATGGAGCCAGCGCGTCGCGGGCGATCATATCGAGCTCGTCGCCAATCCTGAGTACGCGGGCGAGGGCCCCTATATCGAGCAGCTCATCTTCAAATACATCCCCGATATGACGGTGCTCTACACGCAGTTCAAGAGCGGCGACGTGGACCTGGTCGATCAGTCGTTCATCACCGCCGACCATTATACTGAAGCCCGCGAACTACCAGACCGCGTGGTGACACTGGAGACAGGAGCATCCTTGGAGTCGATCTACCTCAATTTGGGCCGCCCGCAGTTCAAGGAGTTGGCAGTGCGCCAGGCGCTCTACGCCGCGTTGGACAGGAAGGCGATCGTCGACACGATCTATTACGGCGTGGGCACTCTCACCGAGACCTTCATGCCGAAGGAGTCCTATTACTACGACCCGAACCTGCCGGTTCAGGAGTTCAATCTGGACCGGGCGCGCCAAATCCTGGATGAGGCCGGCTGGGCGCCGGGGCCGGATGGAATCCGCGCCAAGGATGGGGTGCGACTGTCCTTCTCCAACTCAACAACTTCTGGCAACAACCTCCGCGAGCAGACGCAGCAGTTCCTGCAGCAGACGTTTGCCGAGATCGGCGTCGAGATGACGATCTCGAATTTGCCGGCTGCAGTCATGTGGGGCGAGTTCTGGCTGAAGTCGCAATTTGACACCGCCATGGTGGGCGTCACCTATCTGATTGCCGCGGACCCCGACGCCACAAACCGGCTCCATACGAAGGCAATCGCCGCTCAAGGCGGACACGGTTCGAACACCGGGCAATATTCCAACCCTGAAGTCGATGCCCTGCTCGAAAAGGGTGCTCGCAGCTTCGATCCGGAAGAACGGCGCGGGATCTATAATCGCGTGCAGGAAGTGGTGCGCCATGATCTGCCCTTCCTGCCGCTGTTCGCGTACACAATCGTCCTTGGGCGCAAGAAAGGGTTGGACGGCTTCGAGCCCAACGCCAACACCCGCACCGCGTCGTGGGATGCCGCGGCCTGGCAGTGGAAGGCCTAATCCACGCAGTTGCCGCCGCCCGATCCACTGCGGCGGCGGCAACACACTAAGATCATCAACCCACAATGGAGGACTCGGATGCGCGGCTTCCTGCTCAATCGCCTCTCGCAGAGCCTGGTGCTGCTTGTGATCGTCTCGATCATCGGCTTCGGCATTCTGAACCTCCTCCCCGGCGGCCCCCTGGCACAATTCGGACTCGATCCCGGAATGACCCAGCAGGATATCGAGCGCCTCAAGGGGCTGCTGGGCCTTGATCGCCCTATATGGATCCAATATCTGGACTGGGCATGGCGGCTGGTGCGGGGCGACTGGGGTCACTCCTTCCGCGACGGAGCGCCGGTATTGGAGATCATTGGCAGCCATCTGTTCGCCACGCTGCTGCTGATGGGGTCCTCAACCGCGATTGCGATCTCCATTGGCGCCTGGATTGGAATTCGGGGCGCCACGCGCCGCTACTCACTATTCGACTATCTCGCAACCGTTGGCGCCATGGTCGCATTGTCGGTCCCTACCTTCTGGTTCGGCCTCGTAGGCATCTACATCTTTTCCTTGAAGTTAGGCTGGCTGCCCGCGGGCAATATGTCCGAGATCGGCGATAGCTCGATCCTGGGCTATCTCCACCATCTGATCCTGCCAAGTGTCGTATTGTCGCTGGTCCATGTCGCGATCTGGAGCCGCTACATGCGGACGGCGACACTCGACGCCATTAGCCAGGACTTCGTTAAAACGGCTCGGGCCAAGGGGTTGAGTGAACGCCGGATTCTGATGAAGCATGTCGTTGGCAACGCGCTTTTGCCGATGATTACCTTGGCCGGGATGCAGCTTCCCAGCATTCTGACCGGCGCGCTGGTGACCGAAACCGTCTTTACCTGGCCGGGAATGGGACGGTTGTTCCTCGATAGCCTTGGTTACAGCGACTATCCGGTTGTGATGGGGCTACTGATGTTCTCCGCCATCCTCGTTCTGCTTGGAAACCTGATCGCCGACATTGTCGTCGCTATTGTCGATCCGCGCATTCGTCTGGCCTGAGCGCGCAACTTCCCCGACAGGAGACAGCCGATATGACCGCTCTCACCGCAAATGCAGCTCCAAGCCGATGGAGAAACAACCGCGCGGCACTTCGTTTCATGCGGCATCGCTTGGCGCTGCTCGGGTTGGCGATGATCATCTTCCTGAGCCTCGCTTGCGTCCTCGGCCCCCATCTCCTGCCTTATGACTCCCTGTACATCGATCTGCGGGCCCGCTTTGCCCCGCCGCTCACGGGTTATCACTTTCTAGGTACCGATCCGCTCGGCCGTGACCTTGCGGCAAGACTCTTGATGGCGGGACGAATCTCGCTGCTGGTGGGTTTCTTCGCCATGGTGTTGTCGACGCTCATCGGCACGCTGGTCGGCGTGATTGCAGGCTATCGCGGCGGCTGGGTTGGGGCGGCGCTGATGCGCACGGTCGATGGATTTCTGTCGTTCCCATCGATCTTTCTGCTGCTGGCGCTGGCTGCGGCACTGAAGCCCAGTCCTGTGATGATCACCATCATTATCGCCCTCACCAGTTGGATGGAGGTTGCCCGCATCGTCGAAGCGGAGGTCCGCTCGTTACGCGAACGCGAGTTCGTCCTGGCTGGCCGAATGCTGGGGCTGAGCGGCACGCACATCATGTTCCGCGAGATACTGCCCAACGCAATGGGCCCGATTATCGTCGCTTCCACCTTGACGGTCGCGCGCGCCATTCTCATGGAAGCCTACATCAGCTTCCTCGGCTACGGGATCCAGCCGCCACTGCCCAGCTGGGGCAACATGCTCAATGGCGCCCAGCAATATCTGGGCAGCGCACCTTGGCTGGCAATCATTCCCGGAGCTGCAATCACCATCGCGGTAACCAGTTTCAATTTCATTGGTGACGGACTGCGCGACGCGCTGGACGTACGAGATGACCATATTTGAGGTACCGCGACCGATCGCTTTCTTAATCCCTGGAACATCAAGAGAAGTCAGTCACGTGCACGAGCCCAAAATCGAGAAGAACACGCCCTATTGGTGGGAAGCGGCGCCCGTCATGCCGCTGCCGCGGAAGCCCCTCGCAAAAAAGCTTGACGTGGCAATTGTCGGCGCCGGTTATGCCGGGCTTTCGGCCGGGCTTGTGCTGGTGCGCGAAGGACGCTCGGTCGCAGCCTTTGATACGATGAATCCGGGCGAGGGTGCTTCTACACGCAACGGCGGAATTACCAGCGGAAGCATCCGGCCGGACTATGCCACGATCACCCGGCGCTTCGGTGAAGAGAAGGCCATGGCGATCGAGGCCGAGGGCAAGATCGCGCGCGAATTCCTCTACGACTTCATCAGGACCGAAGGGCTGGACTGCGACTTCCGACTGGTTGGCCAGTTCAAGGGCGCTTTTGGATATCAACAGTATGAGAAGATGGCGCGCGGCGCCGAGACGCTGGCGAAGAAACTGGGGATCGAGTCCTTCGCCGTTCCGCATGCTGAGCAGCGAAATTATATCGGAACCGATTTCTACCGCGGCGGAACCGTTCGGATGGACATTGGCGCGCTGCACCCCGCAAAATTCCACGCTGAACTCCTGCGGGTGGCGCTCGCATCCGGGTTGACGGTCCATTCGCATACAGTGGTCAAGTCGATCGAGAGGAATGGTTCGGGGTTCCGCGTCGCGACTTCGGCAGGGACGGTGGATGCACTGCAGGTTCTGGTCTGTACCAACGGCTATACCGACGGCGCCGCTCCCTTCCTTCGGCGCCGCCTGGTTCCGGTCCGCAGCCGGATCATCGTGACCGAGGAACTTGCGCCCGATGTCATGGCGCGACTGATGCCGAAGCTGATGACGATCACCGAGAACCGGCAACTCGGTTTCTATTATCGTCCCTCGCCCGACGGAAAACGCATTCTGCTGGGGGGACGTGACAGTTCTCGCGTCGGCGACCCGGCGGCGCCGAAACTTCTCCTACGCAAGGGCCTCGTGAACCTTTTCCCGGAGTTGGAGAACGTGCGCCTTTCGCATTGCTGGTTCGGCAATGTGGCGATGAACCGAGACATGCTGCCCCGCATCTTCGAAAAGGACGGTATGGTCTATGCAACCGGCTTCTGCGGTTCGGGCGTGGTCTGGGCGCCATGGATCGGTATGCGTGCGGCGCACAAGCTGATGGGGCATGGCGAGCAGTCGCGCACGGCGTTCGACTTTCGACCGCCTTCGGCCATCCCGCTCTATCGTGGCAATCCGTGGTTCATGCCGGCGATTATCCAAGGCTATCGGTTGCAAGACCGTATCGCCTTCTGGCGCGCCAGCCGCTGATCACCGGAAATATCAGGACATTCTCCAGGTTGGATTCGGCCTGGATTGTAGCTGCCCTACCGTGGCTGGAAAGAAAGCATCACCGAACTGCGACACGCGCCCATTCCGATCGCAATCGGTTTTGCGACATCCGGGGCGATCCGTGGTTCATGCGGGCAACCCTTGGCGTATCCGCCGCTGACACGACTGCAGACTCGCGCGGGACACGTTGTTGCCGGAGAGCACTCAAGCAGGGCGGAAAAATCCGTCGGGGCCGGGACCTATCGGTGCGAAGCTGATCAGGGTTGGGACGCCTTTGCGCGGATCAGCGCGTCGGCCATGTAGAGGTCCTGTAGGGAAATACCGGAACTGTCGAAAACCGTGATCTCGTTGTCGAAATGGCGTCCGGGCGCACGCTTTTCAATGACGTCGCCGATTGGTGTTACCGCAAGCACGCCGGCGTCGATCTCGTCGCGCACGTGTTGGAACTCGCCGATCTGGACGGACTGGGAAAGCAGATCACAAAACAGACGTGCCTTGGGAAACAATTCGCTCGGCAATTCGCGCTTGCCTGGAACATCCGACCCCATGCTGGCGATATGGGTTCCGGGTCCCACCCAAGCGGCATCGAACAGCGGTTCGCGTGAGGGCGTCGCAGTCACGACGATGTCGGCCGCGCGCACGGCGTCTTCGGGCACGGCAGCGCGCGCATCCAGGCCTCTTTCGCCGATCTGATCGACAAGAGCGTCGCGTCGCGACGAAGGCCGGGCGACGACCAGCACGGTTTCGATTGGGCGGACGCGTGCCAGCGCCATCACTTCGAAGCCCGCCTGGTTGCCGGCGCCGAATATCGCCAGAACCTTGGCTTGCTTGCGCGCAAGAAGATCGGCCGCGACCGCGTCGGCGGCGGCCGTCCTGTAGGCGTTGACCTTCCCGGCCTCGATTACGGCGCCGAGTCGACCTGTATGCTGATCGAGCAGCACGATGGTGGAGTTGTGGCGGGGAAGGCCACGTGTCGGGTTGCCCGACCAGAAGGAGCCGATTTTCACTCCGGTCAGGTCGTCCGACGAACCGGATTTGATTGAGAAAGTATTGGTCGCATCATGCGTGCGCCCGAGAACAGCAGGAAAGACCCAATTCTGCCGCGATGCTGATGCCACGAGAGCCTGCCGCGCCGCCTCGAAAGCAAGTTCATGCGTGACGAGGGCGGCTGACTCCTCTTCGCTGATGTAGATCATCCAAAATTCCTCCTGAGCATCAAGCGTTTCATCGCCGGGGAGTGTTGCGGCTATGCCATTGCCATTGGGGATCGTGCGGACGTGACGCCGATCGCGGGCAACCACGAAGCGGCGATTCAAAGTGCCAGGTATTCCTCGCCTGATTTGCGCGATTTGGCATGCCGAGGAACTGCCTAAAACGAACAATCCCGCTGATTTGAAGGGGCAAAACAGCAGCGAAATCTGTCCGCCGGGCGCGACTCTAAGGTCCGACTTCAATCCGACTCTGGATCAAGTGACAGCGTTGCACCTTATGACCGTTGAGCATGACAGAGATATCGTCAGCGCCCCGACCGAGCTGATGAAATTGGAAACCCGCCATTTGCCGGGCGCGCTGAAGCTGTCGCAGGAGATGGCCTGGCCCTACCGCCAGGAGGATTGGGAATTTGCCCTGATGGTCGGCAATGGCCTGGTCCTCGAGAGGGCAGGACAGGTGATTGGCACGGCCATGTCCTGGAACTACGGACATTCCTATGCCACGGTCGGGATGATCATAGTTACTGGCTCCGCGCAAGGCGGTGGCAACGGCGCCCGGCTCTTTGATGGATTGCTTGAGGCGACACACGGCCGCAACGTGCTGCTCAACTCAACCGAAGAGGGGCTGGCGCTCTACAAGCGACGCGGCTTCACTGCCTGGGGCACGGTGCTTCAGCACCAGGGCTCGCTGACTGTCCCCGTGACGCGGAGTACCGGCGACGACATCCGTCAAGCGACAGCCTCCGACCTCACGCCGATCCAGGCCTTCGACGAATCGGCCACGGGCATGCCCCGGCTGGCGATGGTGGCTGCGCTCGCCGATGTGGGCAACGCACTGGTCATTGAGCGCAGGGGACGGATTGCAGGCTACGCTATCGCGAGGAGGTTTGGCCGCGGCTATGTGGTCGGCCCTTGTGCAGCCGAGAGCGACCAAGACGCGCGGCTTCTGATCCTGGCCCAGCTTTCGAAGCTTCACGATCAATTCGTTCGCATCGACGTCTATGCCGAGGATGGATTGGGTGACTGGCTTGAGAGCCTTGGCCTTCAGCGGTCCGGCAGTGCGACCGCCATGGTCAAAGGGCAACGGCCCGCCGTCGAGGGGCCAGCCCATATATATGCATTGGCAAACCAGTCGTTCACTTAGGAAATGAGATGATGAACAAGGTGGCGGCAAACCTGGCAGTGAGCGAGACGGCTAGGACGATCGACGCCTTGGTCACCCCGGCGCTGCTTCTGGACCGTGGCCGGCTCGAGCAAAACATCCAGGGTCTGGCTGGGCGCGCCAAGAAGCTTGGCGTGGTGCTGCGCCCGCATATGAAGACGGCCAAAAGCATCGACGTCGCCCGATACGCGTTCCACCGCGAACCCGGTCCGATCACGGTTTCGACCATCGCCGAGGCGGAGTATTTTGCGGGCCATGGCTTTCGAGACATGACCTATGCGGTCGGCATCTCGCCGGCCTCGGCCATGCGTGCCATGAAGCTTTGTCGCCGAGCCGGCGCTGATGTGAAGCTGTTGCTCGATTCCGTGGAGCAGGCCGACGCCCTGGCCGGCGTGCGCGAAGCCACCGGCATGACGCCATCTGTTTTCATCGAACTGGACTGCGATGACCATCGCGGTGGCTTGAAGCCGGACGACCCGAAGTTGCTCGACGTGGCCAGCAGGGTCGTCGCTGCCGGTGCCAACCTCGCCGGCGTCCTCGCCCATGCAGGCGAGTCCTATGGCTTGAACACGCCCGATGCGCTGGTCAAGGCAGGCGAGAACGAGCGTTCAGCCACCGTTCGCGCCGCTGAAATCCTGCGCGCCCATGGCCATGCCTGCCCGATCGTCAGCGTCGGCTCGACGCCGACAGCGCATTTCGCCGACAATCTTGATGGAGTCACCGAGCTGCGCGCTGGAGTCTACATGTTCTTCGACCTCGTCCAGCACGGGGTTGGGGTCTGCAACCGCGACGATATCGCCATTTCCGTATTGGCCACGGTGATCGGCTCCAAGCCGGAAAAGGGATGGGTGCTGGTTGACGCCGGGTGGATGGCGCTTTCGCGCGACCGGGGAACCGCAAACCAGCAGATCGACCAGGGTTACGGGGTGGTCTGCGACGAAAAGGGACGGGTGCTTGAAGATGTGATCGTGGCCCAGGCCAGCCAGGAACACGGCATCCTCGCCATTCGTGCCGGTTCTGGAAAGTCCATGCCCGAGTTGCCGCTCGGGTCTCGGGTCCGGATTCTGCCCAATCATGCGTGTGCGATGGCCGCCCAGCATGATTTTTACAGCGTCGTCAACGGGGACAGCCCCAAGATTGAAGCGCGCTGGGAGCGGATGCGCGGCTGGTAGGCGCGCGCAACTATGCCTCGGATGTCGCCCCACTCCAATCAGCACTGGTGGTTAAGAAAATGAAGTTTACTTCTTACTGGCTGGATACGTCTCAGCCGTTCAGTGAACGGTCGTCCAAACCGCTCGAAGGCCACTACGACGTGGCGATTGTGGGCGGCGGCCTGACCGGCTCCTCCGCCGCGCTGGCCATTGCCAAAAAGGGCGCCAGGGTTGCCCTGTTGGAGGCCGAAACGATCGGCAACGCCGCGTCCGGCCGCAATGGCGGGATGTGCAACAACGGCTTTGCCCAGAATTATGCAATCATGGCTGGCAAGCACGGCAAGCCCGCCGCAAATGCGCTCTACAAGGCTTTCGACGCTGGCGTCGATATGGTCGAGCGGTTGGTGCAGGAAGAAAAGATCGACTGCAGCTTCTCCCGCGTCGGCAAGCTCAAGCTTGCCGCCAAGCCCGAGCATTACGACATGCTGGCGCGCAGCCAGGAACTGCTGGCGGCCAATGTCGATCCCGAAACGAGGATGATCGCGCGCGACGACCTGCGAACCGAAGTCGGCACCAACCGCTACCATGGCGGGCTGCTCTTTCCCAAGAGCGCGGGCATGCATGTCGGCCGGTTCGTCCGGGGCCTCGCGACCGCCGCTGCCCGGCGTGGCGCAGACGTCCATGAACGCTCGCCCGTAATGGCGATGCGCAAGGTTTCAGGCGAGCATGAGGTAACGACGCCAAAGGGCAAGATCGTCGCGCGGCAGGTCCTGTTGGCGAGCGGCATTTCCCAGGTTGGTCCGCTCGGCTGGATCCGCCGGCGCATGATCCCGGTCGGCGCATTTCTGATCGTGACCGAGCCGCTATCGCCCGACCACCTTAAGCGCCTCATGCCGACCGGGCGCATGGTCGTCGACACGCGCAATCTCGTTGTCTACTGGCGGCTCACGCCGGACAATCGCCTTCTGTTCGGCGGGAGGGCGCGCTTTGCCGTGTCCAACCCCCAATCCGACGAAAAAAGCGGCCGGATACTCAAGGCGGCGATGGTCGAGGTCTTTCCGGAACTGGCCGGCACCCGCATCGGCTACTGCTGGGGCGGCATGGTCGATATGACCCGCGATCGCCTGCCGCGGGCCGGAGAGCGCGATGGCATCTATTACTCGATGGGCTATAGCGGACACGGGACCCAGATGTCGACGTTGATGGGCACCATCATGGCCGACGTCATGGACGGGCGCCCCGAGCTCAATCCCTGGAAGGATTTCGACTGGCCAGCGATCCCCGGTTATTTCGGGCGCCCCTGGTTCCTGCCGATTGTCGGCGCCTACTACCGCATGAAGGACCGTGTAGGGTGATGACGCCTCTCGAACACCTGGTCCGCAACGGCCACCTGGACAAGTTCTTCATCGACGGTCAATGGGTTGAGCCGAGCGGCACCGCGACGGGCGTCGTCGTCAATCCCGCCACAGAAGAGGTTGTGAGCCAGTTTCCGCTTGGAAATGGCAAGGACGTTGACGCGGCCGTTGCAGCGGCCCGCCGGGCATTCGCCACCTGGAGTCGGACCACGCCAGAAGACCGCGCGGGTCTGCTCGATCGCCTGCAAGCGCTGCTCGAGGCGCGCGGCGAACTGCTGGCTCAATGCCTGAGCCTCGAAATGGGCGCGGCGATCGGCTATGCGCGCAGCTCGCAGGTGCCGCTGGCGATCACGCATGTTAAGGTCGCTCGCGATGTGCTGACAGACTTTCGCTTCGTCAAGCAACGGGGGCAAACCGCCGTCACCCACGAACCGATCGGTGTCTGCGCCTTGATCACTCCGTGGAACTGGCCACTTTACCAGATCACCGCCAAGGTTTCGCCGGCGCTCGCTGCAGGCTGCACGATCGTGCTGAAGCCGAGTGAGCTTTCTCCCTTGGACGCCCTGCTGTTCGCCGAGGCAATCGAGGAAGCCGGCTTCCCTGCCGGGGTTTTCAACCTCGTGCAAGGTGATGGTCCAGGCGTGGGTATGGGTCTCGCCTCCCATCCGGATGTCGACATGATCTCCATTACCGGGTCCACCCGCGCGGGCATTGCGGTGGCCCAGGCGGCAGCGACGAGTGTCAAGCGCGTCGCGCAGGAGCTGGGCGGCAAGTCGCCGAACGTGATCCTGCCGGACGCAGATCTCGATCGCGCCGTTTCTCTGGGCGTATCCGCCGCCTTCCGCAATCTCGGCCAGTCATGCAGCGCCCCGACGCGCATGATCGTGCCACGCTCGCGGCTCTCCGAGATCGAGGCAATCGCCAAAAGGGCCGCAGCCCATATTGTCATTGGCGATCCTCTTTGCGAAGCCACAACTCATGGTGCAATCGCAAACCGTGCCCAATTCGACCGCATCCAAACCATGATCGGCGTCGGCATTTCTGAGGGCGCCAGGCTCCTCACCGGCGGACGGGGCCGTGCGCACGATCTGAACGTCGGGTTCTATGTGAGGCCGACCATCTTTTCCGACGTGCGCACGACCATGCGCATTGCCCAGGACGAGGTCTTCGGGCCAGTTCTCTGCATCATCCCTTATGACACAATCGAGGAAGCCGTCACCATCGCCAACGACACGGTCTACGGTCTGGGGGCTCATGTGCAGGGCCAGGATGTGGACGCCGTCAAGGACGTGGCCTCGCGGATCCGCTCCGGCCAGGTGCATCTCAACTACCCGGCCTGGGATCCGCACGCCCCGTTTGGCGGTTTCAAGCAGTCCGGAAACGGACGCGAATATGGCATCGAGGGCATGTTGGAGTATCTCGAGGTCAAATCCATCCTCGGCTATTTCTAGGCAGGCGGGCCTACCGTTGCGAAAAGGTCGCTACCGTCGCGCTGCCGGGCCGGGGCAACACAATCGCGGCAGCGCCGCAGCTGGCGGCATCTTGCTGGAGTCCACGATTTCCCCATTGAGCCTGCCAAGGACCGTGGGAAAGACACGAGGCGCAGCGATTTTTCGGCAGTCCACGGAGCACCAGGACAGTTCGAGTGGGAAAACTGACACTACGAAAGAAGCGCGCGTTCCGTGTCACGATATTCGGCGCAAAATACCGAAAATCGGCGCCAGTCGGAGCATTTCTGCGGCACCAATCGCCGATACTGCTAGCTCCATTGATCGCCGAGGCCGCCATGTCCCCTGTTATCCACCAAATCAGTAGCGATAAAGCGCTACCCGAGTCAGGAGACGTCGTGGTGGTCGGCGGCGGGATTGTCGGCGCCAGCGCAGCCTATTTCCTGGCGCGGCGCGGCCTGTCGGTGGCGCTTGTCGAAAAGGGGTATGTCGGCTGCGAACAGTCGAGCCGGAACTGGGGCTGGTGCCGTCGGCAGAACCGCGATGCACGTGAGTTGCCGCTTGCCAATCTGTCGATGCGCCTGTGGGAAGAGCTCACCAAAGAGATTGGGCACGACCTTGGCTTCCGCCGTTGCGGGCTCACCTATGCGACGAACGATCCGAAGCGGCTCGCCGAATGGGACAAGTGGCGCGAGGTTGCGCGGCGGTTCGACGTCAATACGCGGATGCTTACCGCCGACGAGGCTGCTGCCGCCGTTCCAGCGGCGGGCGGCAAATGGCTGGGCGGCGTCTACGCAGCAGACGATGGCAAGGCCGAACCCTGGCTTGCCGCCCCTCGGATCGCCGAGGGCGCGCGCAAGCATGGCGCGACTATTCATCAGAACTGCGCGGCACGCGGCCTGGATATCACCAATGGGCAAGTGAGCGGCGTCGTCACCGAGAAAGGCCTTATCCGCACCAGCGCGGTGCTATGTGCCGCCGGCGCCTGGGCTTCTGCTTTCCTGCGCATGCATGCGGTTTCGCTGCCGCAGGCCAGCGTCCGTCAGACCGCCTTACGGACCGCTCCTGCACCGGATTTTGGCGAGGCTGTCTATACTTCCGACTTTGCCATGACGCGCCGGCTCGATGGCAGCTACACGATCGCGGTCAGCGGCAGGGCGACCCTCGAGATCACGCCGCAGGGGATCCGCTATGTCCGCCCGTTTCTGCCGATGTTCATGAAACGGCTGAAGGCCGTCGAGATCGGCATAGGCCGCTCGCTCTTCCAGGGCCCGGAAACACTCCGTCGCTGGCATCTCGACAGGCCGACCCCCTTTGAGCGAATCCGCGTCCTCGATCCTGCGCCGGACAAGCGGATGGTGGCAACCATTATGACGCGGGTAAAAGCCCTGTTCCCCACCGTTGCCGATGCCGGCGTCGTGTCCTCTTGGGGTGGATATATCGACTCCACACCGGACGCCGTACCCGTGATTTCACCGGTGGACAGCATCGGTGGAGTGTTCGTCGCCGCAGGCTGTTCCGGACACGGCTTCGGCGTCGGCCCTGGAATTGGCCATCTGGCGGCGGATCTGGTCGCAGGTGACGCGGCAAGCGTCGACCCGACTCCATTCCGCTTGTCGCGCTTCACGGACAAATCGAAAATTCAAGTTGGCGACTTCTGAGCGCAATCTGAACCGTTTCGTGATCGCTCTGGCCGATGCGGTCGCACAGGTGCATCGCAAGGAGCTCGCGCTGCAGGAGCTGACGGTCGCGGATACGTGCGGCCAGGTGATCAGAGGATGGGCGAGATGATCCGTGATCTTCCTTGCAACTATGCCGCGGTCCTTCTGGCAAATCACGGCTCGGAATTGCAGCCCAAGACCTGGAGCGCGCCGTCGACGGAGCCGAGGAACTGGAAGAAACCGCCAACGTCTGTTGCAAGGCGCCGGAAGAGGATTCTCACGCGGGACCAGGTTGATGAACTGGTCCAAACATCCAGTTCCGCCGCCGATCCATGTGACGAGTGCGCCCGATCGTGCAAGGGCAATTCGTGAAATAAGCGCGACTGCAATGGTGCTAGGCAAGCCCGACCGCGTGTCGGGAGGCAGTTGTGAAAGTTGCGATCATCGGACCAGGCTCGCTCGGCAAGGCCTTGGCGAAATGTCTTGGCCTCGCCGGGCACGAAATTCGTCTCAGCTTCAGTCGCGACGAAGGCAAGTTGCGGGCAATCGCGGCAACCCTCCGTGTCGGCTTCGGTGCCCCTGACGAAGTAGCGAGATGGGCCGACGTAATTGCCCTGGCGACGCCATGGCCGGCTCTCGAGTTGGCGATGGACGCGCTTGGCGATTTGTCCGGCAAGATCGTCTGGGACAAATACGAATGCAGTCGCGCCTGACCTTTCCACGATGCTGCTAGGCACTACGACGTCGGTAGGCGAGGAGGTTCAGAGGCGCGCGCGGGGCGCGCTTGTCGTCAAGTGCATTCCGACCTTTGCCGAATTGCTTGACAGGGGTGATCCGCGTCTCAACGGCGATCCGGTGACGAGCTATGTCGCCGGCAATGACGCAGATGCCAAGGCGGCGATTTGCCGGCTTCTCGCCGATCTACCGACAATGCCGGTCGATGTCGGCGATCTCACGGCCTCGCGCCTGATCGAGCCGATGATGCTGCTATTGGTCCAACTCGCCTATCGGCGCGGGATGGGGCCGAGAATTTCCTTCAATCTCATTCGACAGGACGGACCGGTTCATGACTGATTATCTACCCGCGCGGCGCAAGGCGATTCCAGTAGGACGTCTGCTGATCGATGGCCAATGGCGCGATGCTGTCAGTGGCGAGACGTCGACGACTTTTGATCCGACCACGGAGGCGGCGATCACCAATATTGCGAAGGCTGGCGTCACCGACACAAGCGATGCCGTCGCGGCCGCGCGGCGGGCTTTCGAGCAAGGACCCTGGGCGCGGATGCATCATGAGGAGCGCGCGAAGGTCCTGTTCCGCATCGCCGATCTGTTGGACGAGCGCGCCGAGGATTTCGCGGTGCGCGAGGCGATGGACATGGGTATGCCCTATCGCGATTTCCGCGATATCATCATGCCGCACTGCTCGGGACTGTTCCGCTTTCATGGCGGGCTCGCCATGAGCGCAATGGACGGCGCCTATCGTACCAGCTACGAACCAAATATCAGGATCCTGACGCGGCGTGAGCCGCTCGGCGTGGTCGCTGCGATCACCCCGTTCAATTTTCCCCTCGCGTTGTCCTGTTCGAAAATCGCGCCGGCACTCGCGGCGGGTAACACGGTCGTTCACAAGCCTGCGACCGACACGCCCCTGACGGCCCTCGCCTTGGCGCAAGTCATCCTCGACGCGGGCGTACCGCCAGGCGTCTACAATCTCGTCACCGGCCCGGGCGGCACCATCGGCGACGCGCTGGTCAACGATGCCCGCGTCGACAAGATCGCCTTTACCGGGTCGACCGCCGTCGGCCAGGGCATCATGCGCAACGGTGCCGGGACGATGAAACACCTGACGATGGAGCTCGGCGGCAAGAGTCCCAATATCGTTTTCGCCGATGCCGATATCGATGCCGCGATACAGGCAGCCTTCTGGGGCATCTTCTGGAACAAGGGCGAAGTCTGCGTGGCCGGATCGCGCCTGCTGGTCGAACGCGCCTGCTATGACGAGGTCGTCGAGAAGCTGAGCGCCATGGCGAAGTCGGCGACGCTCGGCGATCCGCTGGACCCTGCGACGATGATCGGGCCGATCGCGTCGCGCGGCGAGTATGACAAGGTCTTGAGCTATATCGAAGAGGGCAAGCGCACCGCGCGACTGACCGCGGGCGGCGGCACCCGCCAGGTCAACGGCAAGGGCCTTTTCGTCGAGCCGACTATCTTCGCCGGTGCGACCAACGACCTAAGGATATCGCGCGAAGAGATTTTCGGCCCCGTCCTGCCGGTGATTCCATTCGACAGCGAGGAGGACGCGATCCGGATCGCAAACGACACGAGCTACGGGCTCGCCTCGGGCATCCAGACCAGCGATCTCGGCCGCGCCTTGCGGCTCGCCGACCGGATCAAGGCAGGCACGGTCTGGCTGAACTGCTGGCACAAGTACCATCCTAATGCGCCGTTCGGAGGCTTCAAGATGAGCGGCTATGGCCGCGAGCAGGGCCGCGAGGCGTGGGAAAGCTACACCCAATACAAGACGATTTGGGCGAATCTTGGCGAACCAGTCGAGATGGCGCGATGAGCGTGCGTGATCCCAACCCACTCGACCCGCTGCATCCAAAGCGGGTCGCGATGGTCCTTTCAAACCCGGCTGTATCAACCACCACAGGCTGGCCGGTCGGGTTTTGGTGGAGCGAGTTAACTCATCCCTGGCTCGCCTTCACGGAGCGCGGATACGAAGTCGCGATCTTCTCGCCTGAGGGCGGCAAATGCGAGGCGGATGCGTTGAGCGACCCGCGTGATCCGTCCGGCTATTCGGATACGGATCTGATCTCGCTCGGTTTCCTGTCGACGCCGAAACTGGCGGCGCTGGTGGAGACGACCCGGCCCATCGCAGAGCTGTCGTTCGACGCGTTCGACGCGATCGTCGTCGCTGGCGGCCAGGCGCCGATGTTCACCTTCCAAGGCGCGACTGAGTTGCAGCGGCTGTTCGTCGCCTTTTTTGCGGCCGGCAAGGTCGCGGCCGCCTTGTGTCATGGCGTCGCGCTGCTGCGCTACGCGCGCCTCTCAACCGGCGAGCTGCTGGCCAAAGGGCGCACTGTCACAGGTTTCGCCAATGTCGAGGAAGACTTCGCCGATAATGCCGTCTGGGAGATGGGCGCGCTGCCGCACGGTACGCATCTGATGCCATGGCGGATCGAGGATGAGATGCGTGCGCTCGGCGCGAACTATATTCAGGCCGGGCTGTGGCGCGATTTTGCCGTGCGCGACGGCAATTTGATCACCGGCCAGCAGAACTTCTCCGGAGCGGCGACCGCCCGTCTTGTCATCGAGGCGCTCGGTGGCTGAGGACCAAAGGCCGCTCCTGTGGGTGAACTTCGGGAGTCAAACTCGCGGTCAGGACAGCGATGCCAAACGACATCGGCCCAATAGATTCGGGGCCCGTCCAAGAACTCCACTTCAAACAACCACTATCAGCAGCGAGGATGACCCATGGCCGTAGTGACGACACTTGATATTGCCGGCCTGACGGCCGAAGATTATAGCCGCATCCTCGATCGGATCGGCGTGGAGAAACGGCCCGCTGGCGGCATCTACCAGCACATCGCGCATGCCACCGACGATGGCTATCGCATCATCGAGATATGGGACGACAAGGCAGGCCTGGAACTCTTCTTGCAGGACACATTGTTTCCCGCCGCACAGGAACTGCAAATTCAGCGTGAAATGACCATTATGACCCAGACACTGCACAACATCTTTGTGCCCCGGATCGGTGACCTGACTGCCCTGGCAAATGATGCCCCTGGTGGACCAGTCAAACGGGCAAAAGTGTAGGCGTCAAGGATCGAGGATGCGGCGATCGATCATCGAAGTCCTGGAGGAACTTGCGTCCGGACGCCCGGTACAACGATGGTGACCGCGGCAAGTGCAAAGAGGTTGTTCTTTCCTGCCGGCGACTATCGCCATGCACCGGCCGGAGTCGTCAGCTGCGTGTGATTCGCAGCGGTTCATCCTATGCAGAGATCGATCTTGGCCGCGGGCTGCGGCGCGTCTTCACGCGCCCCGGTGATCTGCTGCTCAGTCTTCCCGAGCGGGCCACGCGGTTCAAGATCGAGGAGCCGCGAGAGCTGACGATGATCACCGTTGACTCCGCGCTGGCGTCAAGGCTCCTGGTATCCGCAGCCGGACCCTTGAGGACCTGGTGATCCTGACCGATCGACCGATACGCGATTCGCTGGTGGCCGAGTTGTGCCGACGCCTCGAAGGCGACCCGCCAGCCAATGCCATCGTCCGTGAATGGACTCTGGGCCTGATTTTCGTGAACCTGCTCCGTCTCGGGCATGCACGCCAGCGGCGGCAGAAATCTCCGCTCCTGACCTCGCAGCGGTTTGACCGGATCCTCGCTGCGATTGACGGCGATCTGGAAAAGGGGGTCTCGATCGACCATCTTGCCGGAATCTCGGGAATGCCACGACGCGCCTTCACCGCCGCCTTTCGCGAGGCGACGCAATTGCCGGTACATCAATTCATTTTACGCCGCCGCGTTGATCGCGCGGTCGAGCTTTTGGAAAATAGCGATCTGCCGCTGGCCGAGATTGCTCAACATGCGGGTTTCACTCACCAGGCCCATATGAATCGCGTCGTGACCCGATTGAAAGGGCTGTCGCCAGGCCGGCTGCGGTCTCGCAGGCGCGAGGGCTGACTTGTGATCTATTCCATCATCAGAATTCGAATAGCGGAGACGTGATTTGCTGAAACGTCCGTTGGCTAAAATGCCCGACAGTTTGCGTGCAGAGCTCGAGGCCGCAAATCTGATGCCTGCTTTCAAGCAACGGCCTCCCTATCAGCGCAATGATTACTTGCACTGGATCGCGCGCGCCCGTCACCCGGAAACACGCCGAAAGCGCATAAATCAGATGATTGAAGAGCTTACGAAGGGAGGATCTACATGGGCATGCAATAAGAGCTGGCATCGCCACGAAGCTAGCAGGTCGGTCAACGATCATTTTCCAATCCGTCGCTTATCGAGATCTGATGCTTTCCGGATTGATCTTCACCGGTTTCCCCACGACTTTGCGTAGAGGGTGCAGAGAGCCAATAGTGACAATCGAACCTATCCTCCATTTTCGTTTGCGGCAGGTGGCCTTAATGATCGTGACATCGCAAAGCAGCAACGTGCTTGGCAGCACGTCGGGAAGGTGGCGCGTCTGGTCGCTCTCGGACGGTTACATCGAGATGCCGGCGGACCTTCTGCGGGATCCGCAGGATAATCCGGTGCCGCAAGCTGCGCAGGCAGGGGCGCTTCGCCTGTCTGTCAATTGCTTCGCCCTTGCAGGTCCAGGCGTTGACGGCGTTCTTATCGACAGCGGAGGAGGGGGCTGGGCCCCGACAGTGGGGCGTCTTGAGCAGGCCATGGCGGAAGCCAGGATTGACCCGGCTTCGATCACGGTCTTGGCGCTCACCCACGCCCATCAGGATCATGTGCACGGACTTTTGACCCCCGACGGCCGAGCGCTCTTTCCAAACTTGAAGGCGATCGTAATTCCCGAGGCGGCTGTGGAGAGCTTTTTCGCTTACGCGCACCTTGCGCAGTTCCGGCCCCTGCTGAAGCGCGTCCAGAATGGCGACCAGGTGGGTGAGCGATTGAGGGCGGTCGCCCTGCCCGGTCATGCTGCCGGCCATACCGGCTACGCGTTCGACGCGGACGAGGACCGTTTCCTATTCTTCGGGGACATCGTTCATGTGCCGGCCTTGCAGTTCGGCAATCCCGCGTTCAGTTGGGGCTATGACGACGATCAGCTGACCGCGCGCGCAACCCGCCTAAAGGTTTTCAGTGACGCGGCCGAGGCGGGGACGTGGATCGCCGGCGCGCACCTTGGCTGGCCGGGCATCGGTCGCGTGGCGCGTAAGGGCGAAGCATACGGCTATGAGCCGGCTCGAGCGATGCCGCCGCGTTCAAAGTGATACCGCATCTTTCCCGTCGCGCTGTGCCTTGGCTAAACCTCGATCCCTGGCCATGAAATGCTCTATCACGGAGGAATGCGCTTTATGGGACGGGAGACGTGTTTGCCTGGCTCCAGCGCAGGACTTCAGCATAAGTGACCAACGCCCGATGCACCGCCGCCGAAAGCTCTTGCGTCACCTTCATTTTGGCACACGAAAAGATCAATTGCATCAACGGCAGCGGCATCTCGTCCGGCCCACCAAAGTATTCTTGATCCACTGCGGCCGATCGACACCTGAGGCTTACCGGAACGGCGTCTCGCCACGAAACAGCGGCTGGTGCGCCCGCATCAAGGCGACAATCCGGTCGGCGACTTTTCGTACCGGCGGCGAGTGACGTTCCTCGTGATGGGTGACGATCCATTGGTCGGTTTCGAGTTCGGGGATAGGCTGAGCGACGCGAACCAGCCGCGGATCACTGTCACCGACGAAGCACGGAAAGATCGAAAGGCCGGCGCCGGCGGCTACCAGTTCGCGCACCGAATGGGTGTTGTTGCCGCGAACGGCGATGCGGTCGCCGTGGTGGGCTTGCAGCCAGCGCGCCGAGGCAATGTTTGCCCCTTCGCCGGTGACGCCGACGAACAATCCGGCGGCGATGCCGTTGATCAGGTGGCGTCCGGAATAAATGGCGTGGGCGACCTTGCCGCTCAGACGGCCGGCCAGCCACTGCTCGGTCGGGCGCTCGCTGCGGATGCCGATGTCGGCGGCGCGGCGGCCGATGTCGACCCGGTCGGTGGTGGTGACGAGTTCCACCCTTATGCCATCATCGACCGTCCAGATCTCGCCGATATGGGCGGAAACGAAGGCCGAGGTCCATGGCCCAGCCGAGACGCGGACAATGCGGTCGGGCAGGTTTCCCTCGCGCCAGCGGGTCAGCGACTGCATTGCTACCTCGACGTCTTCGGCGCGCCGCAGCAGTTCTTCCCCGACCGGGGTCAGCCGGTAGCCGGTCTGCTGGCGCACGAACAGCGGTTCGCCAATCTGCTTTTCGAGCGCGGTGACGCGTCGTCCAAGGGTGGCTGCGCTGAGGCGCGTGGTTCCCGTCGCTGCGCTCAAGCCACCCAGCCGCGCAACGTCGAGAAACAACCTCAGATCGTCCCAGCCAATATCCATTTTGCAGAAATGAAAAACTCCTTGCGACCGTGGCTGTAGCGCGAAGCGGGCATCGCGCGCAAGTATGCAGGAATTGGAGGCGTTGGATAATCTTGCCTGACGGGACAGGGATAAGCGCCTCGGCTGGCCAAGAAGCGAGCGCCATCTTTTCGATCGAGCATGCGATTCGCGCAGATGCTTTGCGCTTTCGATCAACCCAGGCGCGCGGGCATTCTGCGCGCCAAAGGAGACGACCATGTTGTATGAACTTCGATACCGTTTCACCCGCTGGATTGCCTATCGCCAGACGCTTGCGAGCTTGAAGCAGGCCCCGGACAGCACACTGGTGGATGCCGGCATTTCCCGCGATGAGATCCGCGAGCGTGCCCGCCACGCCAGCCTGCGCCGTTGAGGAAACGGGCATGGAGATGATGGAGCTTTGGGATGGCCGATCGGTGCCGCGCATCGGGATCGGCACCTGGGCGGCGGGTGGCGCCGCGCGCTGGCGCGACACGGCGACAATCTATGGCGAGGTCGACGATATCAGGTCGCAAGCCGCGCTGGCGATGGCCTATGACATCGGCGCGCGGGTGTTCGACACGGCTGCCGCCTATGGCGCCGGCAATGCCGAACTAATCCTCGGGCGGGCGTTGAAGGGCAGGGACGAAGCCGTCATCGTCACCAAGGTCGGCTATTTCGGCGATCCCGAAACGCGCAAGATCGCTCCCGAGGATGCCTCTGCCGCGGCGATCCGGACATCGATCGACAATTCGCGGCAGCGCCTGCAGCGCGATTTTATCGACGTCGTGCTGCTACACATCAACGAATATCCGATCGAACGCGCCGGTGAGGTGTTCGATACGCTCGACCTGTTGGGCCAGGAGGGCAAGATAGGCGGCTTCGGCTGGAGCACCGATCACTGCGAACGGCTTGCTGCCTACGCGCCGCGCGAGGGTTTCGTCGCCGTAGAGAACGACTTCAATGTGTTTACCCCGGCCAACGAGCTGATGGCCGTTGCGGCGCGCGAGCACCTCGTCTCGTTCAGCCGGCTGCCGCTGGCAATGGGACTGCTCACCGGCAAATACACGCCGGCCATGAGGCTGCCCACCGATGACGTGCGCGGCGGGAATGCCGATTGGATGGTGTTTTTCAGGGATGGCGCCGCCAACCCGCAGTATCTGTCAAGGCTCTCGGCAATCCGCGACCTGCTCACCTCGGGCGGACGCACGCTTGCGCAGGGTGCGCTCGGCTGGATCCTCGCCAAGTCGGCAATCGCCTTGCCGGTTCCCGGCTTCACGCGGCCCGAGCAGGTCGCGGACAATCTCGGTGCGCTGGAAAGAGGGCCGCTGCCGGCAGCGGTGATGGCCGAGATCGACGCCGTGCTGAAAATTGCCGAGACCGCTTAGTGTTGCGAATCCGAAATTCGCATTGGTGATGATGCCGACCAACTTCGATCTCTCCGATGTCCGCCGGTATCTTATCTTCCCTTGGCCAAGCTTCCGTGGCGCAATTGAACAAAGACGGAGCGGCGGACCCGACTCCATTTGAAGGTCCGCCACTCCGGGTTTTCAGATCACAAAGACTGATGCTGCCACGGGAAATGGGTAGCGAGCTGCGCTTGAGCTGCGCCGCCGACTTCATCGCTGTCGATAGAGAGCGATCCGGTTGTACTGTCAAAGATGATGTGGTGGGAACCATCATCGGCGGCCGTATCAGCAGAGGAAGCATGCAATGAAAGCCCGCCCGACTTAAGCTCGGTAAGAGCGGGTTGATCGAGGTGGAGCTTGTCCTGGAGCTTGCTGAAGTCGAAGGCGTCGTTGCCTCCGTGGCCGGACATGATCTCGGCGGCGCCATTTTTTGCCTGGGCGCCGACATTTTCATCGGGCTGGACGGTCTGCGCGAACCCGTGGCGAACCAGGCTGGTTGCCGTTGTGTCGGACGGGTCGTTGGTCGGGAGAAGCTCCGAGCCGGCCGAAAGAGAATGGTTCAACGCAGCCAATATGCGGTCAACGCTGCTGCCCTCGCTTACCTTGTCGCCGGCATTATCGTGGGTGGTGTCAGTCGAACTGCCGTCGCTGGCAAGGAGGTGCGAAAGCGCGGTCTTGCTATCACTGCCATCGCTTGTGGTGGCGCCGGAAGCGGCGGTATCAGTCGAACTGCCATTGCCAGCGAGGAGGTGCGAAAGCGCGGTCTTGCCATGACTGCTATCGCTGATGGTGGCGCCGGAAGCGGTGGTATCAGTCGAACTGCCATTGCCGGCGAGGAGGTGCGAAAGCGCGGTCTTGCCATGACTGCCATCGCTGGTGGTGGTGCCCGAAGCGGCGGTAGCAGTCGAACTGCCGTCGCTGGCGAGGAAGGGCGAAAGCGCGGTCTTGCCATGACTGCCATCGCTTGTGGTGGCGCTGGAAGCGGCGGTATCAGTCGAACGGCCATTGCCGGCGAGGAGATGCGAAAGCGCGGTCTTGCTATCACTACCATCGCTTGTGGAGGCGGCGGTGTCGGTCGAACTGCTATTGCCAGCGAGGAGGTGCGAAAGCGCGGTCTTGCTATGATTGCTATCGCCGGTAGTGGTCTCGGCAGGGGCAGTCGCAGTCGAGCTGCTATCGCCGGTGATGGCCCCGGAAGGGGCGGTGGCAGTCGAGGTGCTGTCGCTG
This sequence comes from Mesorhizobium sp. M0563, assembly GCF_040321065.1. Lineage (NCBI taxonomy): Bacteria > Pseudomonadati > Pseudomonadota > Alphaproteobacteria > Hyphomicrobiales > Phyllobacteriaceae > Mesorhizobium > Mesorhizobium sp. M0563. Next base: position 65,022 of record NZ_JAMYQV010000004.1, read on the forward strand.
GGGGTGGCCCCGGACGGGGCCGTGGCAGTCGAGGTGCTGTCGCTGGGGGTAGCCTCGGACGGGGCCGTGGCAGTCGGGGTGCCATCGCCGGTGGTGGCCTCGGCAGGGGCAGTCGAGGCGCTATCGCCGGTGGTGGCCTCGGACGGGGCCGTGGCAGTCGAGGCGCTATCGCTGGGGGTGGCCTCGGACGGGGCGGTGGCAGTCGAGGCGCTATCGTTGGGGGTGGCCTCGGACGGAGCCGTGGCAGTCGAGGCGCTATCGCCGGTGGTGGCTTCGGAAGGGATGCTCGCCGTAGAACTGGGATCAGTAGCCGCGGCTTCGGAAGGAGCAGTCCCTCCAGTGTTGAGATTGTGTTCCCGGAAAACGGCCTGCAGTTCCGAAGAGCTCTCCAACGCTGTGTCGCCTCGCTGCGAACCCCAGGCGTATGCGTAGTCGAAGGCGGGTGACGGAACCAGCTTGGCCCAGTGGTCCATCATGGTTTCCATCTGGGTGGCGGTGGGCACGACATATTTGCCACCCATGTCTGTGTTATAGTCGCCACCTCCAAACGTCTGGTAGCCTGGAATGATCTGGCTCGTCGGGATGCCCGATGCCTGAGCGGCGGCGACGAATTTGTCGATCATGTTGTAGTCGACCGCGCCATCCGTGCGGACAGGATAGACATCCACGCCGTAGTAATCGATACCCGTACTGGCGGGATTGTAGGTGTTCGAAAAATCTGGATTCGCCGACGTCCCCAGGCTCATCATCGTGATATAGGTCTTGGCATCCGGCACATTGGAATGAATCCAGTCGGATTCTGCCTTCAGATTTGCGGCAGAGGCGTAGGTACCCCATTGGCCGGTGGGATCCGGCTCGTCAACCAGGAAGAATCCGAACAGCTTTGGATTACCGATGAAGGGCGTGACCTTGTCGACAAAGGAGGAGGTTACTCCGTCGGTTTCGTTCAGATAGACCATGCCTTTCATACCGTCCGGCAGCGCATTGAGTTGGTCAACGGATGAAACGTCAGCCAGATTGAATCCGGCTTGAGCAATTTCCGTGCCCGATCCACCTGACGTGTAATGCAGAGTTGTCATCCAATATTCCTTTTTCTGTTTCGACAGCGCCCTACCTACAGACTGCGTATATTAGCGCCAAATCACATACCGGCACCCCGTGAGAGAAACTTTGATCGTAAGTTGATACACACAGTGCGACCTTCTCCCCGATAAGCCCTTCGATGCGGTGCCAGGTCGCAAGAGAGTCTTGCGCCATATGCCGGACCTGGCGTGCGCTATTTGGAGTGCGCTTCGCTGCTCTTGAAGCCTCGTCGTGCGGGGTGCTGGGGAATCGGCTGAGCCGTCAATGAAACCGGAAGCGGGACACATCCAGTGTGCCGTACAGCGTGCCAAGCCCGGATACCCCGGTGTTTCGCGATTAACGCGAATCTTTCTGGCACACCCGCCGAGCGCTTCTGATCACGATGTTCGTGCGGACGAGGTTGGCCGGATTGGCTGCGACGCTGGTGCAAGGCGATATATCCCAGACACCAGAGCGCGAACGAGCGGCTTGCGTACCGGCGTCTCGATGAAGCGCCAGACGAGAAAAGAGGCAAGAAGAATCCCGGCAAATACAACGAAGAATGCGGCGTTCTTTCCGACATGCGGCGCCAGCGCGTTAAGCGAGATGTAGCCAATATACTGATGCAAAAGATACAGTGGATAAGTCAATCCTCCGAGCATCATGACAACCTTGGATGGAGCAATCACGGAGCGGAGCAGTATCGCGCCAGAGAAGACTCCGTAGACCACTATATTGGCAGCGAGGAGAGCAGGATACGAAATGGCAGCGCCAAAGTGCTCATGCATCCAGTGGTGAGAGAAGATTATGGTCTGGCAAGACACCAGGAATGCGACGGCAAGAAGCAGGAACGCAGCCGGCGAACGGCCCCTTGCAACGATGTCTTCCGCGAGGATGCCGGCGGCAAACAAAGGCGCATAGTTTGTAATAAAGAGAATGCGTATCACCGCGTTCTCAAAGAAGAACTCGTTGCTTGCCGAAATTGCGAGCCAGATGGCAGCGATAGGTATTTTCCAGCGCTGAAAGGCACCCGCAAAGATCAGCACTGCAACCCAGCCGTAGAACAGGATCTCGAGCATGATCGACCAGTAGGCCCCATCCATGGATGGTCTGCCGAAGAGGCGGGCGAACATAGAGAGATTGGCTACATAGGTCGCAATATCGGTCGGAAAACGCTGGTCTTTGGCGACGACGAGAACAACAAAAGTTGCGGTCATGCAGACGAGGAATCCGGGATAAAGCCGGGCGAAGCGGGCGACCGCGAATTCCTGCCAGGTTCGACCTTCGGCCGACCACGCGATGACGAAACCGCTGATCAGGAAAAACAGATTGACGCCGAGATAGCCATAGATGGCGTAAGGTGCTGCGGCAGGATATTCCACATCGAGACTTCCGGCGATCGCGCCGCCAAAAAGATAATGATAGAGCACGACCGCGAGGGCTGCGGCCAAGCGCAGCAGGTCGAGTGATGCCATGCGCGCCGGAATGGCCTTGCCTGCCGGTTCCACAGCCACCTCCCGTCGCCGTTTCAGCTTTTGACACCCATCAGCGGCTTGATCCGCAATGCCAGTGCTAACGCAAAGGCTGCAAACCGGCGGCAGGCCACGCCTTTACCTTCTCAAGTACGAACAGCTGCTCGCAGGACAGGAACCGGAGGACGCTGAAAGAGCGTACCAGTTCGAGCCCCGCCTCTGCGAAATCCTGTCGTGCAACGTTAAGATTGACGGGATGAGGCGCCGACAGCCTTCCGGTGATTATCTTCCGCAGCCTTAGTCGCATTCTCTGGAGGCGGGTGCCAACGCCGTAGGATACGATCAGACGGCGGCTGGCAACGCGCGCGAGCTCCATGATAATGTCGCGCCTGAGATGTGGCGGGATAAGATGGATGAGGCGAAGACAGACCACCGTGTCAAAGCTTTCGTCGGCGAACGGCAGTTGCGTCACGTCACATCGGATGAATCCCCGAAATCCGGGCTGACCTTCATATGCTGACTTAGCCAGGGCCATCATTTCCATTGAAATGTCTGCAGCCAGCACCTGACAATCATGCCGGCCCAGCACGCCAGCCAGCTTCCCGGTTCCGCATGGGATATCGAGCACCTGAGATGGAGGCGGGCTGCACCTCTCCAGCGCCTTGGCGATGCAGCGCTGCTCCCGTCGCGCAATGACGTAGGATGCAATTGTAGACAGCTTCAAGCGGCCTGCATATCCGTCCAGGTACCAGCTCGCAAAGCTCGGATCCTGATATCTCTGCTTTGTTGGGAGATCATAGGCCGCGGCCGCGACTTCGGCGTCGTAACTAGTAGGCATAGCGGCTGTAGCCCCTGCTGACGGATATGACTTGAGGTCCTCGCTCATCTGCCCGCTTTCATACGATTTCTCCTGAGATGGAATCGAAGATTTTTTGTCCAACATATTCATTGGATGCCCCACCAAGCTGTTCTATTGGCGATAGAGGCGGCAAAAGATCAGTTCTGGGTGGGGCCATCGCAGAGGTAAGGTTTCCAGATGGCTGGGTATCTCGCATCCCCCGAACGGATGAGACATGCCGAACTTATGACTACTGAGCCCCGTGGAGGTGCGCTGGGGCATTGGGCTACTGCACAGCCCTGTCGGGGACGGAACGGCAAACGGATGGAAGGCAATCGGGAAGGATAGTGACCGAAACGCACTCCTTCCGTTCACGATTATGGCCTTCGTCGATATCCTAACGTGACCACACCGTCATTCATACGGATGGCGCGAATTCCTGGCTCGTCGGCTAGACATCCCGGGAAGAGATGGGCGTTCGCTTCAGCAAATGGACATAACATCACTGCCGGAAGGCTTCCCTCAGTCTGGATTGAAAGATGATCTTGGAGCTATTTGGGCCGTCCGGTGCTGGTAAGACGACGTTGGCGTGCGAGCTGGTGCACGTTCTGCGAGCTCAGGGCTACTCTGTGGTTTTGCAGACCGGCGACCGTCGACACCCGGTTAGAAGAGCCGCCTTCAAACTAGTCTCCGGCTTGCATTCAAAGTGGATTGGACAGCGTTCTCTCGGTGCAGAAGTGCTTAAGATCCTTCCACCCAAGAATGAGCTGTGGGCGGCTCGTCTGAACTGGCATCTTGAAGCTCTTCTACAAGCCTGGCGCGCGGCAATAGCGTCCAAGGACACGATCTCAATTTTTGACCAGGGTATGGTGCAATTCGTGTGCTCGCTGGTTTTGTTCAGCGGCATAACGGATCGTGAAAGGGTGTCGTGCGCCCTCGAGCTTCTACCCAAACCGGACCTGCTTGTCCGATTGCAGGCGCCACGAGAGATTCTAGAGGCGCGGTTGAGGGAACGCCGGCGTAATCTCGGCATCATTCAGAAGTTCCTCGAAGTTGATCTGCAGAGCAGTCTTGATCATATCGACCACGTTAATCTTATCGAGGAACAACTTGGATCGTTCCCGGTACCGACAACTTGCGTTGAAAGCTTAGATTCGGACGGGCTCGCTGCCGCCACCGAAATAATAGCGCGTGGAGTAATTGACAAGTTTGGCGCGGCGCGGGCGAAATTTAAAAGGGTTGAAGCTTAGAGAGATACGGTTTTGAAGCGTCGAGAAGAAGGTATCCAATAAAAACGGAAATCGAACTATTGAGACGGAACCGCGTGAGTTGACACGACATGCGCTTTTTTCGCTACCAAATTGTCTTGGCGTTGACGCTAGCTGCCAGCGCGACATCCATAGATCTGCGCGGAGCGGTGAGTGAAGAGGATGTGGCATCGACAAAGTTCGTCGCGCCGGTGGCCATGGACCTGCCTGATTACCTGCACCCGGCGAAGGATGCGGCATTTGGCACAACTTTCACGCGAATAACCAAACCCGGAATCCTCGGCGCCGGCGTCGCATGCGGGAGCAAATATTGCAGCCACCGCTATTCGAGCGCTCAGGCCTGGAATTCGGATCAGAGCCTTCTTGTCATCAGCAACGGCTGCGGCGGCTTATGCTTCCTGGATGGGCGCACCTACGCTCCGCTTTTTCGCCGTGTTCGATCGATCGAATGCGAATGGCACCCTCGCGATCCCGACCTGATGATCTGCGTCGGTGGTCGGAAAATCTCGACGTGGGCGCCACGCACCAATCATGAGGAGGTCCTGTTTGTTTCGACTGACAGTAGCGATCTCCAGTTCGGCCCTTATAAAGGGAATCCGAGCCGTGACGGCAGCCGTATAGCCGTGCGCGCGGTTCGCGGGGACGGCAAAGCGGTCGTCTTTGCCTACGATCTCAAACAGCGGCGGAAGTTTCCGGAAATCGATCTCGCACAGCTTGTCGGGACCAACAGCGCCTGCTCAATCTCGCCGCTAGGCGTCAACATCTTATGCATTCAGTACCTAAAAGACGAAACTGAACAGACGTTCATCTTTTCGGTTGACGGCGTTCTGCGCCAAAAATGGACCGAGCATCATCGGCCTGGCCATGGGGACATGACGGTCGATGCCGACGGCAGCGAAATCTATGTGGGGATCAGTAAATCCGATCCGGACATATTCCAGGTGATCAAGCGAAGGCTGTCAGATGGGAAAGTCACCTCGCTGATGAGATATGGCGAAGCACAGCATGCATCGCTCAGGTCACTGGACAGGCCGGGTTGGGTGTTCCTTAGCTATTCCGGCGACCCGGACGAAGTATCGAAATATCCGAATTGGGCGCCGTATGCGCGGGAAGTCATCGCGCTGCGCATCGACGGCAGCGGAGAGGTTCGACGTGTTGTGCAGACGAAGAACGCTCCATTCGACTACTGGAGTGAGACCCACGCCTCGCCGTCCCCAGACGGTTCACAGGTGGTCTGGTCAAGCAATTGGGGAGTACCCGGCGGTCCGGTTTACGATTTCGTCGCCCGTATTGACTGGCCGGAACGGTCAAACACTGGCTCGAGAGCATTAACCGCGAGCGGTCTTCAATAACGAAACCTTCCGGCCACCTATCACGGTTGTCTCCGATCGTGCTTACCCATTGTCCGTTCAACACCTCACCTCCAACTTCGCCGCCACGCAGCTCCGTCCAATGTCAATTCATTCAAACAGACGACGACAGGTGGCCAAGCCTGCACCTACCGTGAAAGTGCAGTTTGCAAGGCTTATGACACTTGCCGGAACTCTACGATTTACAGAAATGACTCGAACGTCGGGTGATGGCTTTTGTGCGAAAGACGCTCGCGTCGGAGCCGAGAAAGGAATAGCAGATGGATGCGGATAGGCGAGCCGAAGAGAATGCCTCTTTCAATCCTGAGTTGTTGAAACGGTTAGTATGCCCAGTGACCAAAGGCTCACTTGCCTGGGATGGGGATCGCGACGAACTCGTATCGAAGAGCGCAGGACTTGCCTACCCGGTACGCGACGGCATTCCGATCCTGCTAGCATCGGAGGCACGGGCGATCATCTCCCGCGTGGTCAAACTTCGCGCATCCAGAGGATGAGCTAGCCGCGCAAATTAGGCGGCATTCCGACGGCAACCAGCACCAAGACAGGAAAGTGCCGCGGAGCGCGAGCCGTTTGTCAACAGACCACTCCGTGCTCGGGCATCTGGGCAGTGCCGACCTTTTTGATGCAACGCGCGGCTACCTGAACCGGCTGGGCACGGCGATCCGTTTCCGGGACACGGTGTGTGTCATTCAAACAGACGAGGACAGTGGCAAGGCCTGCCCCTACCGTGACCTTGGGCGTGATGGGTAACGAAACCAACACTATGAAAGCAAATTCAACGGCCGGCCACTTCGCGCGATCGGGCTACGGCGAACGGTCAGGAGACGCAGGATGAATCCGCACCTCGTGTGTGTTGGAGGCGAGGATCACGCCCTGCGAATCCCCTTCCTGATGTCGCTGCGAGAGAAGGGATTCCAGGTTACTGCGGTTTCGAGCGGCGGTGAAGCCGCATTCCTGCGGCATGGCATTCCGCATCGCAGCTACGGTTTCGACCGCTTTTCCAGCAGCAGCGGGGAATGGGCCGCCATCAAAACCATTCGAAAGCTGATGGCAGAACTCCGGCCGGATATTATCCAAAGCTTCGACACCAAGCCCAACCTGGTGACGCCACTTGCGGTGCGCGGGAGCGTTCCAGTCGTGCGCACAATCAACGGTCTGGGCTGGACGTTCTCGTCCCTGGAACCGCGCGCCCTGGCCCTGCGCCCAATCTTTTGCGGACTGCAATGGCTTTCGTCCTTATGGACGGCCGCTACGGTGTTCCAAAATCGGGACGATCAGTCATTCTTTGAACGCTACCGACTGATCATACGTGGCAGCGGACGAGTGATCCGCAGTTCTGGAATCGATGTCGATGCGTTCGCCATGGCAAGGCATCTTGCCCCGTCGGCGATGAAAATGCGCGAGGAGCTTGGGCTCCAATCCGCCGAGATCGTAATTTTTGTCGGCCGGCTAACTCGCCAGAAAGGCATCCCGACACTCCTCAAGGCAGTCCCTCGCATTTTGGCTGAAAGGCCCGATGCCCGTTTCGTGCTTGTCGGGCCATTGGAATCCGAGGGCCCATTTGCGGTGGACAAGGCGGAGATTGATCGACATGCGCCCCATGTCATCGCCTTGGGCCCACGACGCGACGTTCCTGCCCTGCTTGGCATGGCCGATCTGTTCGCCTTTCCGACACAATATCGCGAAGGGATTCCGCGCGTCCTGCTGGAGGCAGGGCTTGCAGGATTGCCTATCGTCGCCTCAAGGATGCCTGGCTGCAATGAGGTGGTCGAAGACGGATGGAACGGCCATCTCGTCCCACCGCACGATCCGAACAGCCTTGCATCTCGAATTATAGACCTCTTGTCCGACCGCCGGAAAGGAAGGACCATGGGCGCTCGCTCTGTCGAGCTGGTCCGGACGCAGTTCTCGCTGCCCTGGGTGGTCGAGCAATATTGCGATCTCTACGACAATGTCCTTAGCGCCAAATCCCATGGCGGCTTCGCTCGACCGGCGTCGCCCGCGTTGCTTGAAGAGGCTGCTGCAAACCGCGCATTGGGTGGAGCGCGCCGATGATCCGCGACGCGTTGCTCGCCTGCGGCGTTGCGATGTCCTATGCGGCGCAGCTCACCATTCCGGGAGTGCCACTCGGCTATGGCGAGCTGTTTCTCGCGCTTTGGATCATGCTGTCGATCGGCCGAGTGCTCGCCGGCGGTCATTTGGTAGTCAGGCCCGCCCTGATCCGTGTCGCGGGCTTCTGGCTGATCATGACGCTTGCTCTGGGGATTGGCACCATCGTCGGCTATCTGACCACGGTGCTGTACCTGTCGGTGGTGATGCACGATATGATAGCCTACCTGCTGCTGATCTGCGTCACCTGCCTAGCCGCCGCGGAGCCCGAGGCTGATCGTCATCTGCGCAGTACTGCCTGGTGGGTGGTCGCGATCGCGAATGCAGGCTTTATTGTTCAGCTGGCACTTGGATGGGGTTGGATCCACCAATCCGGCGTCGATCCGTGGTACTGGGATCGCTTCCGCGGCTGGTCCGAGAACCCGAACCAGCTCGCGCTCTATTGTGCACTCTTTGGCCCATTCGCCTTGCATCTTGCGACGACCACAAGCAATCCGTGGGCGAGATTGGCCGGGCTCAGCAGCCTTATCCTGACCATCTATATCGGAAGGCTGACGAAGAGTGATACCTATCTGTACACGACGGTCCTGGCCTGCTTGATATTTCTTGGGCTGCGGGTTCGGACATGGCTCGCAACCGGTGACGGCAAGGCCAGCTTTTCCCGGCAAGTTACCCTCCTGTTGATGATTGGCTTCCTTCCGTTGGCCTTGTCGATGACGCCCTACATTCTCACGGAAGCGGGCAGCGTCGAACAGTTCGCCTTAAGTCTCACCAAGGACAAGGGCGGCGACGCAACCGCCGAAACCGCCGCACTTCGCCTCCATCTCTGGGGAGATGCATTGGGCAAGGGCCTGACGTCAGGATCCCTGGGCCTTGGTCCTGGGCCGCATCTGGAGCGCCCGCCCATTTCCTACAGCCAGTTTCTGCCCCGGCCTTTCGAGGCTCACAACACGATTCTCGATCTATACACTCAAGGTGGTTTGATTGCGGTCCTAGCCCTGGCCTGGATTGTCGGCGCGGCGGCTTTATGCGCATGGCGTGCAAAGCTCGATGCCCTGTTCGTGCTCGTCGTGTCGATCGTTATCTTCGGGATGCCACATCTGATCATCCGCCATCCAATCGTGTGGTTTGCGCTGACCATTTGCCTTGTTGCCGGAACGCCGCAAACGGTTTCGGCAACCTCGAGCGACCGGAGGTGATGGCATGTGTGGGATTGCCGGAATTCTCCTTGCACCCGATGCAGCCAGTGCCAGGCCGCTCACGGCCATAGGGCAGATGACGACGGGCCTTCGTCATCGCGGGCCTGATGGTGAAGGCTTCTGGGTCAACCGTGAAGCCGGCATCGCCTTCGGCCACAGGCGTTTGGCTATCGTCGATCTATCGGAGGCGGGACGCCAACCAATGCATTCGGCAAGTGGCCGATATGCCATTACGTTCAACGGCGAGATCTACAATTTCCGCGATCTGCGCCGCGAACTTGAAGGCGCTGGCCATCGGTTCCGTGGCGCCAGCGATACCGAAGTCATGCTGTGCGCAATCGAGAGTTGGGGTCTCGACACCGCACTGACGCGCCTCGCTGGCATGTTCGCATTTGGATTGTGGGATCTGAAGACCAGGACCCTCCATCTCGCCCGCGACCGAATGGGCAAAAAGCCGCTCTATGTTGCTGCAACACGCGATGCGCTTGTTTTTGCCTCCGAGTTGAAGGCGATCAATCGTTTTCCAGGGTTCTGTCAGGAGCTCGATCTCGACGCGGCTGCGACGATGCTTTCGAAGGGATGGGTGCCGGGTAACAGTTGCATCTGGCAAGGCGTATTCAAGTTACCTCCTAGCTCGGTTCTGTCTGTGACGGCGGCAGATTTTGCCGAGGCGCGCAGTGCCGCATCCCTTTCGCAACGCGTCCGACACTGGTGGTCGCTGCCTGAAGTCGCCGCGAACGGTCGACTGAATCCAATCGCCGGCACCGACGAAGAACTGACCGACGAACTCGACGACCTGCTGCGACTTGCCGTTCGGGAACGCATGGTAGCCGATGTGCCGCTGGGTGCCTTTCTGTCTGGTGGCATCGACAGCTCCGCCGTTGTGGCGCTGATGCAGGCTCAGTCGCCGAAGCCGGTGCGCACATTCACGATTGCTTTCGGAGAAGGCGGGTTTGATGAGGCTCCCCACGCCGCGGAGGTTGCGCGGCATCTGGGCACCAATCATACTGAACTACACCTTTCGGCCGCCGCTGCGCGCGAGGTCATTCCAGAATTGCCGCAGATCTGGGACGAGCCGTTCGCCGACGAATCGCAGATACCAACTTTGCTGGTGGCGCGGCTCGCCCGCCAGCATGTTACCGTGGCCCTGTCAGGCGACGGTGGCGATGAATGCTTCGCCGGTTACGCCCGCCACTTCATGGCGGCGCGGTTGAAACGACAGCATGCGCTGCCGTCGCCGCTGCGTCACACGCTTGCTGCAGGGGTCGAATTGCTGGCCCGTGCGGCGCGCTACGATCTCGTCAGCAAGCTGCCGCTTTCGGCGAGTGCACGGCTCGCGCTGCGGAGCGATCGGCTGCACCGCCTCGCTCGGCTGCTCGCCGCAGCAGATGAGGACGAATTGTATCAACGGCTGACCGGAGTATCGACCGAGAGCCTCACACTCCACAAGCCGTCCACATCAATTCAAGAGTCACCCCGGCTTGATGGCCTGCTGTCCCGTCTCTTGTACGACGACATGGCCGGCTACCTGCCCGACGATATACTGGTGAAGTTGGACCGTGCCAGCATGGCCAACAGCCTCGAGGGCCGGTGCCCGCTTCTCGACCATCGGGTTGTCGAATTCGCTTGGCGGCTGCCCGCACATGCGAAGGTTCGCAATGGCAAAGGCAAGTGGATACTTCGTCAGTTGCTGAGCCGCTATCTTCCGCAACGGCTGATCGACCGGCCGAAGCAGGGTTTCGATGTTCCCATAGCGGTCTGGCTGAGAGGCCCGTTGCGCGACTGGGCCAGCGATCTGGTCGCCGATATGCGCCTCTCCGGAGATGGGATCTTCGACTTTGCGAAGGTCGCGATGTGCTGGCGCGACCACCTTGACGGAAGACAGGACCATTCTCGTGATTTGTGGCCCGCATTGATGTTCCAGGCCTGGCGCAACGAGGCCGGGCGGCCCCCAGGGCCGGCAACGGGCATGTCTACAGTGCTCGAACTGACAGGAGTATAAGATGGAAGGTTCCATAGTCAGCCGCATTCACCTTCCGCGCGCCACTGAAATGCACGTGCCGACGCGCGAGATCAACCCGCGCATGAGGCCATTCCTGCGCGAACAGATCGACGCGCAGACCCCCTTCCATCAACTCCTTATTACCGTCGCGAGGAGAAAATGGTTCCTGCTTGCAATGGTGATTTTGGGCGGTGTGTTGGCTGGGCTTGCGGGTTTTGCGCGTCCCGTCCTGTTCGAGTCGACCGCACAGGTGATTGTCGATGCTCCTGGCAGGAATGCGGCTCCCGGAGGCGCAGATTCTGCGCAGGAGATGCTGGATGCGAGCATTGATGACCACTTAACCATGCTCTCTTCGCAGGGGCATCTGCGTCGCGTGGTGGCAGCCCTGCGCAAGACGGAGGTTGGTAACATTGCTGAGCAAGGGGATGTCGTAACCGGAAATTCACGCCCCGCTCCGGCCGGCGGCGACTTGCAGAACATACGCACCTTCGCAGCCGGTCTGCTGGAAAGCATTTGGCCGCAGGGCAAGCCGGCGGCCGCCGATGAAGACGAACTCAAGGCATTACGGAAGGGCATGAGGGTTGGACAGGAACTGCGATCAAGAGTGATCACGGTCGGCTTCACCGACAACGATCCGGCGCGAGCCGCCCTTGTGGCCAATACGTTCGTCCAAGTATACATCGACGATCTCGCACAGAAGCGCAGGGCGTCAGACAGACTGGAACTCGCCTCGATCGTCGCTAGCCTACCGGTCGTACAAAGCGACTTGGCGAAAGCAACCGACCGCCTGGAAAAGTATCGGCTGAGCCATGGCGCGGTCGATCAAGGTGCGGCGGACAACGCTGCCAAGGAGACAGCCGAGCTCAGCCAGCAGATATCTTTGTCGAAGGCGGATCTCTCCGCAACGGAATCTCGCCTTCAACACATCGAGGCTTTGCGAAAGGAAGGAGCATCGGTCGCGACGCTCGCCGAAGCGATCGGGTCACCGGTACTGGCCGACATGGCGGCTCGCCAAGCCAACGACAATGCGGATGCGAGCCTGAGTACTGCAATCAACCGCGAGATCGAACAAGGCACTGATCGCATTGCTGCGGAGGCGAACATCTACCGTGCCCAGATTGCGGCTCTGGAGGGGCGCAAGAATGTGCTTGATGCGGTGGTGGCCGACACAGCCGGCCGGCTTTCCGGCTTGCGTGCGCTCGAGCCGCAGGTCAGCATCTTGACGCAGCGATACAACCAGCTACTCACGCAACAACAGGATCTGGTGCAGCGTATCGCAACCCCCTTGCCCGGAGTCTCGATCCTTTCAGCGGCGTGGCCGCCGACGAATCCAAAAACCCTGCCGCCCATCTTCCTTATTCCGCCCGGCATGATCGTGTTTGGTCTCATTGGCGGGATCTTCGTGATGGTCCGCAGCCGCCTCAATCAGACCTTGTGCGGCGAGGCCGAAGCTGAAGCCGCGCTCAGGGTCCCATGCCTGGGGCTGATACCGGAAGCGCCCACAATACACGCGAAACGACTTCAGCAGCTGGTTCTTGGCCAACGAAAGTCCAGCTACAGCCGAGCCATCACTTCCCTCCTCGTCACCGTGACACTCAACAAGGCGAGGGGCCGCGCTTCGCACGTCATCCTCGTAACGTCCAGTATCCGGCATGATGGCAAGACCGAGCTTGCATGGAGCTTGGCGTTGGCAGCTACCCGACTTGGGGGACGAGTGCTTTTTCTCGATCTTGACAGCACGGGGGCCCGCCTCACGAACGAGTTCCTGAACGAATTCGGCGCGCTCCGGCCGCATAAATCCTTTGGAGACTATATGAACGACCGTTGTCCCCTGCACGACGCGGTCACGGGAATGCCTGAAATTGGAATCGACTTCATGGCGCTGGCACCATCAGAGGATCTGCTGCCGCAGCTGTCCATGATCGACGGATCCCTGGTCACAGATGAGCTGCGCTCAATCTACAGCGTCGTCATTATAAATGGACCGCTGGGACTTGGAGGACCTGAGGCCAGGCTACTGACGGGCTGGGCTGACGCGGTTCTGTTCGCCGTTCGCTGGGGCAGAACGCGTCGCAGCATCGCGCGCGGTGTTCTGCAGCTGCTGACGGAGGACGAGACGGCTCAGGTCCCCGTAGGCAGCGTTCTCACGCACGTCAATCTACAGAAACACGCTGGCTATCGGTTTGGGGACAGCGCAGATCTCTTGCTCGAGAGAACATCATGAGTGTCACATGCGGGCTTCCGCGTAACGACCGTCGCGGCAGTCAGTCTGTCGAGCGGAAGATAATATCGAAGAGTTCGCAGACCGGAGCTGGGCCCGCCGGCGCAAGAGACATCGACGATTGCAGCGATCCGAAGCTCGCCCGCTTCCCTGCGGCCTCCGTTGCTCCAGCAAATATGGTTTTGCCGCACGAGGAGGACACGGGCCGGGGTCTCGGCTATGCCAGCATCTTCGCTCTTTTGGTCTATATCGGGGGTGCGGGCTTGACCAGCTTGGCGCAGTTATTGATTGCGCGCATCGTTGGCTCCACCAGCTATGGCATCTACTCCTATGTTCTGGCCTGGACCTCGGTGCTTGCCTATCTTGCAACGCTTGGGTTCCATGTATCCTTGCTGCGTTTCGTCTCCGCCTACAGTGCCAAAGGGCGGCTTGACCTGGTACACGGGGTAATCAGGTTTGCTCTGCAAAGGTCGCTGGCGGCAGCGACACTATTCGGCATCATTGGCGCCGCCTTGGTCTTGTTCTTTTCGGATTCTTCTCACAAGGAGCTTCAAACCAGCCAGCTGCTAGGCATGGCAGCAGTGCCTTTGGTCACCGCCTACGCGTTGGGCGCAACACTTGTTCGTGCTTTCGGCGGCGGTGTCTCGGCCCTCATGCCGGAACGCATCGTGCGCGACGGCCTATTGTTGACGTTGCTGGGAATGGCGGTCTTATCCGGATCATGGACCCCCAACGCACCCCTGGTGATGCAGGCGGTGCTGGCAAGTTCAGCCATCACGGTCGGCCTGGTGTTCATCATGGCGGCAAAATTTCAGCCGCCCGGCTTGCGGCAGGTTCAGCCAGGCGACGAGTCGCGGGAATGGTGGTCCGCGGTTCCGCCAATGATGCTCATGGCCGGGCTCGATGTTTTCATCAGCCGGGCCGGGGTCATGGTGCTGGGCTGGACGCATCACATTCGCGAAGCGGGCATTTTCGCCTTGGGATTGAACGTCGCATTGCTTGTGAGCCTTTCCCTGGTCGCTGTCTCGACGATGTTTGCGCCGACAGCGGCCGCCCTTCATGCCCGAGGCGATCGGATGGCTCTGCAGCAGCTGTTTTCACGGGCCGCCCTACTTTCCTCTGGCGGCGCCATAGCGATGGCCATCCCGATGCTTGCGATTATTGAACCTCTGTTGAGCTGGTTCGGCGGAGATTTCAGTACAGCGGCACCCGTCGCGCGGATACTCATTCTCGGATATGTCTTTGTCGCGCTATGCGGACCCCAGATGCTCCTCTTGATGATGACTGGAAACGAATGGGCGGCAGCCGCAACCATGATCGCCGGCGCCGCGGCCAGCATCATGGGCTGTGCCGCAGGAATTGCGCTCTACGGCGCGCCGGGCGCCGCAGTGGGCCTCGCGCTTGCGTTGGCGATTTGGAATGTGGCGATGTCGATTTATATCAGCAAACGGCTGAAAATTATCCCTGGGCTGATCTTTGCGCTGGCGTCGCTCAGAACGCGCGCAGTCGAAGGCCAGCCGCCTCATTGGTTCCTGCGCTGATCTGATGTTATCGCGCCCGATACTCGACGGCATCAGCGTTCAGGAATTTCGAGTCCAAGATTGTGTCGGATAGAGGCTGGCGGGGGCGGCTTTGGGGCCGACACTCGCTTTATTCTCTGTCCGAAAAAAATGCGAAATCTCAAATTTGCCGAGTGGCAGATCGTTGCCCGACAAGGCGCGGCCTACACTGTGGCCTCATCATTCACCGACGTTTGTTGCCGTATGCTGACCGCGTCATCCGTTCCATGAAAGTCCCGGTACCATTCGACAAAGCGTTGCACTCCGTCCTCAAGCGGTGTCGCCGGGGCGAAGCCGACGGCCTTGCGGAGATCGCTGACGTCGGCGCGCGTCTCCAGAACGTCGCCAGGCGGCAACGGCACATCCACGCGAAGCGCCCGGCTGTCAAGGGCGGTCTCGATGATCGAAATCAGTCGGTTGATTTCCTCGGGCCGGTCGTTGCCGATATTGTAGACGCGACACGGCGCGGAACTTGTAGCAGGGTCGGCGGTGCAAGGGTCCCAATTCGGATCGGGCCGCGGCGGTGCAGCGAGTGCCCGAACCACGCCCTCAGCGATATCGTCGATATAGGTGAAGTCTCGCCAGACGCGGCCGGCATTGGCTACTTCGATTGGCTTGCCCTCGATGATCGCGCGCGTGAACAAATAGACTGCCATGTCGGGCCTGCCCCAGGGGCCATAAACGGTAAAGAAGCGCAGTCCCGTCACGGGCAGGTCGAACAAATGGCTGTAGGAATGCGCCATGAATTCATTCGAACGCTTGGTGGCGGCGTAGAAGCTGACGGGATGATCGGCGCCGTGGTGCTCGGAAAACGGTATGGTTCGATTTAAGCCGTAGACGGAGCTCGAGGAGGCGTAGACGAGATGACTGACGCCGTAATGCCGGCAGCCCTCAAGGACGTTTAGAAACCCCACTATGTTCGATTGCACGTAGGCGTGCGGGTCAACAATTGAATGACGCACGCCGGCCTGAGCCGCGAGATGGACAAAGTGTGAGGGGCGAACGTTTGAAAACAGCAACTGAACGCGCGCGGCATCCGCCAGATCCATTCGTATCGGCGTGAACTCCGCCTCGCTACAGAGGCGTGCAAACCGCGCTTCCTTGAGCCGCAGATCGTAATAGGGTGTGAAATTGTCGACGCCCACGACTTTGACACCCAGACGCAAAAGCCGCGAGGCCACGTGAAAACCAATGAAACCTGCTGCGCCGGTGACGACGATCGGTCCTGTCCGTGCAAGTCTCTTCACCGCTTGATCCGAACGCGATCGGGCGATTTCCACCTTCTCCGTTGCGGCAAGGACAGACTCGCTGCATAGATCGTTGTCCAACTTGTCGCCTTTCGAATTCCGTTCGACAGTACCGAATTGCCGGTCCGAGATTCCAGCTTCCGATATTTACGTCAGCGCATCGAACCTGGTGGAGTTCAGGCGACGTCGGTGCCACGAACCGCGCAACGCGATGCACGACCTGCCAAATCATGACACTCCAAATTGCGTCGTCTGGATCCCGGGCGGACGCCGACGTCCGGCGATTGCATTTAAGTGGCCGGCCCTTATGGCAGGACCGAAATACGCCCAAGAAGGGCCACCAGTTCCGCCTGGCGTTTCGTTTCGGTCTTGGCGAACAGCGAGGCAAGCTGGGAACGGATCGTGGTGCGGCTGAGACGCCAGCTGCGAGCGATCTCCAAAGGTGCGTCGCCCTGAGCCAAACGCAAGGCGAGGTGCGTTTCTGCGCTCGTCAAGCCAAACATTCTTTGCAACGTGCGAGGATTTGGCCCCGACCTGTTGTCCCGGTCCAGCAACGCCACGATGCTCGTTCCGTCGGGAGCAATAACTCCGTTCTCGTTCAATATCACCGGCCGGTCGCCCCTGCTGCGGATTACCACCCAGGATAACGAGCCCGGCAGGAATTGGCCCGGAACATTCGCGATCAGCCGCCTTAGTGCGGCCGTAAGCCCGCTCGCCGTGTCAGCCGCTTCGCCCTGGCGCTCAAGCGTGGTTTGGGCGGCTGCGTTCCACTCGACTACTTTTCTTTCGCGATTCAGCACGAGATAGCCACAGCCAATGCGATCAAGCACGCCGGTTATGGATTCCAGACTGCGGCCTTTTGGTTCCCCAAGCCGTGCGTCCAATGGATCCGATGCGCGATCGGGAAGGTGACCAGAAGAGGGTCGCGTATTCCGCGCGTCAAAATCGTACTTGGTCCTCGTAGCAATGTACCTACCGCCCGAAGAAGCATCAACATGTCTATCGATCAGATTCATTTTCTACCCCTAACCCAAAGTTTCACACACGCCCGAAAATAAGTATTCGGGATTCGGATAGCCTTTTATGTTTAGATGGATTCTAGTCTTCTATGCGCTGACGGATAACGTGTTCATCACCACCTTGAAAACTCAATATGATCTGACAGTTCTAAGGCAGCTCATAGCCCCTGCTGCATCCGATAAAATGCGCGCTATGATAGCGGTATGGCAATCCGGCAGTGGTACTAAGCTGTACGTTTTTTGCTCTAGTCTCGACGGGCTAGTCAGAAGGTTGTAGTCTGTGTCCATGAGCTCGCAGTCGCGCAGGTCGAATTCGAAACCGTCGGGCAGATTGCTAACTCATATTGCCTCTGCATCCGTACTAGCTGCCACACTGATATTTGAAATAAAATCGTCAGCCTATATTGGGCAAGGCGCCAGTTTTCTGGAATTTGTTCCGGCTATTATTATTATCGCTTATCTCGAAGATCGTGTGCCTGCGCTCGCTGCGACCATTCTGATGGTGGCGGTCGGCCTTTGGGCGCGAGGATACGATCAGATTTCAAATGGCGATTGGGCACGCGCAATCCTGCTTCTGGTTTCGGGTGGGGTGATTGCCATGACGTTCCATCGCCTGCGGCAGGACTTGCGTGAGCTGCTGGAAGTCGCGGAGGCCAGGCTCGCTGCCGTCGAGGCGACCGAAAGCCGCTATCGTTGGGCCTTCGAACGTGCTGCCATGGGATTCGCGAACACCAACGAGAAAGGTGAGTTGCTGCAATCCAACAGACGCCTTTGTGAGATGACCGGGTACAAGGAGGAGGAGCTTGCCCAATTGCAGCTCGATACGCTCGCCCACCCGAACGACCGGGACACCTTGGCGCAATTGTTGGCGGGCCTAGGCAACGACATTGCTTCGTTCGTTTCGGAGGTCCGTCTTTTAAGAAAGGACGGTACGGCATTCTGGGCCAGGCTAACGCTTTCTTCGTCCGTGCCCGAGGGGGGACTCTCGGAGAGCATCTTCGTGGTGGTCGACGATATTTCGGAACGACGAGCTGTTCACGAAGCGCTTCGGGCTCAGAAGGAATGGCTAGACCTCGCTCTGTCTGCTGGACGCTTGGCCACGTGGCGGATCGACCTTAAAGACGGGACAGTCACAGGCTCGGACACGTTCTGGGACGTTCTCGGCTTGGCCCAGGCCAATAGCCGCAGTTTGGAGGAACTATCAGCTGTCGTTCATCCGGCGGACTGGCCAAAGCTGGCGGCATCGAGAAAGTCCGCATCATCGGTCATGAATTACGATGTTGAGATACGCGTCCGTCGACCGGACGGGCATATCCGCTGGGTTGCCCTGCGCGGAAGGGAGGAAAGACAGGGTGATGGAGGACAGCGGCTTGGAGTGGCTGCCGACCTGAGCGAGAGACGACAAACCACGCTGCTGCGCGCCGCGGCAAAGAAGCGGGAGCGCATTATGCTCGAACAACGCCACAGGTTCGGCAACGTTTTCGCGGTGATCACGGCGCTCGTGAAAATGGTCGATGTTCCTGGAAACAATGTTGCCAAATACAAGGAAATGCTGATCGACCGGATACGCGCGCTCGAGGCAACCCATCTGCTTCTTTCACGCAACGGCAGCGTATCGGGGGCGCTAAACGATCTCGTTGCTCAAGAGTTGCAACCATATATGGGAACACGCGCCATATCGGTCAGCGGTCCTTCCGTGGTGATGTCGGGAGGCGCCGCCGAGAGTTTTGCAATGATCGTCCACGAGCTTGCCACCAATTCCATGAAATATGGAGCGCTTGGCGATCCAAAAGGCCGGATCGACGTAAGCTGGACATTTGCACCTGAAGACACAGGCAGTGAGATCGTGTTCGAGTGGGTGGAATCGGGACGGCGGCGGACCTCGAGCGTAGTCCGTCATGGCTTCGGTTCCATGATAATCGGAGTAGATGGAGCGCCGCTTGTCGGTCACTCTCCCAAACTGGAAATAACTGACCACGGGTTGCGGTATTCGCTGCGGCTATCACGCAAGGAAATCGGATCCTAGTGCAGTGCTCCGATCGAAAAGCAGATACCTAAAAGACGCGTCGCGCTGAATGGCCTTGGAGATGCGCTTAGGTTCTTTTCCAGGGATGTCGTTGGCCAAAGGCCGCAGCGCAGTTTCGGTATATGCAGTATATGCATGAAACCTTGGGCGCCGTTTGCATGTCCTAAAAGACGCGCGGCGCTCTAGCTGGCATGTCTCGAAAGCCATGTCTTCAGCATAACGGCAGCTTCTGTCCGATTGCGTACCCCCAACTCACGCAGGACCGCAGCAGCGTGGATTTTCGTGGTCGCCTCTGCGATTTCCAGGTCGCGAGCAATTTCCTTGTTTGAATAGCCTTCCGCCATCAGCTTGAGGACTTCCTTTTGCCTCGAGGTCAGCCTGCCAAGGTTGAGGCCTGTGGTACGTCGCTGTGGGCCTTTCTCGGAGTGTGTATGCGCGTGGGTTGTTTGCGTTGCACCCGGGCGTGACAGAAGTGCAGGAACATAGATGCGGCCGGAGAGGATTTCATTGACAGCCAAAACGACCTCTTCGTCCGTCTGCGACTTTACGATGTAGCCATGAAGCCCGATCGAAAGAGCCGTGAGTATTTCCGAGCGTGAATCGTTTCCGGAAACGATCGCAAATCGCGTGTCCGGATAGGCGGACAGGATCCCGCCGAGCACCTCCTGATTGAACAGGCCCGGCATATTCAGGTCCAGGATCGCAAGATCCACGAACGATTGCTCTGCCAGCAAACTGAGCACCGCGTCGAAACAAGACGCTTCAAATATCTCCACACCTGGAATGCCTGCGGTCAGTGCCAATCGCAAGCCACGACGATACAAGCCGTGATCGTCGGCGATGACGATTCGATACATTGAACTACCCCAACGCGTATCTGAATGGATTGAACGGTGATGGGCCTGAAAGTCGTAGCCATTCACTCGTCGATTCATCCAGCCGACGCCGCGGCACCCCAACGCCGCAAACGCCAGATTTCTAATATAATCTTAAATGACGGGAAACGCTCCTCTTTTTTTGCCCCTTGTGAGCGAAACCCGCCGAACGTCGTCGAACATGTGTTCTGACCTCTTGGAAAGCTGACAGACCGGCTGGTCGTTCAGCACTGCGATAGGTCTGTAGGTATAGAACAGCAAAACGGCTGAATTGTTACCATTCGAATGCACGACGACATCCACCCCGACGGCCACATACCATCCAGATGCAATGTCCGGATCAGGGATCGGTGGGGAAATCTCACCGGTCTTCTACGGGAAATCTCACCGGTTCTTCTGAGGGGACAAGAACGCGTTTCCCGGGTGCTGACCAGGGTAGGATAACCGGCCCGTGACGATGGCGTTCAGGCCGAATGAACAAGGGAGGACCAGGATGAAAGCGGTGATTCAATGTGGTGGAATGGGAACACGCCTCCGCCCCTTCACTTCGATCTTGCCGAAGCCGCTCATGCCGATTGGTGCACGGCCGGTTCTCGAGATGCTTCTGAAATGGTTGCGACGCAACGGTATTCAGGAAGTCTATATTACAACCGGGTATCTCGGCCACTTGATCCGCACCGTGTGTGGAGATGGCTCGCAGTGGAACCTGAAAATTCGATACACGCAGGAGATGGAGCCGCTGGGCACCATCGGGCCATTGTCTTTGATCAGGGACGAACTGACGGAGCCATTCATCGTTCTCAATGGCGATGTCCTTACGGATCTAAGCCTCAGTCGATTTGTAGCAGCGCACCGTAAGCACACCGATCCAGTGACGATCGCAACAGCCTGTCGCCTGATCAAGATGGATTTCGGCGTCATCGACGAAGTCGACAATACCGTGCAGACCTTTCGCGAGAAACCGACGCTGTCGCATCTGGTCAGCATGGGGATTTACTGCATGAATCCAGACGTTCTGCAGTTCATCCCGTCCGGCATACCCTTTGGGTTCGACGACCTGATGCTCCAGATGATGCAGAACGGCACAACCGTGCACGTGTACAAGCATGAAGGTCTCTGGCTCGATATCGGGCGCGTCGACGACTTTCAGAACGCACAGACCATTTCCTGGGAAGACCAGTCGGCCTCGATCGAGGTCACTGCGACGGCTGCATGATGAAGTCACCAGCGCGGTTCCCACAGTTATCAGTCTAGGAGGTTGTGATGCTCTTGGTCAGTGCCCCGATCTTGGGTGTGCCGGAGAAGACTGCTTTGACCAAGGTCATCGACAGCGGCTGGCTGACCATGGGGGAGCAGGTACGAGCCTTCGAACAAGCCTTTGCCGACGTGCATGGTGCGGAGGATTGCGTCGCGGTCAGTTCTTGTACCGCAGCGCTTCATCTCATTTTGCACGCACTTGGTATCGGCCCGGGCGACGAGGTGCTGGTCCCATCCTTGACTTTCGTGGCGACCGCAAATGCGGTCCTCTATGTTGGTGCGACCCCCGTTTTCGTCGACATCGAGTCGGTCGATGTGCCGCTGATGTCCATCGCGGAAGCCGAAGCGAAATGCACGGCCCGCACCAAGGCAGTCATTCTCGTCCATTTCGCCGGCTACCTCGCCGATCGGGAACAATGGCAGAAGTTCGCCCGTGCCCGTGGGCTGCATATCGTCGAGGACGCGGCGCATGCGCCCGGCCTGAAGGAGGTGGGGACATTTGGTGCCGCGGCCGCCTTCAGCTTCTACGGCAACAAGAACATGACCACGGCGGAAGGCGGGGCGGTGATTGCCAGGGATGCCGGTCTGCTCGAGACGATCCGCCAGGCGCGTGGACATGGGATGACCACCGGGACACGTCAAAGGCTGAACAGCCGCACCCCGCAGTATGATGTCACCATGCTCGGATTCAATTATCGCATGGATGAATTGCGGGCTGCGATCGGATTGGTCCAGCTGCAAAATCTGCAGGAGTGGAATGAGATCAGGCGTATCCTGGTGATGCTGTATCGCCGTCTCATCGCGAAGCATTGCCCGGCCGTGACCATCCCGTTCCACGAGCCGCGGACGTCGGCCTACCACATCATGCCTATCCTTTTGCCGCGTTACGCCGACAGGCAAGACGTCATCGACGCACTGCGCGCGCAAGGGATACAAACCACTATCCACTACCCGCCGGTGCACCAGATGACGCTCTATCGTGAGCTCATTCCCGGTACTCATTTACCGCGCACGGAAGATTTCGCCCAGCGCGAACTCACTGTACCGCTGCATCCGCAGATCACCGCACCTTTGGTCGAAACGGTAGTGGTCGCTCTTGCCGCGGCGGTCAATAACTGCGCTCAGACAGGAACAGCCGCATGAATGCCCTGGACCTAGCCATTCACCGGCCTAACGTCTCGAGCGCCGCCCATGGGGCTGTGAGACGAGCAATCGATCTCGTCATTGCTGCAGCCGCGGCGATCGTCTTCGCTCCGCTGATGCTGCTGATTGCCCTGGCGCTGCTGCTGGAAGGCGGTCGGCCAATCTTCTTTACGCAGACCCGCGTCGGGGCCGGTGCTCGCCCATTCCGCATGTACAAATTCCGCAAATTCAGAGTGCGATGCGATCCCGGTGGCCTGGCGCTGACCATGGCCGATGACAGCCGCATGACGCCAATCGGGCGGTTCCTCGCCGCCACCAAATTCGACGAGCTGCCGCAGCTATGGAATGTCTTCAGAGGCGAGATGGCAATCATCGGTCCACGCCCGGAGAGCCTTGCCTTTGCCGATTGTTTTCGTGGGGGCTTTGAGGACATTTTACAATACAAGCCAGGCTTGTTGGGTCCGGCCCAGGTTCTCTTCCGGAATGAAGCGCATTTTTATCCGCGATCCGTGGACCCGCTATTGTTCTACCGCCAGGTTCTGTTTCCTGCCAAGGCCAGGCTCGACCTTTCCTATTATCCGCAGCGCACGATCGTCTCTGATGTCGTCTGGATGGTGCGCGGCTTGCTGGCGGTGCTTGGCGTCGTTTCGCCGCCGCCGATCGGAACGTGAGAGCAGGTGGAATACCCGCGCTCTCGTGGATTTGCAAAGTCAGTGCCTCACGTCATAGGGGGAACGCTTGGGTCATGGCATACAAGGGCAGGAAAGTTCTGGTTACCGGTGCCGATGGGTTCATCGGGTCGCATCTCACCGAAGCACTCGTCCGTAGCGGCGCGGACGTCACTGCGCTGGCTCTCTACAATTCGTTCGACAGCCACGGCTGGCTGGACGATTTGCCGGACACCATTCGAAGCCAGCTGAACCTCATCCGCGGTGATGTTCGTGACAGCGCGTTCCTTAACCGGATCGTGCGTGGCCAGGCGGTGGTGTTTCATCTCGCCGCACTGATCGCGATCCCATATTCGTATGCCGCGGCCCAGTCCTATGTAGAAACCAACATCCTGGGCACGGTCAACGTCCTCGAAGCGGCGCGGCAATGGGAGACGGAGCGGGTGGTGCACACCTCGACAAGCGAGGTTTATGGCACCGCGCTGACAATGCCCATCAGCGAATCACACCCGTTGCAGGGACAGTCACCATATTCGGCATCCAAGATCGGTGCGGACATGATGGCGGAGTCGTACGCCAGATCGTTCGACGTCCCCGTGGTCATCATGCGGCCCTTCAATACGTATGGCCCACGCCAGAGCGAGCGGGCCATCGTACCGACCATCATACGTCAGGCTCTCGACAAGAAATGCTCGGCGATCATGGTGGGAGACACCAGCCCGATCCGCGATCTTACTTTCGTGGAAGACACTGCGGCGGCGTTTTTGAGCGCAGGTTCGGCCGAGCTCGAATTTGGCCATGCCTACAATGCCGGAAGCCAGCGCGCCGTGACGATCTCGGACATATTGGATCTGGTGGTCGAGTTGAGTGGCTGCAAGAAACCAATTCACCGCGACGAGCGCCGCCTGCGGCCGCAGAATTCAGAGGTGCGTGCCTTGCTGGCTGATTCTTCGCTCCTCGAAAGCAAGACTGGATGGCGCGCCCAGACCAGCCTGCGCGAAGGGTTGGAGCGGACCATCGGATGGTGGCAGGGACGCCTCAGCGAAGGCCGGGTGCGCCATGAGATGGGTTACATGACATGAGCTTTCGCCTGGGTGGATTGGCTCCGCAGTTGTCGCTGGATTCGAACCAGAAGGAGATTGTCACCAATGGTCCTTGTTAACCGAATCCTTCTTGTCGTGCTCGGCATGCTGGCTGCCATGGATACGGCCGCTGCAGCGGAAGCGCAGGTCGCCTATCGACTTTCCGCCGGCGACACCGTCGAGATAGGAATTGCCTCCATCCCGGAGCGAACGCAACGTGCCGTGGTCCAGATGGACGGCACGATCGCGCTTCCCGAAGTCGGGATGGTTTCGGTGGGCGGCCTAAGCCCGGCCGAACTGCAAACACGCATGCAGACGATCCTGCCAACCAAGATATTCCACCATCGTCTGCCTGACGGGCGGGAGCAAATGATCGTCATCAAGCCGACAGACGTGACCGCCGTGGTCGCAGAATATCGGCCGATCTATGTGACAGGGGATGTGCTCACTCCCGGACAGCAGGCCTACCGGCCGCTGATGACCGTGCGGCAGGCGATTGCCGTGTCAGGTGGTTTCAGCCTTTTGCGGTCCCGGGCAAACCAGGTTGGCCCCGATCCGGTGGATCTGCGGCGCGATTACGAATCGCTTTGGGGGGAATACACGAGAGACTACTATCACAGCGCCCGCATTCGCGCCGAACTTCAGGGCAAATCGAGCTTCGACATGCAGCCACCACAAGGATCGCCCTTGCCGGCAGTTTTTGCATCGGCGATCGCCCAGGCCGAAGCAGAAGGGCTGAAGCTCTCGTTGGACAACTTCCACCAAGAGCAGAGCTTTCTCGATAAAAGTGGCAAGGATGCCGCTGCACAAACCGAGACCTTGCTCAAACGCGAGCAGGCCGAAGCGGATGGCGTGAAGGCGGACGAAGACGAGCTGGCGCGCGTAAGGAAAGCGTTTGAGTCCGGAAATCTCACCAATAACCGGCTCGCCGACGTCCGGCGCGCTTTGGTACTCTCTTCCAGCCGGGCACTCGAAACGTCGGTTGAACTTATGAGAGCACGACGTCAGCAGGCTGATTTTGCCAGACAGCACGAACGCAATGACAACCAAAGAAGGATAGGTCTGCTGACTGAGTTGAAAGATACCAATGTGCGTCTTGCCGACATCAATGCAAGACTTCGCGCCGCCAGCCAGAAGTTGCAGCCCACGGGAGCTGCCGCCCTGCCGTTGCCGGTTGCCGGTGAGACGATCCAAGCCGAGGTCACGATCGTTCGCAGGGTCGGCGAAGAATGGCGGAAACAGCCGGCCCAAGAAGACACCGAGGTCATGCCGGGAGACACGATCGAGGTAAAGTTCAGCAGCGCTCTCGAGAGCGCGGCGATCCGATAGATCGGCTGCGCCTCGAGCCAAGCGGCCGCCACTGGGTTGGCAGCCGCTTACTGCCTGAAAGCTCTGGAAAATTGGTCGGTAAGAGGTTTCATCAAGTAGGACCAGACACTGCGCTCGTCGGTTCTTATATGGACTTCGGCGGGCATGCCCGGTTTGAGGATTTTCTCTCCTGTCAGGCAGGTCGCTTCGTTCTCGACATCGATGCGCGCCGAAAAATAGGAAAGCTGACGTTGCTGATCCTTGATCAGATCTGCGGAGACGCGGTTGACCGAGCCTTCGCAAGCCGGTGTAGTGCCGGCGTCGAACGCCGGAAAGCGGATCGACACCTGCTGTCCGGGATGGATCTCATCAATGCGCGACGGAGGAATGGAAGCGTCTACGACAAGGTTGTCGGAATCGGGCACAATCATCATGAGCACCTCTCCGGCGCCAATCACGCCTCCGACGGTGTGGACCGAGGATTCTTGTACCGTGCCTGATTGCGGGGCGCGAATGTCTGTCCTGCCGAGCTCGTCTTCGGCCACCACCTTGCGCTCACTGAGTTCGGTCTGCTTGGCTTCCGTTTCGCGAAGTTCGTTGGTCACGTCGCTCCGCATTTGTTCGTCGAGCTGAAGCACCTGCAGGTCCGTTTCACTGATGTGAGCTTGTACCTCTGCTATCGCTGCGACAAGGCGTCCCGATTCGCCGCGAGTCCGGGTCTTCTCCAGGCTGACAGTGCTCAACCTCTCCTTGGAGACCAACTTCTTTGCGTAGAGAGATTCGACGTCAGCAAGGTTCTTGGTCAGCAGATCCAGAGACTCATCCGTCGCAGACTGCTGCGATTTGAGGCCATCGATCTGACGTTCCAGCTGCTTAGCGCGGCTTTGCAATTGTGCCTTCTGGCCAGCCAGCGCCGCAGCACGGCTTTCGAACAAGGCACGTTCGCCACTGACAAGCGCCGCCACTTGCGGGTCACCCATTTGAACCCGAAGGCCAGGCGGGATCTGCATTTCCGGCAGACCCTGGCGCTCGGCTTCCAGCCGGGCCAGACGAATGGTGGCTCGATTGAGGTCCTCGGTGATTATCTGCAGGTTTGCTCGGGTCAATGTGTTGTCCAGCCTGACCAACACGTCGCCGGCCTTCACGTGATCGCCGTCCTGCGCGAAGATTCCGCCGATGGTGCCGCCGGTTTGATGCTGGACTTTTTTTATGTTGCTTTCGACCACCACAGTTGCAGGCGCAATCACCGCGCCGGCAATCTTGGTCAATCCCAACCACAGCCCTCCGCCAAAGATCAACAGCAAGCTGGTTGCCAAGCCCAAGAGCAGATTGGCCCGGATGCCATCCGGATCCGGCTTCGTTTCCAACGAACGGCTTTCGCCACCGGGCGCGGCGTATGGCGACACGGTAACAGTAGAGCGATACCTCACATATGCCCGGCTGCACCTCTGTGCAGCGGAACGAGAATGTTCTGCCAGGCTCCGGAGCAGATTGCCCCAGGGTAAATTGGCTCGAATGCCATCCGGCTCTGGCTTCGCCCCGGTCGGCTGGCCTTCGCCAGCGACCGCAGCATATGACGACATGGTCACGTTAGACACTAAGCAATACCTCACGCATGCCCGCTTGCACCGTGCTGCAGCGGAACGACAATGTTTGGCTTGTCCGGACGCGGGAAGGGCCGGATCACATTTGCCAGAACGTCTTCGCGCGAACCGAACGAATGGAGCATCCCGTTCGACAGGACGAGTACCTGATCGATGTTGACGAGAGCGGAGGGGCGATGCGCAACGACGATCACGATACCGCCGCGCTGACGCACTGCCAGGATCGCGCCGGCCAAAGCAGCATCGCCGTCTGCATCCAGATTGGAATTTGGTTCGTCAAGAACGACGAGGAATGGATCACCGTAAAGTGCCCTGGCAAGTCCGACGAGCTGCCTCTGCCCAGCCGACAGGGCTGCGCCGCCTTCTCCGATGCGTGTTTGAAAACCCTGCGGAAGACGCATGATCATCTTGTCCACGCCCGCAGCTTTGGCAGCTGCCAACACGCCCCTTGCGTCGCTTTTGCCGCCGAACCTTGAAATGTTGTCGGCGATCGTGCCGTCGAACAGCTCAACGTCCTGCGGCAGGTAGCCAATATGAATGCCGAGCAGCTCTGAATTCCACTGATCGAGCGAGGCGCCGTCCAATCTTACCGTTCCTCGAAGCGGCTTCCATGCCCCGACCAAAGCGCGCACGAGCGTGGTCTTGCCGGAGCCGCTCGGGCCGACGACCGCCAACCCTGCGCCCCTCGCCAAGCGGAAGCTTACATTGAAGATTGTTGGCTTCTGCAGACTTGGTGGCGCGACCGTCAATTCCTCGACCGCAAGCTCCGCCTTTGGGCGTGGCAGTTCCATTGGCTCTTGCTGGCTATCAAAAGCATCCAGCGCTGCCGCCAGCTCGGAATAGCTTTTGCGGGTTGCCAGAAACCCTCTCCAATTTGCGATCGCCACATCGACCGGCGCCAGTGAGCGGCCCAGCAATATGGACGACGCTATGATCACACCCGGCGAGGCCTCGCCCCCGATCACGAGGTAGGCACCAAGCCCCAGCACGCATGATTGCAAGGCCATTCGGAGCGTCTTCGACAGTGAGCTCGCTGCGCCAACGACGTCGGAGAGCCGTTCCTGGTTCTTCAGATAAAGATGACTGACCTCGTTCCAGCGCCGGCTAAGCGGGGCGGACAGGCCCATAGCCTGAACAACCTCTGCGTTGCGGCGGCCGGAATCGGCCAGAAGCCGCTGCGCAACGAGTGTTTCAGACGCACGAGCCGCAGGTTTGCGGCCGATGATCTCCGCAGCCACCGTCAAAAGCACAACGGCGCATGCGCCGAGCGTTGCCAGCACGCCAAGCGCAGGGTGCAGCAGATAGATGACCACCATATAAAATGGTATCCAGGGAGCGTCGAATAAGACTGTCGGCCCCAGTCCGGAAAGAAAGCCACGTAGCTGGTCCAGATCACGAAGCGGATGTACCCGGTTCGCATCCGGCCCGGCAACGAGGGGCAGGGAAAGCGAGGCTGCGAACGCCTTTTGCTGCAGATTTCTATGCAGGCGGCTGCCGATGCGGACCAACAGGCGAAGCCTCACGAAATCGAGGAGCCCGTAGGCCGCGTAAAGTCCCAGCATCCCGACTGTAAATCCGACAAGAGTCGGCACGCTCTGCGAAGGCAGCACGCGATCGTAGACCTGGAGCATGTAGACGGAGCCGGTCAAGGCGAGGATATTTATCAATGCGGAGAAAACGCCTACGCCAACGAGGCCGTGCACACAGCCGAACATCGCGGATCGTAGATCGAGCGAGCGCCCTTTGGTTGACTTCATGATATGCGCTCTTTGACGCGAAATTGCCGCGCAATCTCGTCGGTTCTTTCGATGAGGGACAAACTTTAACCTTCCGGGAAGCAGCAGCTCCGCCCTTCGCTGCTGGAACATTACGAATTGCTTACATATGTGCCTTCTTTGATTAAAATGTAGCAAAATCGTGACGCCAGGCTGAGAATTCGGCAACTGGCTCGCCAGGCTGGGGATAACCGGGTCTGGTAAGGAGATATTCCTAATCATGACACAGCGCAGAAGCTTATGGTCATCTTTGTAGCATCAAGGCGTCGAAGCGTCTGGGGACGGATGGGTTTTGATTTTGTCGATCGAGAGTTAAACGGTTTTGAGATACACTTCATCGGAACGCAATTGTCGGCCACCAACGCCGGCTAAAACGGGGAGGCGAGTGTCGTGAGCGAAGAGATCAATGTTGCCGACGCCTACGGCAGGGGCCGCAGCACCTTCATGGGATTGCAGCTGCTGGTCTCGCCCGGTGCGCTTGTTCCTCGGCCGGAAACGGAACTGCTCGGCAACGCCGCTCTCGATGTTCTGAGCCAACTGAACTTGCCGGTGCCTCGCGTTGTCGACATGTGCTGTGGGGCGGGCAATCTGGCGTGCGCCATCGCGCACCACGCTCCCACCGCGCGCGTGTGGGCAAGCGATCTTACCGACGGATGCGTGGAGGTCGCGCGCCGCAACGTCACCCATCTTGATATGGAGGAGCGGGTAACGGTGCTTCAGGGCGACTTGTTCGGCGCCTTCTCCGGCTTGGAGCTTGACGGCACGATCGACGTGATCGTTTGCAACCCGCCCTATATTTCGGAAAAACGGCTCGAGGGCGATCGTTCGCATTTGGTCGAGCTCGAGCCGCGTGAAGCGTTCGCAGCCGGACCCTACGGTCTGAGCATCCATATGCGAGTGCTCAAGGACGCGCCGCGTTATTTGCGGCGCGGAGGCATCCTGCTTTTCGAGGTTGGGCTTGGCCAGGACCGGCAGGTCATGAGTTTGCTCGAGCGTTCCAAGGCTTATGAGAGTATCCGGGCAGTCACCAACCAGGCCGGCGAGGGCAGGGTGGTTGTGGGGCATACGAAGGCGCAGGCGTAAGCACCGCCGTCGCGACAGGCCTAGACGCGCTGTCGCAACCGGAAACGGTCGGGGACTTGAAACAGAGTTGCGCGAGATGTCGGCAAATCAGTTTCTCTTGCGCATGACATATTGCGCAATTCCCTCGATGGAATCGAGATTCTCGGGCAGCAGCTCGCTGTCTTCGACCGTGATGCCGAAGGTCTCCTCGATGAAGCCGATAACCTCGAGCACCCCCGTCGAGTCCACGATGCCTTGGTCGAGAAGCGAGGTGTCGCTCTCCAGGCTCTCTGGATCGGCTATATAGAAATTCGACGCCAGGAAAGCGCGAATTTGATCGCTGCAGGTATCGGTTCTATCCTTGGTAGACAACATTGATTTCGCCTCCGGTACAAAAAATGAATGCTGATCAACTTCGCCCTGATACCGACTCATGACAGGGCGGTTTTTTTGAGTTTGCCCGTGTCGGTCATCGGCAGACTGGGTACGATGACGATCGACTTTGGAACCATGAAGTTTTCCAGTCGTCTCTGGCACTCTTTCTGCAACTGCTTTTCACCGATCATGCTTCCTTGCTCCATCACGACAAATGCCTTCACTGCTTGTCCAAGCAACTCGTCCGGAACGCCGATGACCGCGGCTTCCCGTACGCCCGCAATCTCCATCAACACGTTTTCCACCTCCTTCGGCGCTATCTTCTCGCCCCGCGATTTTATGATCTCGTCGCCGCGACCGACAAAGTAGAGGTAGCCCTCGGCGTCCATCCGGCAGTAATCGCCGGTGTACAGGACCTGCTCGCCCGACAGCGGTCCGGGCTTGAGCTTCCTGGCCGTCGCCTCCGGCTTGCCCCAGTAACCCTTCATCACCGTCGCTCCGCGGATGACGAGCTGGCCAACGACACCGTGGCCGACCCGCCTGTCATGCTCGTCGACAATCCACATTTCCGTATTGGGGATGGCGATCCCGACGCTCAACGGCTTTCGCTCGAGATCCTCCGGCGGCAGGTAGGTACAGCGCTTGCATTCGGTAAGGCCGTACATCGAATAGATACGGGCACGAGAAAATAGCTCCTGAAGCAGGAGAATGTGCTTGAGCGGCAGAGCGGCCGCAGTGTTCGTGACATAGCGAATACTCGAAAAATCCTGATCCCTGAGAGACTTGAGCTCCCCGAGTGCGGCGAAGATGGTCGGTACGCCGGGAAAGCCCGTCACCCTTTCTTGCTTGATCAGCCCAAGGATCTGCGCGGGGAAGGCGAACGAGCGTTCAAGCACCAGCCGGGCGCCCGCGCCGAATGCCATGATCATCTGGTACAGGCCGTAGTCGAAGGCGAGCGGCAGGACGTTGAGGATCACCTCGTCTTCAGCAAGCGCCAGGTATGAGGAAATCGAGGCGCACGCGGCAACCATGTTTCGGTGCGTCAGCATCACGCCCTTGGGCTCGCCCGTCGAGCCGGACGTATAAATGATTGCAGCAAGATCGATATCGATGCAGCGGCGCGCGGGCGGCGTGCTGCGGGCTGCCGCGACCGCAGTTTCCCAGCGCACAGCATGCGGCAGTTCTTGCAGGTCGTCGCGTTCGATCGGCCCGGAGACGATCATGCAGCGCAACGATGGGCAATTCCGCGCCGGCTCCCTGAAAATCGAATGCAGGTGGTTGTCGGTGATCAGTGCCGTCGGGCGGCAATCGTTGAGCAGATAACCAAGCTTGTCGCTTTTGGTGAGTGGATTGACGATGCACACCACGGCGTTGGCCTTGAGCACGGCCCAGAAAGCGACGACGGCCTCGACAGTGTTGTCGGCGAAGATCACCACCCGATCGCCGCGCGCGATTCCGGCCTGGCTCAAATGATGCGCTATGGCGTTCGACCGCATATCGAGATCGCCGTAGGTGACACGTTGATTACCGCACACCAGGGCCACCTTCCCGCCGAGCCGGCTGGCAGAGTGGATGAGATAGTCGTGCAGGAGCGGTACGGCGCCATGCATCATGCGAGCACCTCTGCGCGATGCTCGCGGTCGATATCGACGCTGAGCTTGAGCGTGCGAGCTCCACTTGGTCGGCTCGCGATAAATTGCTCATGAAGAAGCTGCGTCGACAGCACCCCGACCAGCGCCATATTGTCGGAGTTGGACAGGTCGGCGCCGCCGGCGCTGGCCTGGCACTTGCTCAGGAGACGGGCAACCGACTTAGGATCGAAGACGTTTGCCTCGCGCAGCGCCGCCTCCGAAAGTGCTTCGCGAATATAGGCCGGAGCGCCATCGGCGACGAAGCAAAGCGCGTTGGGGGCCCGGTAGGGCTGCTTCTTGCGAGTGACGATTTCCGACGGCACAATCGGTTGCGCCACACGCTTCAGAACATGCTTTTCATCGAGCACGCGCAGCTTGTAGGCGGCCGGAAGCGAATTCGCGAGCCTCACGAGTTCATGATCGAGGAATGGGAAGCGCCCCTCGACGGAATGGGCCAAGAGCATCCTGTCCCCTTGCGATGAAAGCAGGTATCCCGACATCAGCGTCTGGATCTCGATATGCTGGTCCTGCGCAAGGGAGTCCCATCGCGAAAACTCCGCCGGCAGGCGGGCAAGCAGCTCGGACACGGCGTTGCGGCGCTCCGTTTGGGCGCGCATGTCTGCCGAAAACAGCCGCTTGATGGCGCTCGTGGTACGCCAGCGCGTGCCATGCGCAAAACCAGGTGCGTCATGGGCGTGGATGTCGCGCCCGAAGAACTGGCGTGCCATCGCCTGCTGTTGCACCGGCGAGCGGCTGAGATAGGGATAGAGGCGCTCCAGCAGCCGGGAGCGTCGCGTCGAGGCGGGCTGGCGTCCCCAGAAACGGCGGACCTTGCCCTCGCGGAACAGATCGTAGCCGGCGAACATTTCGTCGGCCCCTTCGCCGGTCAGCACGACCTTGATGCCATGCTGACGCACCAGTCTCGATAGCAGGAACAGCGGCGCCGGCGCGGTCCTGAGGATTGGCCGCTCGGTGTGGTAGATCACCTCAGGGAAGATGCCAGCGATATCGCTGCGCGAAACAACCACCTCATGGTGCTCGCTTCCCGCCACGCCGGCAACCAGGCGCTGGAAATGAGTCTCGTCATACTCGGCGTCGGCAAAACGCAGGGAGAAAGTCTGGAA
Source organism: Mesorhizobium sp. M0563 (assembly GCF_040321065.1). Taxonomy (NCBI): domain Bacteria; kingdom Pseudomonadati; phylum Pseudomonadota; class Alphaproteobacteria; order Hyphomicrobiales; family Phyllobacteriaceae; genus Mesorhizobium; species Mesorhizobium sp. M0563. The sequence goes on from NZ_JAMYQV010000004.1 coordinate 98,318, forward strand.
GCGCCCGCCGGCGAAGCGTCTTCCAAGCGCGGCGACCAGCGAGCTGTCGAGCCCGCCGGACAAATAGCAGCCGACCGGCACGTCGGCGCGTACTATCCTGAGCGCCGTAGCGGCTTCCAGGGCGCCGCGCACTTCCTCCACCGCGTCATCAAGTGAACCGGCGAATTCGTCATCGCCGGGTCCGTCAACCTCTGGATAGCTTGGCTTCCAAAAAGCCCGCTCGCGAACGATGCCACTGTCATAAATGCGAATGTGCCCTGGAGTGAGTTCGCTTACTCCTCCAAACACGCCTTGTGGCGGCACGACGGTCCAGAGCGTGAAAGTCTGATCGATGCCGGCTGGATCGAAGGCGCGGGGTATATCCGCATCGGCCGCGAAAATGGCCTTCACCTCGCTGGCAAAGTAAAGCCGTCCGCCATGCTCGCAAAAATGCAGCGGACAGATGCCGAACCGATCCCGCGACAAGACGAGTCGACCCGCCACGGAGTCCCAAATGGCGACTGCCCATTGCCCATTCATCCGCTCGAAGGCGGCCTCGCCCCAGGCATGATAGGCATGGACGATGACCTCCGTGTCGCTGCGTGTGCGGAAGCGATAACCGAGCGCGACCAGGTCTTGTCGCAGCTCGATGTAGTTGAAGATTTCGCCGTTAAAGACGATCCACATTGTGTCGCCCGCGCCAGCGAGTGGCTGCTGGCCACTGGCGAGATCGATGACGGACAGACGGGCATGCGCCAATCCCGCACGTTTGTCCCGGTAAAGACCGCGCTCGTCCGGGCCGCGATGCGCCAGTGTGCCTACCATGCGCATCAGCGCATCACGGGAAGGGGGCGCCGCGGCGGCGCTCAGCGACACAATTCCGGCGATGCCGCACATCGCCTAGCCCTCGCCCATTGAAGAGGACACCAACGGCCGCGCGTGAAGATAGCGTGCGGCGCGCCGTTTGCTGTCGATATCCTTGAAAACTTTCTGAACCTGCACCACGGTGAGACCGGTGGCCTCGGCGACGTCTTCGCTAGCGATCCCGTGGTTTAACCCGTAGAGGCACAAATCCATCAGATAATAAGGCAGTGCGAAGTAGAACTCCTCCTGGCTCTGCGCCATCGAGAAGGTGTCCGTGGTGGGCGGTCTGCGCCGGACCTCTTCCTCCACCCCAAGATATTCGGCCAACTGGTAGACCTGGGTCTTGTAGAGGTGAACGATTGGCATCAGGTCGGCGATTCCGTCGCCCTGCTTGACGAAGAAGCCCTGGTCGTATTCCAGGCGGTTCGGCGTGCCCGCTACCGCGTAGTTGAGGCGGTCGGCATGATAGTACTCGGTCATCTTGCGCAGGCGCTGCTTGTAATTGGTTGCGGCGACGATCTGCAGATAGGCTGCCGACGGCAGACGCACCGTGTCGGTCCTGCCCTCAGGGTCCTGAACCGTGAGGCGCGTGATGTTGAGACCATTGCTCTCGAGAACTGAGGCCAGCACCAGCTTGCATTTCCAGCCGTCCCCATAGTCGGGAACGACAGTCTGGATTGCCTCGGTCTGCCGACAATAGGCGCCGATCGCTTCGAGGGCCGGTGTTATGTCCTCTAGGATCGCATCGATGCCAAGCTGTGCGGCGACAGTGCGGCCAAGCCTTAGCGAGTCACCGGAGGAGTGGCGCTCCGGCATGAATATTCCGAGGACCTTGTCTTTCCCAAAGGCGCGAACACACAACGCCGCGACGACGGAGCTGTCGATGCCGCCTGAGAGGCCGACAACCGCGCCTCGACGTCGCAGCGTGCCAAGGACCTGCTGGCGCAGGATCTGGACGATGCGATCGACCTCCGCAGCAGCGTCGAGCACAAGCGCGTCCTTGCTGAATGTTGAGATCAGGTCGATAGCTTGTACTCCAGTTTGCGAGACTCGGTTGGCGAATAGGTTTGCGCCACCGCTTTCTCGATAAGCGGGCGGTTGGTGGCGAGGTGAGGTTCTACGACCAGATCGATGTGGCTGCCGACGATCGGAATCACGTCCAGATGTCCGAAAGCGCGATCCCAGCCGATGGCCAGAGGCATTCCGGGTCGAGCACAGCGGAACAGGGTGCCTGTGATCGGCAGCGCCGGCTTTGGCTCGGCCACCCACTGGAAGAAGGCTCGCGCGCGCAAAACCTCTTGCAGTTCCAGTTTGGTTCTAAAACTCGTCGCGTTGAACTGTCCCTGAGCGAAACGATCGAGAAACCGGACCAGTTGCGCCTCGCGCCGCATTGCCACGGCGACTTTCGCGAGGGCCCGGCAAGCCATCCGATAAGCGGATACGCGGTTGGTTCGGATTCGATTGAATGTGCGCGTAAACGTCTCCCAGCGAGCGCTTCGCTCGCCGACGAGACTGGTGTCGAGAATGCCAAGGAACCTTACGGTCCGCCCCGCGGCCAGCAGCCGCGCCGCAACTTCGAAAGCGACAGCACCGCCGAGCGAATGACCGAGAAGTCGTATATGACCCGCGGGTTGAGCGCGGCGGATCTGCTCGACGGCGGCATCGGCCATGTCGGAGAGGCTGTTTTGCCCGCGCAGGATCATGGTCAGGGCTGGGTACCTGATCGGGGCAACGCGGGTGATCTTGCCCATCGCTGCTGCAAAGGCAGCAAGGCTCGGGCCGTAGCCGACGGATCCCGGGAACAGAAAAAGAATTGGAGGATCATGCTTCTGGGCGCGCGCGCTTTGGTCGCCTGCCTGTGCAGACGCGACCGCCTTGACCATCTCGTCCAGGCTCATTCCAACGGTGAACGCCTCAAGGCCGAGTTCCTGCCCGATGGCGCTTTCGATTTCCATGACGCAGTGCAGCAGCTTCAGCGAGTCTCCTCCGGCGTCATCCCAGCGTCCCGCCGCTACGCGCGTATTGAGGATGCTGGTCCACGCCCGCTGGACGATCTGCTGCGCCGTCAGCTTGCCTCGCGGCTCGAGCGGACGCGCCGTCGCTGCCGTCCCTCTGGCTGAAAGATCCATCTCTGCAAGTGTCGAGATGTCCACCTTGCCGCTTGGCAGACGCGGGATCTCGGCGATCGTGTGTAACCGCAAGGGACGCAGCGGCGGTGGCAGATTGATCCTCACAAGCTGGCGAAGCTCGTCCGAAAAGCTCGCTTCGGCCGAGCGCCGAGGAACGGCAAAGGCGACAAGCTCATTGGCCGCAGTCACGATTGCCACGGCATCCGCAACAGCATGCGCGCAACGCAGCACCCGTTCGAGTTCGGCTGGCTCGACGCGTCGACCGTTGATCTTTACCTGCCGTCCCTTGCGACCGACGATGTGCAGTAAGCCTTGATTATCAAGTCGGACGAGGTCACCTGTCGCGAAAATCCGAAGGCCTGGATCGTCCGGGTCTGATGTCGCCGGCATAACCGCCCCGTCCTCCCAATGGCCAAGCAAGACATACGGGCTCCTGATCAGAAGCTCTCCGCTGCGGCCCGATTGAACGCAGCGGCCCGCTTCGTCGACAATTGCGAAGGTGATTCCAGGCAGCAGCCAACCAACTGGAACCGAATCTCCATGCTCCGGCCAGTCTCGCGGCAAGAACCATTGTGAGCCGGTGGTCTCGGTTGACGAGTAACCGATCTGGATGAGGCACGTATCGGAGACGGCCTTGCGCAGCAGTGCGATGTCGGTCCAGGGCACCTTCTCGCCACCGATCCGGGCGACTCTAAGCGAATGGAACGCTTCAGCAGGTCCGTCGGCCATGAGCGCGCGAAGCAGCGCTGGCACCAGATAGGTGATTGTCACGCCTTCGGATCGCACTAGGCGCTGAACGGCGCGCAAGCCGACCGCTTCGACTTCGACCAGATGCAAAGTGGCCCCGGTGAGAAGGGCTGCAAGAATCTCCCGGTACCCGGCGATTGTGGCGGGTCCGGTCAATGGCAGGAAAACATCATCCGAGTTGATGTGGCATGCATCGACATATTGCTGGACCCGGCACAGCAAGCTGCGCTGGCTGTTAACGATGCCTTTGGGGCGGCCTGTGCTCCCTGACGTATAAAGCACGATGGCGGGCGCATCGACCGAGACGGGGTAAGGCTGAGGCACTTGTACCGATTGCGAGGCCGCACTGGTGGGCACATCGATCCAACTGACTTGGTGAGGCAAACCGGCGGGTCGGACATTGCCCTCGCCCAGGATGGCCGAGAGCCGCGCCCCCGCCATGATTTCCAGGATCCGCGAGCTGGGATCTCGCGCGTTGAGTGGCACCGAAAGTCGCCCAGCCGTCATGCTTGCCAGCATGGCGATGGGATACCAGGCCGAGTTGGCCTGAAGAATCCCTATCGCCTGTCCGTCTGGGACGGCGGCAGCGATCTGGTAGGACAGCGTCTCAACTGACCGGAGAAGCTGGGAATAAGTCAGACGATTGGCGCCGTCGCTGATTGCAAGCTTGTCGGGGTACTGGCGGACCATATTTCTCAGGTGATCGAATACGGCAACGTTGGTAAAATCGGTGCCCAATCCTTGAAATGGGCGCAGTACCGGACCACCCTGATCCAGTGCGTATTGTGGAACACTTGACCATTTATTGGAGGTCGTTGTCTGACAATCCACCGCTAGATCCTGATCCGCGACTTCTGATCCCAAATATGCCGAAGACATGAGTTGCCCACGCTAAGATTAGGATCACTTATCGCCTCCCGCCCCAATCTTTTCATCGATCATTCTGATGATGCCCCGATCTTCGCCCAAGGACGCTTGGTTAGTCACTTCGCCTGTTTCGCAAGCCGCCGGCAGAGCCAATCATGCCGGGCTCGCGTGGTGCGCTTGACGCAGCGAGCACTGGCGTTCGTGCCAAGTTGGCAACGCCTGTTACACATCTGCCAAGGTGGGATCGAAGACGGAATCGCCGCTATTCAGGCACATTGCCTATTCTGTGGTTCTCCCGGGCGATACCGGCAATGGTTCAGTATCGGAGTAGCTGCCGGCGACAAAACAATATGCATAGATCTGTCCCCGATTTTCGTCAGTCACGCGGATCCAGTCTTTTTCCCACTTTCGGAAGGTAATATGTCCATCAGTCACCATGGCCGCAGCCTTGAACGGACTCGGCGCGTTGACGACGCGCACCGAGATCACATCGTCGCCGTCCATACGCTCGACGAGATACGTCTGCATGAAAGCCTCCCGCTAAACCACCCGCACTTTAACGCCGGCTAATAGATTCGGTTGCAACGTGCTTGGCGAAACTTGGGGTGGACACGTTCCATACCTGCAGGCACCTTCGCACTCGGCGTCGGCCGCGATGGTCTCGCCTGTCGGCAACGGTTCGCGCGCCCTGAGCGTCGAGACCAAAAGAAGCTCAAGACAGCTCAGCGGGCTGAGATATCGGCCGGATGGCTGAGCGCGCAGCCTGCGCGCCGCCCAGACCGGCACCATCGCCGCGCCGATTTCGGACGTCACCAACCCCTTTTTCGCCGAGTTCGTACGCGGACTGGAGACGCAGCCCACCAGCGCGCCGAGCGCTATAATATTCTGCTGTTCAACACCGAGGAGAAACACGGCACGCGAAGCGCGCGAGATCGACCGGGTGCTGGAGCGCCGCATCGACGGCATCGTCATGGCACCGGCGGCGGCAACGAGGAGTTGCTCGCCGACCTCGCCGAGAGCGGACTGTCACTCGTCTTCGGCCACCGCAGGCTGAAGCGCGTGCTGGAACGTCAGTCGTATTTGGCCAGGAAGCGCCCGACGGCGGCGAGGCAGTCGTGCTTTTCCTCGACATGCGGCATGTGGCTGGAATTCGGGAAGACCAAACCTTCGACGTGCGGGATAAGATCCAGAAAGGGCTGGACGCAGGCCTCGGTCGCTTCGTCGTAGAAGCCGCGGAAAACCAGGGTCGGCGCCTCGATCTGATGCAGGCGGTCGACGATGGTCCAGTTCCGCATCGTGCCGATGACGTGGAACTCATTGGGACCATTCATGGTGTGATAGACGGTCGGATCTTCCTCGATTGCCGCAAATGTCCGGGCGACCTCTGGCGGCATCGGAACGACGCGACAGACATGGCGGTCGTAGAAAGCCTTCGTCGCCGCAACATATTCCGGATGATCGGTGGTTCCTGCCGCTTCGTGCCGGTCGAGCGCGCTTTGCACATCGGCTGGCAGCCCGGCGCGCAATTGCCGGGCTCCTTTCACCCACAGCACCATCGAGGCCAGCGAATTGGCCAGGATCAATGCCTTGAGCCCCTCCGGGCGGCGCACCGCGTGCTCGGCCGAAAGTATGCCGCCCCAGGATTGGCCCAGCAGGGCGTAGCGGCTGGCAATGCCGAGATGGGCGAGCAGCGCATCGAGTTCGCCCAGGAAGAAATCGACGGTCCAGAAGTCACCGCCCTTATCCGGCAGATGGGTCGATTTGCCATTGCCGATCTGGTCGTAGTGGATGACGGCTCGTCCGGTTTCGGCAAGCTCCTTGAATGAATCCACATAGTCGTGCGTGCAGCCCGGTCCACCATGAGCGACGATCAGGGGCAGCTTGCCCGAGGTGAGGTCTCCGGTCACTCGGTACCAGGTGCGATAGCCCTGGTATTGGCTAAATCCTTCGGTGATCGCATGCGCCGTCACAATCAAAGCTCCGCATCATGGCGCGGCAGGGGCCGAAGTGTGGACCCCTCCCAAGCCTTGTTTTGCGGCCGACGGTACTAAGCGGCCCGGCGCATTTACAGCTAGCACTATTTATAGGTTTGCCGGTTATGGGTTTGCCCGAGGCAAGGCCGATCGTCCGCAGGTCGAGAGCCTCAATGCTCCGGTTCAAGCAGCCGGTAATGGGCGGCGAGCGCGATGGCATGGAAGCGGTTGCGCGCGCCAAGCTTTCGCGTCGCCGCGTTGAGGTGCAGCGTTGCGGTAGGCACCGCGCGGCCAATCTCGCGCGCGACCTGCTTGGCCGTCAGTCCGGCAGCGGCCAGGCGCAGGCACTGGCGTTCGCGCGACGTCAGATGGACATGTTGGCAGGTGCGGATTCCAGCATCGAAACCGGCATAGACGGAATCATGCAGCAGATGACCCAGATCGCCGATCTCGGCGATGAAGGGTCTGGCTTCGGCCTCGAACCCGGCCTCCGGATCGGCACGGATAGCGGTGAAGGTGGCGAGATCGCCGCCGGCAAGGCGAATGGGTACGGTGACGCCGCAGGTCATCCTCGTGTCAAGCAGATAGCTGACCACAGGATCGTGCCTGGACTGAAGCACGCGCTGCATGACGGTGCTCTGAACGCCGTTGTGCGACCAGAGAAACGGTCTCGATACGGCGAGCGCGGCCTCCTGCACCGGGTCGAGCTGATAATATCCGCCCTTGCACCAGAGATCCTGCATGTCGCGCGGCACGTTGCGCAGAGCCATCAGCGAGGGCGTGATAAGCTCGCCCTTGTGACTGACCGGCACCGGCGTATAGTCGTAGATGAATGCGGTGAAACCGATGGGCTCCAGCACCTCCGTCGCCATCGCCATGGCAGCGTCGATGCTCATTCCAGTTCGGAACCGGCTCTCTAGATCGCCTGGAAGACTTTGCATCTGGCAAGCTTACCCGCTGGTCATTGCTTGTCAAATAACCATGTCGGTCGGCTGCTCAACAAATAGGCGGAGATAAGCCTGTTCGACCCTATCTATCTTAATAGCTATCCCGTCTCGCTTAGCTCGACGTAGTCTTTTGCGATTGGGCGAAGTAGCGGACGCCGTTCGCAAACCCAGGACTGTTTTCAGCCGCGCGATGGTCGATCGACCGGGTTCAGCACGGCAAAAAGCGACACGCCTCCATGAGGGAACGACCCCAAAAAGCATTTGCAGCGTTGATACCTGGCCTGGCTCTGCTCGGCGTGACGATGATGTCGCCGGCAAGCAGTGCTTTGGCCGCCGAGGGCAAGCCAGGCGGCACGCTCCGATTGCTGGCCAATGCCGCGGCAGGTACCGCCGATCCGCACATCAATTACACTCTGCAGTATTTCCAGATCAATTACGTCCTCTACGATGGCCTGGTGACCTACAGGAAGGCCGGGGACAAGACCGGCTTCGAGGTCGTCGCGGACCTGGCGGAAAGCCTCCCGCAGATCGAGAACGGCGGCAAGACCTATGTCTTCAAGCTGCGCAAGGGCATCAAGTTCGCCGATGGCTCGGACGTCACGACGAAAGACGTGGTCGCTTCGTTCCAGCGCATCTTCAAGATCAGCGGGCCGACGGCCGGGACCTTCTACAAAGGCATCGTCGGCGCGGATGCATGCCTGAAGGCGCCGGCTGCATGCACCCTCGAAGGTGGCCTGGCGGTCGACGATACGGCCGGAACCATTACCTTCAACCTGGCCCAGCCGGACGCCGAGTTCCTGCAGAAGCTTGCTGTTCCACACGCGTCGATCCTGCCGGCGAGCGCGCCGCTCAAGGACGCCGGCACCGATCCGATCCCTGGTACCGGACCGTACATGATCGCCAGCTACGACCCCAACAAGCTGATGAAGATTGTGCGTAATCCTCATTTCAAGGAATGGAGCAAGGAAGCGCAGCCGGCCGGATATCCGGACGAGATCGACTATGAATTCGGCCTTACCGACGAGGCGGCGGTGACGGCGGTCGAGAATGGCCAGGCGGACTGGATGTTCGATCCGCCGCCGTCCGACCGTCTCGCCGAACTCGGCACCAAATATGCCAAGCAGGTCACGGTTCACCCGCTGACGGCGATGTGGTACGCGCCGATGAACACCAATCTGGCGCCGTTCAACGACATCCGCGTTCGCCAGGCGGTGAACTTCGCCATCGACCGCGCCGCGATCGTCAAGCTTTTCGGCGGCAGCAATCTGGCGCAGCCGGCCTGTCAGATCCTGCCGCCGGGCTTCCCGTCATTCGCAGCCTATTGCCCGTTCACCGCCAATCCGGGTGAGAAGTGGTCCGCGCCGGATATGGATAAGGCCAAGCAATTGGTTGCTGAATCGGGAACCGCAGGTCAGGAGGTGACGATCATCACCGAGGACACCACTGTCTCCAAGGCGATCGGCGTCTATCTGCAGGACGTGCTCAACCAGCTTGGCTACAAGACGTCGGTCAAGCCGATTTCGCAGAACATCCAGTTCACCTACATCCAGAACACCAACAACAAGGTGCAGATTTCGATCTCGCAATGGTTCCAGGATTGCCCGGCGCCATCGAATTTCCTGCAGGTCTTGTTCAGCTGTGCCTCGTTTACGCCAGGTTCCGACGCCTCGGTCAATATTTCGGGGTTCTGCGACAAGTCGATCGACGCATCGATGGACGAGGCAGAGGCAGCCACCATCGCCGATCCGGCCAAGGGCGCGACACTCTGGACCGCCATCGACAAGGCGGTGACGGACAAGGCGCCGGTCGCCGTCCTGTTCACGCCGAAGCGGGTCGATGTCATCTCGTCCAGGCTGAAGAACTTCACCTTCAGCCCACAATTCTACTGGATCGTCAGCCAGTCTTGGGTGGAATAACCTCCCGGAGCCAATGCGACGGAGCGCCGCCGGCTCTCCGTCGCATTTCCTTTTCCGGCGGATCAGCGCATCTTTCAGGCCGAGATTTTTCCTAGGCAATCCTGTTCATGGTCAATGTCATTGCGGATCAGCCCGCCATCCCGGTTCGCCGGGCCACCGATGGCCCGTGGCGCACGGCATGGCGCAAGCTGAAAGGCGATCGTTCGGCAATATCGGCATTCGCCGTGCTCGTCGTCGTCGTGATCGCCTCGCTCGCGGCGCCGCTTTATGCGCGGTACGTCTCCGGCACCGATCCATTTGTGACCAATCTCAATGGCGAGGTCGTCGTCGATGGGGTGACCCAGCCGGTGCTGCAGCCCTCCACAGAAGGCCTTGGCCTCGGCATGACGCCGATCGGGCCGACGTGGCGCATCGGTCCCTACCTGCTCGGAGCCGACAACCAGGGCCGCGACGTCGCGGCGCGGCTGCTTTGCGGCGGACAGGATTCGCTGTTGATCTCGGGTGCTGCAGTCGCGCTGTGCCTCGTCCTCGCGACGTTTCTGGGGGTCGTCTCCGGGTTCTTCGGTGGCATCGTCGACATCGGCCTGTCGCGCATTCTCGACGTGCTCTGGGCCTTCCCGATTTTCCTGCTGGCGATCTCGCTGTCGATCGTGCTGATTGCGCAGAGTATCCAGATCGGTCCATTCGAAATCCGCTCCGGCAGCCTGTGGCTACCGGTCTTCATCATCGGCATCGTCTATGTGCCCTATGTGGCGCGGCCGATCCGTGGCCATGTCCTGACCTTGATGCATGCCGAATTCGTGACCGCTGCGATCGGCCTGGGCGCGTCGCCCTGGCGCATCCTTTTGCGCGACATCATGCCCAATGTGGTGACCCGGATCATCGTTTTCGTGCCGTTGATCCTGGCGCTCAACATGATGACGGAATCCTCGCTGTCGTTCCTGTCGATCGGCGTGCAGCCGCCGGATGCCAGCTGGGGCACCATCATCCAGGACGGCCAGGGCCTGCTCTATTCGCGGCCGGTCGTTGCACTGGCGCCGGGGCTGGCCATCGTCATCACGGTCCTGGCCCTCAACATTCTGGGCGACAGCGTACGCGACGCGCTCGATCCGAAATCCTCGCCGAGGGGCGTCTAGTGGTTGCCGCGCTCGGCTTCCGGCTTGGCCAGATGGTGCTGGTCATGTTCGGCATAAGTGTCGTTGCTTTCCTGATTTTCTTTGCGACGCCGGGCGCCGATCCGTCGGCGCGCATTGCCGGCCGCAATGCCTCGCAAGAGACGTTGATCCAGGTGCGCCACGATTTCGGTCTCGACCGGCCATTGCCTGTGCAATATGGGCTGATGATGAACCGGCTTTTTGTCAGCCGTGATCTCACCTCCTTCGTCAATCGCGGGCAGCGCGTCATCCCGACCGTGATAAGCGCCATTCCGGTGACGCTGTCGCTGGTAGGCGGCGCGGCAGTGCTGTGGGTGCTGGGTGGACTGATTGTCGGGGTGATCGCAGGCGCAACGCGCGGTACATTCGTTGATCGGGCGCTGATGATCCTGAGCCTGGTCGGCGTGTCGATCCCGGTCTTCTGGCTGGGCGAGGTCGCCAACCTGCTGACACAAAGCCGCTGGCACGACAGCTGGCTGTTTTCCTGGGTTCCTCCGCTCGGCTACATCCCCCTGACCGAGAATCCCTGGGGCTGGTTCAAGGCGCTCGTCATTCCGTGGTTCACGCTGGCAACCCTCTACGTCGGCCTCTATGGACGGGTGCTGCGCGCAAGCCTGATCGAGATGATGCAGGAGGATTTCATCCGCACCGCCCGGGCCAACGGGATCGGCGAGCGCCGGGTGTTGCTGCATCATGGCCTCAGGACCTCGCTGGTCGCGTTCGTTACCATGTTCGGCCTCGATTTTGGTGCCCTGGTCGGCGGCGGCGCACTGTTGACCGAAGTGGTCTTCGGATTGCAGGGTGTCGGGAAACTGACCTATGAGGCACTGCAGACCCTCGATCTGCCGATGATCCTGGCCACGGTGATTTACGCCGCCTTCTTCGTGGTGATGGCAAACTTCATCGTCGACGTCGTCTTCGTCATCATCGACCCGAGGGCACGCAATGTCGGCTGATGCTCCTCTTCTGGTGGTCAAGGACCTCACCGTCTCCTTCCGCAGCGACGAGGGCCTGGTGCGGGCGGTGGGAGGCGTCTCGTTTGCCGTCGAGCAGCGCGAGATCGTCGGGGTGGTCGGCGAATCCGGTTCGGGCAAAAGCCAGACCTTGCTCGCCATCATGGGGTTGATCAACAGCCCCAACGCTATCGTCTCCGGTTCCATCTGTTTCATGGGACAGGAGCTGATCGGGCTCAGCCGGCGTGCGCTCGATGCCATTCGCGGCCGCCAGATCGCGATGATCTTCCAGGATCCGATGTCGGCGCTCACTCCTGTGCATACGATCGGCAACCAGATCGGCGAGCAGGTGCGCGCGCATGAAAAAGTGTCGGCGAAAGCCGCGCGGGCGCGGGCCGTGCAATTGCTGGATGCGGTCGGCATCGCAAATCCGGATCGGTTCGTCGACAGCTACCCGCACCAGCTTTCCGGCGGCATGCGCCAGCGCGCGGTGATTGCCATGGCACTCTCCTGCAACCCGGCGCTGCTCGTCGCGGATGAACCGACCACAGCCCTCGATGTTACCGTGCAGGCGCAGATCCTCGAACTGATCGGACGATTGCGCGACCAGTTCGGCTCGGCGGTGATCCTGGTCACGCATGATCTTGGCGTCGTTGCCGAAGTCGCGGACCGGGTGCTGGTGATGTATGGCGGACGCTTTGTCGAGGAGGGCGGCAAGAGCAGCGTGTTCCGGGCGCCGCTGCATCCCTACACATGGGGCTTGTTCGGCTCGATCCCGCCGATGGAGGGACCACGTCCGGCCCGGCTTGCCGCTATCCCGGGGATTCCGCCCTCGCTCTCCAACCTGCCGAAAGGCTGCGCCTTCGGCCCCCGGTGTGCCTTTCGCCACGACGCCTGTCTGGTCCAGCTGCCGATCATGCAAGGCGAGAGCCATCGCGCCGCCTGCGTGTTGCCGGAGTCCACGCGCAAACAATTCGCTGTCCAGAAGGCTGGCGGCGTGGAGATGCAACGATGAATGCCGTGCCGCGCCCGCTGCTTCGCGCCGGCGATCTGTCGAAACGTTATAGCGTCGGCCGCTCGATCTTCCCGGCACAGCGCCGGACCGTACATGCGGTCGATAAGGTGTCTCTCGACATCTGGCCCGGGGAAACGCTCGGCATCGTCGGTGAGTCCGGTTGCGGCAAATCCACGCTTGGCCGGTGTCTGGTGCGTCTGACCGAAATCAGCTCGGGGTCGCTGGAATTCGAGGGCCGCGACATCAGCGATGCCTCCCAGCGCCAGCTTCGTCCGTTGCGGCGGCAGATGCAGATGGTCTTTCAGGATCCCAGCGCTTCGCTCAATCCGCGCCGGCGGGTCGGCGATCTGCTGGCCGATCCATTCCGTATCCATGAACGCCTCTCGGCATCGGAAATGGCGGACCGCGTGGCCGACCTTCTGCGCCGGGTCGACTTGTCGCCCCAGCACGCATCGCGCTATCCGCACGAATTCTCCGGCGGCCAGCGCCAGCGTATCGGCATCGCCCGTGCGCTGGCGCTGCGGCCACGGCTGATCGTGGCCGACGAGCCGGTCTCGGCGCTCGACGTGTCGATCCAGGCGCAGATCGTCAATCTGCTCGCCGATCTGCGCGAGGAGTTCAACCTGACCTATGTGTTCATCGCTCACGACCTTTCCGTGGTGCGTCAGATCTCGAGCCGTGTGGCGGTAATGTATCTGGGATCGATCGTGGAGAGTGGGCCGACCGACGAGGTCTTTGCGGCGCCCAGACATCATTACACCGCGGCGCTGCGTTCCGCCGTTCCGATACCCAGCATCGACCGGGCGCGGCGCGGGCGGTTGGTACTCAAGGGCGACCTGCCCAGCCCGATGAACCCACCTTCGGGATGCCGGTTCCACACCCGCTGCCCAGCCGCCACCTCCCTCTGCCGCAGCGAGCGTCCGCTTCTTCAAAGCATCGGCGATGGCCGCCTGGTTGCATGCCATCATCCAGCCGGCGGTTGAGAACACACGTTTCTCGTTCAGCTGCATCATCTGATCACGACCGCTCGGGCCGGGATTTCATCACGGCACGTCGGCTTCAGAGAGATCAGACGCCATCTGGACCCTGCACGATCCGGCCCTATGTTGCGCTTCGACGTCCGCGGCATGGGCACCGCGAGCCTAATACTAAAGTAACTGTTCTCGCGTTGCCGCGCGATGCTACGATTTGAGGGACGGGCATAGGCGGCCGTACAGCGCTGCGATTTTCCGCCGGAGAGGACGGAATATGGGAGGCCACTCTTCGTGCCGCAGCAGGCAGCCGCCGACATGTTGCTCGGTTGTCGACCATAAGGGAGGAAGTCACCAATGAAGATATCGTACCTGGCCTCGGCCGCGCTTCTTGCAGCGACTGCGATGCCTGCCGCAGCCGCCGAGATTTCTGACGGCAAGGTCAAGATCGGCATTCTCAACGACCAGTCGGGCGTCTATGCCGATTTCGGCGGCAAGTGGTCGGTCGAGGCCGCCAAGATGGCGGTCGAGGATTTCGGCGGCAAGGTACAAGGCGCGCCGATCGAGATCGTCAGCGCCGACCACCAGAACAAGCCGGACATCGCCTCCAACATTGCGCGGCAGTGGTATGATACCGAACAGGTCGATTCCATCATGGAACTGACCACCTCCTCGGTGGCGCTGGCCGTCCAGGGGATTTCCAAGGAAAAGAAGAAAATCGACATCGTCACCGGCGCCGCGACCACCGAGCTGACCGGCAAACAATGCTCGCCCTATGGCTTCCACTGGGCCTATGACACGCATTCGCAGGCGGTAGGAACCGGTGGCGCTCTTGTCCAGCAAGGCGGCGACAGCTGGTTCTTCGTCACCGTCGATTATGCATTCGGCTATTCGCTCAAGGAGCAGACCGCCAACTTCGTCGAGAGCCATGGCGGCAAGGTGGTTGGCGAGGTGCGCTATCCGCTCGGCTCGACCGATTATTCATCCTTCCTGCTGCAGGCGCAATCGTCGGGCGCCAAGGTCGTCGGGCTGGCGAACGCCGGCCTCGACACCTCCAACTCGATCAAGCAGGCGGCCGAGTTCGGTATCGTGCAGGGCGGTCAGCGGCTTGCAGCGCTTCTGTTCACGCTGGCCGAGATGCATGGGCTCGGCCTCGAGGCAGCGCAAGGCGTGGTGCTGACCGAAGGCTTCTACTGGGATCGCGATGACAAGAGCCGCGAGTTCGCCCAGCAGTTTTTCAAGCGCACCAACCGCATGCCGAACATGATCCAGGTCGCCACCTACTCGGCAGTGACGCAGTATCTGAAGGCGATCGACAAGGCCGGCACCGACGCGACTGAAGCTGTCGCCAAGGAATTGCATTCGATGCCGGTGAACGACGTCTTTACGGCGAACGGCAAAGTGCAGTCCGACGGCAACATGGTCCACGATATGTATCTTTATCAGGTCAAGTCGCCGAGCGAGAGCACCAAGGAATGGGACTATTACAAACCCCTTGCCACGATCCCCGGTAACGAGGCGTTCCTGAGCCCCAAGGAAAGCGGCTGTCCTACGGCCAGCGAGTGATTGGCGGGCCGATGGCGCCGCCCGAACCGAATGGGCCGCGGGTGGTGCTTTCCGCCCGGGGCCTGCGGCGCGACTTCGCCGGTTTCGTCGCGGTCAGGAATGTCGATCTCGACCTCTACCATGGCAACATCCACGCGCTGATCGGGCCCAACGGCGCCGGCAAGACCACCGTCTTCAACCTGCTTACCAAGTTCCTGCCGCCGACGAGCGGCAGGATCGAACTGCTCGGCCACGACATCACCCGCACGTCGCCGGCCAAGGTCGCGCGGATGGGCCTGGTGCGCTCGTTCCAGATATCGGCGGTGTTTCCGCATCTCAGCGTGCTCGACAATGTGCGCGTTGCATTGCAGCGGCCGGGCGGGCTCAGCGTTCAGTTCTGGCGCTCGCTGGCAGCGCTCGATCGATTGACGCCGCGCGCCGAGGAGCTTTTGCGGTCTGTCGGCCTCGACGATGCCAAGAACAGGCCCGCCGCCGATCTCTCCTATGGCAGGAAACGCGTGCTCGAGATCGCCACGACGCTGGCCCTCGATCCGAAAGTGCTGCTGCTCGACGAGCCGATGGCCGGCATGGGGCATGAGGATGTGCGCACGGTTTCAGACATCATCCGCTCGGTCGCCAAGGATCGCGCCGTGCTGATGGTCGAGCACAATCTGACTGTTGTAGCCGATCTTTGCGACTGGATAACCGTCATGCAGCGCGGCGAAATCCTTGCCGCCGGCGACTATGCCACGGTCAGTCGCGACGAACGGGTGAGGATCGCCTATATGGGCACCGCCGATGAGTGACGCCGCGCCTCTTCTTGCAGTCCGCGGCCTCAACGCCTGGTATGGCGAAAGCCACGCGCTTCACGGCGTCGATCTGGAGGTCTTTCCAGGTGAAACGGTGACATTGCTGGGCCGCAACGGCGTCGGCAAGACCACGACATTGCGCGCCATCATCGGGCTGATCCGCCAGCGGACCGGCCAGATCGCTTTCGACGGCAAGGATCTGATGCGCCTGCCACTGCACCGGACGGCGCATCAAGGCCTTGGCCTGGTGCCGGAGGAACGCGGCATCTTCGCGACGCTGACGGTGGACGAGAATCTGGTCCTGCCGCCGATCGTAGCCGAGGGCGGCATGAGCGTGGAGGAAATATTCGATCTCTTCCCCAATCTGAAGGAGCGCCGCAACAGCCCCGGCACCAGGCTGTCGGGCGGCGAACAGCAGATGCTGGCGATCGCGCGCATGCTGCGGACCGGCGTGAAAATGCTGCTTCTCGATGAACCGACCGAGGGACTGGCTCCCGTTATCGTGCAGCGCATCGGCGATCTGCTGGCGACGATGAAAAAGCGCGGCATGACAATCCTGCTGGTCGAGCAGAATTTCCGCTTTGCCAGCCGTGTCACCGATCGTTTCTATCTGATGGAGCACGGCAAGGTGGTGTCGGGCTTTCCGGTCGGCGAACTGCCTGATCGCATGACGCTGCTGCATGAAGTGCTGGGTGTATGATGGCGCCATGACTATGATCTTCGGAATACCCGTTCAGGCATTCCTCGGCCAATTGCTGGTCGGCCTCATCAACGGCTCTTTCTACGCCATGTTGAGCCTGGGCCTAGCTGTCATATTCGGCCTGTTGCGCGTGATCAATTTCGCTCACGGCGCGCTCTATATGCTCGGCGCCTTCATCGGCTATCTGCTGCTCACCCGGTTCGGCATCGGCTATTGGCCGGCTCTGATCCTATCGCCGCTGATCGTCGGCGGCTTCGGTGTCGTGGTCGAGCGCCTGGCGCTGTCGCGGCTTTACGATATCGACCCGCTTTACGGTCTACTTTTCACCTTTGGCCTCGCGCTCGTGCTCGAAGGCGTGTTCCGGTACTACTATGGGGTATCGGGAAGTCCTTATTCCGTGCCGCCGCTGCTGTCCGGCGGCACCAATCTCGGCTTCATGTTCCTGCCAAATTACCGCGGCTGGGTGGTGGTCGCCTCGATGATCGTCTGTTTCGGCACCTGGGTGCTGATCGAGAAGACCAAGCTGGGCTCCTATCTGCGCGCGGCAACGGAGAACCCCCGCCTGGTCCAGGCTTTCGGCGTCAACGTGCCGTTGCTGCTGACCCTTACCTACGGCCTCGGCTGCGCTCTTGCCGGTCTCGCCGGCGTTCTCGCCGCGCCGATCTATCAGGTAAGCCCGCTGATGGGATCTGACCTCATCATCGTCGTGTTCGCCGTTGTCGTGGTCGGCGGCATGGGATCGATCCTCGGGGCGATCGTTACCGGTTACATGCTTGGGCTCGCCGAAGGCCTGACCAAGGTTTTCTATCCCGAAGCCTCCAATCTGGTGGTCTTCGTCATCATGGCGATCGTGCTTCTGGTCCGGCCCGCCGGTCTTTTCGGAAGGGACGTCTGAGATGGCCGAACTCTCACTTCGCGAGACGCGCGCCAAAAGTTCGGTATGGCTTGAATGGACGCTGGTGGGGCTCGGCATCCTGGCGCTGCTGGTGGCGCCTTTCTTCGTCTATCCGATCTTCCTGATGAAAATGCTGTGCTTTGCGCTGTTTGCCTGCGCGTTCAACCTTCTGCTCGGCTACACCGGGTTGTTGTCCTTCGGCCATGCGACGTTCTTCGGCGGGGCGGCCTACTTCAGCGCATATGCGGTCAAGGTCTGGGGCTGGCCGCCGGAAGCGGGCATCCTGCTCGGCGTCCTGGGTGCCGCGCTGCTTGGCCTTGTGATGGGCTTCTTTGCCATCCGCCGGCAAGGCATCTATTTCGCCATGATCACGCTGGCGCTGTCGCAGATGTTCTTCTTTTTCTGCGTGCAGGCGCCGTTCACCGGAGGTGAGGACGGCATCCAGGGCGTGCCGCGCGGCAGGCTGTTTGGAATGCTCGACCTGAACGTCTCGATGAACATCTACTATTTCGTTCTGGCGGTCTTCCTGATCGGCGTGTTCGCCATCTGGCGCATCATCAACTCGCCTTTCGGCATGATCCTGCGTTCCATCCGCGAAAACGAGAGCCGGGCGATTTCGCTTGGCTATTCCGTCGCCAACTACAAGCTGGCGGCTTTCGTCATGTCGGCAACATTGGCCGGGCTGGCCGGCGCGCTCAAGGCGATTGTTTTCCAGTTTGCCACGCTCACCGACGTCACCTGGCAGATGTCGGGCGAGGTGATCCTGATGACGCTCCTCGGCGGCATTGGCACCATGGTCGGGCCGATCATCGGCGCCAGTCTGGTCGTCGGCCTGGAAAACACGCTCGCCACCTCGAATTTTCCGGTGACCATCGCCACCGGCCTGACCTTCATGGTCTGTGTGCTGGTTTTCCGGCGCGGTATTGTCGGTGAGGTCTATGCGCGGTTTCTCGGGCCAAAAGGTGACGCGAAAGACTGAAATGGCTCAGCGCCGCCTCGCTACGCGATGCTTACGCCTTGCGCGTCGAGAAGCACGCAGCTCAGCGGGTCGAAGCAGACATCGACCGTTTCGCCCTCACGCAGCGGCTGGCCGTCGATCAGTGTGTTGGCGCGCACCGGCGTGCCAGCGCCGATGTCGATCTCGTAGACCGCATTGCCGCCGAGATAGGAGGTCGAGACTATCCGTCCCGCCAGCCTGTTGGCAGCACCGGCGGTGCCGACGGTAAGCTTCTGCGGGCGAACGACGACGGTGATCGCGCTGCCGGCCGTGAGCGCCTTCGGTGCGGCCGCCTTTACGACATGGCCGCTGGCCAGCGCGATCGTTGCCATGTTGCCGTCCATCGCCGTCACGCTGCCGGGCAGCATGTTGGCCTTACCCAGGAAATTGGCGACGAATGCGGTGGCCGGCTGGTCGTAGACCTGCGCCGGGGAACCGATCTGCTCGATCAGGCCGGCGTTCATCACGACGATGCGGTCGGACATCGACAAGGCTTCTTCCTGGTCGTGCGTCACAAAGATGGCGGTGATGCCCGTCTCCCGCTGGATTTTCTTGATCTCGACGCGCATGTCCTCGCGCATATTGGCGTCGAGCGCCGACAAGGGCTCGTCTAGCAGCAGCACTTCCGGTTCGAAGACGATGGCGCGGGCCAGTGCGATGCGTTGCTGCTGGCCGCCCGAGAGCTGTGACGGCAGCTTTGTCTCACTGCCGGGCAGCCGCACCATATCCAGCGCCTTCTTGACCCGGCGCACGATTTCCGGTTTCGGCACGTTCCGGTATTTCAGCCCGAATGCGACGTTGTCGAAGACGTTCTTGTGTGGAAAGAGCGCGTAGTTCTGGAACACCAGGCCGATGTTGCGCTTGTAGATCGGGATGTCGTCGACGCGCTTTCCGCCGATCGAGATCTGCCCGCTGGTGATATCCACCAGGCCGGCGATCGATCGCAGGATCGTGGTCTTGCCGCATCCGGACGGCCCCAGCAAGGTGACGAAACTGCCCTTGCGGATCGCCAGTGAAAAATCGCGCACGGCGGCGAACTTGCCGTAGAAAATATCGATGTCGCGAAACTCGACCGCAGGCTTTCCTGTCGGCTGGCTTTCGCCCCGAGCGAGCGGGTCGCGATCAGCCCCGGCCGATGCCGGCCGGGGCTGATCGTGGCTGTTATCGTCATGCACCTTTCGACACCCTGTCCCATTGCTTGGTCCAGGCGTCTTCGTTCTTCGCCCAGTAGAGCGGATCGGCGAAGGTCAGCGACTTCATCGATCCGGTCGGGTCGAAGGCCGGAAGCGCTGCGATCTTGTCGGTCAGCTTCACCTTGGTCGGATCAAGCGAGGGTGGATAATTCTGGCCTTCGGCGACAGCGATCGACGTGGCCGGATCCAGCATGAAGTTGATCAGTTCCTCGCATTCGGCCATCGGCGATCCCTTGAGCACCAGCATGTCCTCCATCCATGCGTATGAGCCGGCGGGGTCGAGATAGCCGATCGGTTGGCCCTGCTGCTGCAGGGCGGCGACGCGTCCGGACCAGGCATCGGTAACGACGATTTCGTTGCGCGACAGGAGGTCCATCAGTTCCGCGCCGGAACTCCAGAACTTCTTGGCCAGGTCGCGGGTCTCGCGAACCTTGGCCCAGACCGCATCCATGTCCTGGATGTTGTTGGGGTCCTGTTTCGTCTGCAGCGCCGCATACCAGACGCGCGTCGTCATATCGGCGTAGCCGCCGACCTTGCCGGCATATTTCTTGTCGGTAAGCAGGTTGGCGCCCTTTTCCTTGGCTTCCTCCGGCGAGATGACCTTGTTGTTGTAGGCGATGCCGGTGGTGCCGTAATCATATGGCACTGCCGACAGCTTCGGCGTGATCTTGCGGAACGGCTCGATCATGGCGGTCAGCACATTCGCCATGTTCGGAATGTTCGCCTCGTTGATCTCCGAGTTGAAGCCGCCATTGACGTATTTGATGTAGTAGTTGACGCCGGAAGAATGGACGATCTGGAAGTCGC
Source organism: Mesorhizobium sp. M0563 (assembly GCF_040321065.1). Taxonomy (NCBI): domain Bacteria; kingdom Pseudomonadati; phylum Pseudomonadota; class Alphaproteobacteria; order Hyphomicrobiales; family Phyllobacteriaceae; genus Mesorhizobium; species Mesorhizobium sp. M0563. The sequence continues at coordinate 118,779 of NZ_JAMYQV010000004.1, forward strand.
CCGGCTTCGACGTCTTGATCTTGGTGATGATCTCGTTCTCGTCGCCAAAGGTGCCCTGGACGACCTTGACCTTGGACTTGGCGGTGTAGGGCTGGAACGCGTACTTATCGATCGCCTCCTGCACCACGCCGCCCCATCCGTCGAAGCGCACTTCCGAAACCGCGGCCAGCGCGCGTCCCATCCAGGGCATGGAAAGCCCGGTGGCGGCGGCAGCGGCGGCCGTCAGCGTCAGGAATGATCGCCGGCTGATGTCGCCATTGGCATAGCGTTCGTTGAGCCGTTCCAGTCGTTTGGTGGTTGTCAGTTTCATTTTCATTCTCCCATTTTCATTTTCACTTGCCTGCCTTGAACCAGGTGAGGCTTTGCAGGATGAGCCCACCAGCCAAGGGAATGCCGACCGTCAAAAGGATCATGACAGTGCCCAGCGCGTTCACCTCGGGGCTGATCGAGATCTTCAGCATCGAGAGGATTTGCGTCGGCATGGTCTCGACGCCCGCCGGTCGCCAGAACAGGCTGGCCGAGGTGTTGTCGAACGAGATGGTGAAGGCGAGCAGCACGCTGGCAAGCACTGCGGGAATGAGCAGCGGCAGCGTGATCTCGCGGAATGTCGACACACGCGGCGCCCCGAGCGACAGTGCCGCCTCCTCATAGGAACGTTTAATGCCGACCATGCGCGCCTGAACGATCAGCACCACGTAGGGGAGCGTGAGCAGAATGTGGCCGAGCACCAGAAGCGTCATGCTGCGCGGTTGGTCGACGGCTTTGATCATGACCAGCAGGCCGACGCCCAGTATCGTCTCGGGGACCAGCGCGGGAAGAATGACAAGCGTGTTGATCGCCTGCTTGCCACGGAACTCGAAGCGCACCAGCGCCAATGCCGCCATGATGCCGAGCAGCGTCGTCACCGTTGCCGTCACCAGGGCAATCCACATCGATGTCCGGAAGGCATCGAGGACCGGCCCGTTGGTGAGCAGCTTCTCGTACCAGCGCAGGCTGAAGCCGGTGAGGGGAAAGCCGCCAAACATCGAGGCGTTGAAGGAAAGCACGACCGTGGCGAGGATCGGGGCGAACATGAAGACATAGACGCACACCGTGATCGCGCCGGTTAGCCGCCACGCCCATCTGCCTTCGCGATCGGGATGCTCCGCTCTCATGCACTGAGACCCTTCATGATCTGCGACAGGCCCATATAGCGGCTGTAGGCGGCCGCGGCCGCACCGAGCAGAACGAACAGGACGATGGAAAGCGTGGCGCCCATCGGCCAGTTGAGCTGCCCCATGATGGTGTCGTAGATCAGGTTGCCGAACAGCGCGTCGCGGCTTCCCCCGAGCAATTGCGGCGTCACATAGGAGCCGGCCGCCAGCACGAAGCAGAGCAACAGTCCGGCGCCCAGCCCCGGAATCGACAGCGGCAGGGTCACTTCGCGGAACGCCTGTGCGCTGGTGCAGCCCATCGAGCGGGCGGCGGCGATCAAGGTGCGGTCGATGCCCTCCAGGCTGACATAGACGTTCAGGATCATGTAGGGCAGCAGAAAATGCAGCAGCCCCATGATGACGGCGCCCTCGGTGTAGAGCATCGGCAACGGCTCGTTGATGACCCCCAGCCGGATGAGCACGACGTTGATCAGCCCCTGTTCGCCGAGAATATGGATCCACGAGAATGTCCGGATGGTGAAGCTGATCCAGAACGGCACGATGAGCAGCAACAGCAGCAGCCATTTGTGCTTGAAAGTCGTGGCCCAGATGAAATAGGCGGGGAAATAGCCAAGGATCGCGCAGATCACAGCGGTGATGGCGCCGACGCGAACGGTCTTCCAAAGAAAGCCGTGATAGTAGCTGTCGGTGAGGAATTCCTTCCAGTTGTCGAAGGTCAGCACCGCCGACTCCACCCCAGCGGTAACGAAGGTGAAAAACGTGTAGACAGTCATCATCGCGATCGGCAGCAGCAGAAACAGGGTAAGCAGCAAAAGCACGGGCGCGACGAGGACCCAGGCCAGTCGCTGATCATATAATTTCCACCCTTTGGTCACGACCCGTCCAACCACTTCATGTCCAAGCCGCCATCACCGGGCTCGGCTCCGGACTAGATTGGGCGATCGGCGTTCAGGTGTCCACTCTGCATATGGCTCCTGCACAAATTCTGTGCAGGGCCACCGCGCGACCGTCGCCCTGCTGGATTTAACAAATTGCTCGGGTTCGCCTGCGCATTGATTAAATCAGATATCCCGATATACAGGATAATTTCGGATATAGATTTGGCATGGGCCCGGGCATTTCATGAGTCGCAATTTTCTGGTGATTGAACCTGAGGAAGGCATTGCCGTGCTCAAGGGGCTTGCCTCCTCGGCGCGTATCTCAATGCTGAAACTGCTGCATGAGAAGGGGCCGATGAATGTCAACGAAATCGCCGCCGTGCTGTCGCTGCCGCAGTCGACCGTCTCGACCAACATCCAGGTGCTGGAGGATGCGGGGCTGATCCGCACCGAGAACCTGAAAGCGAAGAAAGGCAGCCAGAAAATCTGTTATCCGACGGCCGAAGAAGTGCTCGTCGTGTTCAAGAGCGAATATCGTGCGGTCAAGAACGACGCGATCGAAGTGTCGATGCCGATCGGGCTTTACACCGGCTTCGAGGTTACCGCGCCCTGCGGCCTTTGTTCGCCGGACGGCATCATCGGCTTGCTCGATGTACCGAACACTTTCCTCGATCCGGATCGTATGAAAGCCGGGCTGTTGTGGTTCACCCGCGGTTTTGTCGAATACCAGTTTCCCAATAATGCCAAGCTCGCCAATGCCGAGATCACCGAGCTCGAAGTGGCGATAGAGCTGTCTTCGGAAGTGCCGGGCACCAGCGCCGATTGGCCCTCGGACATCACGCTGACGATCAATGGCGTCGATGTCGGCACCTGGACGTCGCCGGGGGATTTCGGCGACAAGCGCGGCGTCTTCACGCCGTCCTGGTGGAAACTCAAGGGTTCGCAATACGGCAAGCTCAAGAACTGGCGAATTGCCAATGACGGCACCTATGTCGACGGCCTCAGGATTTCCGAAACCGGCCTCGCCGCACTCGATCTGAAGAGCCATCATTCAATCCGCGTCCGTATCGGCGTCAAGGACGACGCCAAGCGCCCCGGCGGGATCAACATTTTCGGCAAGGGCTTTGGAAATTACGATCAGGACATCCTGCTCCGGATCAAAACTGGTTGATATCATGAAACCGGGTTCTGAAGATAACGCAGCAATTTCAATGAACTGGCTTTCTGCTGAGCCAAAACCTTCGTCTAATTGTCCTACTTTTGGCTATTTTGGCTTGACGAAGAGCTGCCAATTGCTCTTTGATATCGGGCAAGATGATTTAAATCATCATTTGTGATATCGATGGGAGGAATGCATGAAGGCAGCCGTTACGGCACATCCGCATTATGTTGTCTCGGAAATCGATCCGAGGCTCTACGGATCCTTCATCGAGCATCTCGGGCGGGCAGTTTATACCGGCATCTACGAGCCAGGCCATCCGACGGCGGATGCCAATGGCATGCGTCAGGACGTCATCGATCTCGTCAGAGAACTTAATGTTCCGATCGTCCGCTATCCCGGCGGCAATTTCGTCTCCGCCTACAATTGGGAAGACGGCATCGGCCCCAAGGAAGAGCGCCCGGTGCGGCTCGACCTCGCCTGGCATACGTCGGAAAGCAACGAAGTCGGCCTGCACGAATTTGCCGATTGGTGCACCTCCGCCAACACCGAGATGATGCTTGCCGTCAATCTCGGCTCGCGCGGCCTTGACGAAGCCCGCAACCTTCTGGAGTACGCCAACCATCCCGGCGGCAGTACATGGAGCGACAAGCGCATCGCCAATGGCCGCAAGGAGCCCTTCGACGTCAAGCTCTGGTGCCTCGGCAATGAAATGGACGGCCCCTGGCAGATCGGCCACAAGACCGCGGACGAGTATGGCCGCTTAGCGCATGAGACGGCCAAGGCAATGCGCGCCTTCTCCAAGTCGCTCGAGTTGGTGGTCTGCGGCTCTTCGAATGCCAAGATGCCGACCTACCCTGAATGGGAAGCGACGGTTCTCGACCATACCTACAACGAGGTCGACTACATCTCGCTGCACATGTATTTCGACAACGAAGCCAACGACGCTTCGAACTATCTCGCCATGAGCGAAAAGCTCGACGACTACATTGTCTCGGTCGCCGGCGTCATCGACTATATCAAGGCCAAGAAGCGCTCCAACAAGCAGGTCTACATCTCGTTCGACGAATGGAACGTCTGGTACCATTCCAAGGAGCAGGACAAGAAAATCCTCGGCGGCAGCGACGGCTGGCCATTCGCCCCGCCGTTGCTCGAAGACATCTATAATTTCGAGGATGTGCTGCAGGTCGGCCTGATCCTCAACACCTTCATCCGCCGTTCCGATGTCGTCAAGATCGCCTGCCTGGCACAACTGGTCAACGTCATCGCGCCGATCATGACCGTTCCGAATGGCCCGGCATGGCGGCAGACGATTTTTTATCCCTATCTGTTTGCTTCTAACTACGGCCGCGGCAATGCGCTGGATCTCAAGGTGGAAAGCCCGACCTATAAATCCACCGTTGCGGGCGACGTCGCCTACGTCGACATTGCCGGCGTGCACGACACGAAGACCGGCCACGTCACCTTCTTCGCCGTCAACCGCCATTCGAGCGAGGCAATCGAAACAGTGGTCGACCTCACCGGCTTCGGCGAAGCGGAAATCGTCGATCACCGGGTCGTGGCGCACGCCGATCTGAAAGCCGTCAATTCGGCCGAGAACCCAGGCAATGTCGGCCCAAGGAAGGGTGAGGGCGCCTCACTCGCCGGCGGCAAGCTGAGCCTGTCGCTGCCGGCCTATTCCTACCAGGTCATTCGCCTGAGGCTCTGAGTTCAGGCGGATCATCGAGACAAGCGCAAGCGCTGAGGAGGAGCGTCGACGTGACGGCCGATATCGAGATCAGAAACGTGAGCAAGCAGTTCGGTGCCATGACGGTGCTGGATCATCTGTCGCTCTCCATAAGGGCACGCGAATTCATCGTGTTCCTGGGGCCGTCCGGTTGCGGAAAATCGACGCTTCTTCGAATGATTGCCGGTCTCGAAGCTGTCGATAGCGGCGAGATTGCCATCAACAATGAGCGCATCGATCATCTGCCGCCGGGCAAGCGCGGCATTGCCATGGTGTTCCAGTCCTATGCGCTTTATCCGCATATGACGGTGCGCGCCAACATGGCCTTCGGGCTTGCGAATATCGGCGTTCCAGGCAAGGTCATCGAGGCGCGCATCAACGAAGCCGCCCGCATCCTCGAAATGCCGCATTTGCTCGATCGCAAGCCGGGCCAGCTCTCCGGCGGTCAGCGCCAGCGCGTCGCCATCGGCCGTGCGATCGTCAAGGAGCCGAAGGCGTTCCTGTTCGACGAGCCGCTCTCCAATCTCGATGCGGCGTTGCGCACCCGCACCCGCATCGAACTTGCCCAGCTTCATCAGCGCCTGCAGTCGACGATGATCTTCGTCACCCACGACCAGGTCGAGGCAATGACGCTCGCCGACCGCATCGTCGTCATGAACAATCGCAAGATCGATCAGATCGGCACTCCGATGGAGATCTACGAGCGTCCGGCGACCAAATTCGTCGCAGGGTTCGTCGGTGCGCCGGCGATGAACTTCGTTCATGCGACGCTCAACAAATCCGGCGAGAACGCCACGGCCAGGTTTGCGGACGGCATCTCGGTGCAGACCGAGATCGCCTCCAGCCAATTGACCGATGGCAAGTACACTTTCGGCATCCGTTCGGAAGACGTCCGTATCGTTGCCGCCGGACAGGGCAATGCCGATGGCGTGGTCGATGTGCTCGAGCGGCTCGGCGAACGCACCCTGATCTACGCGCGGCTGGGCGATGGCCAGCAGATAGTCGGTTCCGATGCCGGCAACAGTCGCGTCGCCGTCGGCGACAGGATCGGGCTCGCCTTCGACGGCCAGAAATCGCATCTGTTCAATGAGACCGGCCGCGCCTGGCATGCGAGGGAGGCCTGAGATGGTTGACCGGCTGGCGATGTCCCCGACCGCGACGCTTGCTGTCGGCGCCAGAACGCCGACCGCCGACATCTATGCGCCGCAATGGCGAAACTTCATTTTCGTTGCGCCATTCTTGTTCTTCTTCACGACGCTGCTGCTCTTCCCGCTGCTCTGGGGGATGTGGCTGAGTTTCCACAAGGCCGACACGTTCTCGTCCGGAAATTTTGTCGGTTTCGGCAATTACGTCAGGCTGTATCACGACAAGGTCTTCCTGCAATCGATCTGGAACACCTTCTACTTCGTGCTGCTGACGGTGCCGACGCTGGCGCTGATCGGTCTTTTCCTGGCGCTTTGCCTCAATCGCCGGACGCGCACTGCTGCGGTTTTGCGGACGCTGTTCTTTTCCTCGTCGGTGCTGTCGGTCACCATCGTCACGCTGATCTGGCGCATCGTCTTCATTCCGAATGTCGGCCTGTTGTCGACGATCTACGGATGGTTCGGCGCGACCGCGCCGGCTTTCATTTCCGATCCCAACCTGGCGATGGTCGGCATCGCCATTGCCACCATCTGGTGGTGCATCGGCCTGCCGATGATGCTCTTTCTCTCGGCGCTCCAGCAGATTCCGCAGGATATCTACGAGGCGGCGGCGCTGGACAATGCCAATCGCTGGCAGACGCTACGCTCGATCACGCTGCCGTCGATCAAGCGGACCTTCATCCTGGTGATCATTATCCAGATCGTGCTGCAATTCCAGCTGTTCGGCCAGGCTTGGCTGATGACGCGGGGCGGTCCGAACAACCTGACCAAGCCGATCGTGCTCTACATCTACGACACCGCATTCCGCCGCTGGGATCTCGGCCTGGGCGCCGCTGCATCGGAAATCCTGTTCATCCTCATCCTGATCGCGGCCATGGCCCAGTACCTGGTGACACGCAGCAGGGGAGACCAGGCATGAGCGCTCCAGCCGCTTCCATCAAGGGACGGGCATTTGGCGACCATTTGTTATTGGCCCTGGTCCTCCTGCTTTCGATCGTCATGATCGCGCCGGTTCTGTGGGTCATCGGCCTGTCACTCAAGGACAATGCGGAGCTGATGGCAGATCCGAATTCGGTGTTTCACGCGCCCTATACGCTGAAGAACTACATCAACACGGTCGGCACCTCGTCGGTGTTCATCTGGGTGCGCAACAGCATCATCGTCTCGGGCGGATTGACGCTCGGCACCTTGATCCTGTCGTCGCTCGCCGGCTACGGCTTTGCACGGCTGAATTTCCCCGGCCGAGACGTGCTGTTCGTGATCGTGCTGTTCGGCCTGGCGGTCCCGGAGCAGGCCGTGCTCGTCGCCCGTCACCAGATCTTCAGCATGCTGAAGTTCCACAACACCTATCAAGGGCTCATTCTGCCGGGCCTTTCGGCTCCGTTCGGCGTCTTCCTGATGACCCAGTATTTCAAAGCCATCCCGAAGGAGTTGGACGAAGCCGCCATGCTCGATAACGCCAGCCGGCTCAGGATTTTCTGGAAGGTGCTTCTGCCGCTCACGCTGCCTGCGCAGGCAACGCTCGGCATCTTTACCTTTCTCGGCGCGTGGAACGATTATTTCTGGCCGCTGATTTCGGCAACGAGGAAGGACATGTTCACGCTGACGGTCGGCATGGCCTCGACGCAGACCAACTTCGCCCAGTCCGAAGGCATCGGCTTCCTGATGGCGCAGGCGGTGTTTGCCGGTGCACCGATCCTGATCGTCTACCTGTTTTTCCAGAAATACATCGTCACGGCGGTCTCCGGCGCTGCGGTGAGATAACGAAGATTGCCTGACGGCCGGGGGGAATGCGCAGCGATTGAAGCACGAAGGCCAATCCAGGGTGGAGCGGCGGAAACTCAGTAGGAGGAACTGATATGAAACTGAAGAAAATGCTGTTTGCCGCAGTCTCTGCGGGCGCAATGATGCTCGCAAATCCAAGCTTCGCGGCCACGGAACTGAGCGTGCAGCGCTTTTTCGGCGCCTGCGATGCCGATTTCGGCACCAACACCGATCCCACCAAAGCCGTTGGCGAATGCGGAATCATCACCTCGCTGATCAACAAGTTCAACGCCGACAATCCCGATGTCCACGTCAACGTCACCACCGTGGAATGGCCCGGCTACGATCAGCTGACCGCGCAGTTCGCTTCAGGCGACGCTCCGGACATCGTCACGATCCATGAATCCGTACTGTCGGATTATCAGTCGAAGGGCCTGTTGATGCCGCTCGACGATCTCTTGAAGTCAGTCGGCGTGACACCCGACGCCTTCACCGACGCGGCGCGCAATGGCGCCACCAAAGACAGCAAGATCTATGGCCTGCCGATCGACAGCTGGACGATGCTCTATCATGTCAACATGGATCTTTTCAAACAAGCCGGCCTCGTCAGTGCCGACGGCACGCCGATTTTTCCAAAGTCGCCCGAGGAACTGCTCGCCCAGGCCGAACAGTTCAAGCAGAAGACGGGCAAGCCTTATTTCGTCCAGAACCTGACCAATGAGACTGCGCTCTACACACGCAATCTCTACACTTATCTTTTCCAGCAGGATTCCGATTTCTTTGCCGATCCGAAGCATGTGAAGTTGAATACGCCGGAAGCCAAGAAGGTCGTCGAGATGTACAAGGCGATCTTCGAGAAGGGCTACACCACCAAGGACCTCGATTATGGCGGCTCGATCAATGCCTTCCTTGCCGGCGAGGGTGGCGTCCACCTCAACGGCACCTGGGTGGTCGGCGATTACAACGCCCAGTCCGAAACCAAGGGTACGGCGCTCAACAAGGGCGGCTATGCGGTTTATCCGTATCCGCAGCTGTTTGGCGGCACCCACGCGCAATATGCCGACGGCCACACCTGGGCCGTGTCGCAGAAAGACCGCACGCCTGAACAGATCGCGGCCATCGGCAAATTCCTGAAGTTCTTCGCCGACAACGACTTTGAGTGGTCGCGCACCGGTCACCTGCCCGCCTACAAGGCCGTCATCACCTCGGACGCCTTCAAGGCCCTGCCGCATCGCAACACGATCTCTGCGGTCGCCGACCTCGGCAAGCCGCTGCCGTCGGCCGTACAGCGCCAGTTTGCGATCCAGGACATTATCGGCGAAGAGATGAGTGCAGCAATCAGTGGCCAGAAGGACGTCGACACCGCCCTTGCCGACATGGAAAGCCGCGTCAACGAATTGCTCGCCAACATTTGACCACGGGTTTCGAAAGGCCCTCCCAAGGCGCCCCCGCGGCTGGAAACGGCCGCGGGGTTTTGGTGAGGCGGTGGTTGCAGTGGTTATTGCGTGACTTGCCCGTGGCGACCGGGTCGAACACGCCAATCACGGCGCCGCAACCTCGGCAGCAGCCGACGCGAGCCCTGACTGGAGGATTCCGCTAGAACGCCGCGGCCATGGGCATTGCGATCTTGTTGGGGATCTGGATGTCGATCTCCAATCTCGACGTCGTTTCGCCGTGATCCATGCTCACCTGCAGGAAATCCTGGTCGACCTGAACATGCCGGGCGATCACCGCCATGATCTCCTCGCGCAACACGGAGACGAGATCGGGCTGGTTGCGGCTTCGACGCTCGTAAGCCAACAGCAGTTGCAAGCGCTCGCGCGCCACGGGCGCGCTGCCGCGGCGCTTGAAGATATCGAGCAGGTTCATGCTGCCCTCCTTCCCAACAGCCGGTCGAGGAGGCCCCTCCGCTCGAAAGGCAGAACGACCGGCAGGTCCTCGCCCTCGAGTCTTCTTGCCGCGTCGATATAGGCGCGTGCGGCGGGGTTGGTGTTTTCGCTGAGCGTAACCGGCGCGCCCACATTGGATGCGCGCAGCACGTCCTGGCTCTCGGGAATTATTCCCAGCAGAGGCGTGGACAGGATCTCGAGAACGTCATCAATGCTGAGCATCTCGCCGCGGGCAGCGCGGGCAGCGTCATAGCGCGTGACGAGGACGTGTTTGGCAATCGATTCACCTTGCTCGGCTTTCATCGTCCTGGAGTCGAGCAGGCCGATAATGCGATCGGAATCGCGGACCGAGCTCACTTCCGGGTTGGTCACGATTACCGCCTCGTCGGCAAAGCGCATGGCAAGTTGCGCGCCGCGCTCTATGCCGGCGGGGCTGTCGCAGAAGACGTAGTCGAAAACCGATCGCAGCTTGTCGATGACATCGGCGACGCCTTCCTCGGTGAGGGCATCCTTGTCGCGCGTTTGCGAGGCCGGCAGCAGGAACAGCGTGTCGAGCCGCTTGTCACGGATCAGCGCCTGCGAAAGCTTGGCAGTTCCCTGAATGACGTTGACGATATCGAAAACCACGCGCCGCTCGGCGCCCATGATCAGATCGAGATTGCGCAGGCCGACATCGAAGTCGACGAGGGCCACCCGCTTGCCGGTTTTCGCGACCGCCGCGCCGAGAGCGGCCGTCGAGGTCGTCTTGCCGACACCCCCTTTGCCGGATGTGACAACCACTACCTTGCCCATATTTGTGCCTCCAATGTTGTTAGTTGAGCGGTGCGACGCAAAGTGCGCCGTCCTCGAGAAAGGCCTGTACCGGCCTTCCTCGCGAGGAGGCGTCCATCTCCTCGGCGGTGCGGTACCAGCCGTCTACCGCCAGAAGTTCGGCTTCATTTTTCCGGCAAAAGATACGAGCCGCAGAATTTCCCGTGGCGCCGGCGAACGCACGCCCACGCAGCGTGCCGTAGACGTGGATCGACCCCCCGGCGATGATTTCGGAACCGGAACTGACGGAGCCGACAATGACCACATCGCCATCGGGGTGAAAGATCGACTGGCCGGAGCGGATCGGTGCCTTGATCATCAATGAGTTCGGCGCCTCCGGCTCTTCCGTCTTGGCCTCAGCGGCGGCTTTTGGGTCCGGCTGCACGTAAAGCGCGTCAGCGGTGGCCTCCTTGGCGCCAACGAGGAGCGGCGGCAGATCAGCATCGAGACCAACATTGCCGTCCGCCTCGATCGCGTAGATGCGAATCCCGCGCTCCGCGAGCTGTGAGACCAGATCTTCGATCTCGCCCGCCTCGGGCTTGAGCATATTCAGGTCGAGCACGACCGGGCGACCGGCAAAGAAGCCGGGAGAGTTTTCGGTCCAGTGATCCAGGCTTTGCAGCCATTCCCCCAACGGGGCCTCAGGGGTGAGGGTGAAGGCTACAAACGAGCGCGCTCGAAAGCGTATGGACTTGTTTTGGATGGGAGCGACGCAGGTCACAGAGGCGACTCCTTACTGATTGGTTAAGGCTAGCCCGGCATGGTTAACGAACAGTTAATGGCGGCCTTCCGAGGCTTCCATTCTTGCTGTTTCGGAGCGCACCGACGGTCGATCTGATTGGACCCTGGAGACCCTCGCCGTTGCCGAAGACCGGCCGATGGGCGGAAATGAGGCGTTGCGACGGTGCGGAGGTGCCATTCGACCTCCGCACCGCAATCGCCATGGCACTTTTGTCAGTTACCCATCATCTGCTTGGCGTTTTCCGGCGTGATCGCCGTCGTTGCAACTGTGACCGTCGGCTCGACGGATGTGGCGCAATCGAGAAGAACCGACTTTGCCATATCGATCGCCTCCTTGGCGCCCGTCGGATAAGTGAAGGTTGCAGCCCATTCGCCTTCGGCAACGGCCCGGATGCCGCCGGCAGGACCTGGCAATCCGTCGGTGCCGATGATCTTGATCTGCCCTTCCTTGCCGGCGCCCTTGGCGGCAAGGCGCGCTCCGGCGGCCATCATGTCGTTGCTGGCGTAGACCATCTTGATATCGGGATTGGCCTGAAGCATGGCTGCGAACGCCGTCTGTGCCTTGTCCGGCAGCCAGTCCGCCGCCTGCTCGGCGACGACCTTGATCTTGTCGTTCTCCTTGACGCCGTCCTTGAAGCCGTTGAGCCGTTCCACGGCAGGGGTCGAACTGGGCAGCCCTTCCAGAACGGCAACTTCACCGCCGTCAGGAAGCAGTTTCGTGGCGGTATATTTGCCGGCTTCGAAGGCGATCTTGTAATTGTCGCCGCCAATAAAAGCCGTGTAGTCCTTGCCCGGATCGCCAACCGTCTTGCGGTCGAGCTCGATGACGGGGATGCCGGCCTCCATGGCCCGCTTCACCGCCGGCGTCAGCGGCGATGCTTCGAAGGGCGATATCAGCAGCAGGTCGACCTTCTGGGTGATGAAATTGTCGACCTGTGAGGTCTGGGTGTTCACGCTGCCGGCGCCATCGGCGATCTGCAAGGTGAACTGGGACACTGCCTTGGCGGCGGCGGTGAGTTCGTCATTGACGTGCTGGCGATACGGCTCGGCATTGTTGGCCTGAGAAAAGCCGATTACGAATTCGCCGGTCTTGGAGCAAGCCTTGACCAATGGTTCCGCAGCTTGAGCCCCTCCGGCGGCTGCGAGAAAGGTCCCGGCAAGCAGACACGTTTGCCAGGCCCTTTGTCTGCTATTGCGTGTGCTCCTGATAACCATGGTTGTTTCCTTCCTGTCGATGCCCTTGGCTCGACTGTTGGTTTGCTGAGCTTCACTCTCCCGACGCCGGGTAAGCTGGCGTTCAGGGGTCTTCCAATGTCGCCCACTTAACGGACCAGACCTTCGCGGCGACGGACGAGGGACTGAAGAACCGCCGCCAGGATGATGATCGCGGCTGTCGCGAGCAATTGCAGGGCGGGTGTGATGTTGTTGAGTTGCAGGACGTTGGCGAGCGCGCCGAGCATGATCGTGCCGGCGACCGTGCCGACCATCGATCCGGCTCCACCGAACAGGCTGGTACCGCCGATGACGACCGCGGCGATGGCGGTAAGTTCGTAACCGGCGCCGTCATTGGCACTGCCGAAGTTGAACTGCCCTGCATGGACGATGCCGGCGAGAGCGGCCGCGAAGCCGGTGATCGCATAGACGGTGATCTTGACGGCGGACACCGGAACGCCCGAGAGGCGCGCCGCCCGCTCATTGCCGCCGACGGCAAAGACATAGCGGCCAAAGCGGGTCGTGTTGAGAACCACTGTGGCGATCGCCGCAAAAGCGATGAAGACGATGGTTGCCACCGGCACCACATTGTTGAACAAGCGCTCGCCCAGAATGGCAAATACCGGAGGGGCAAGCCCGGGTCCGTCGCCATAGGAGATGTTGATGTACTCGTTGCCCGAGACGACCAGGGCCAGACCGCGCGCGGCCTGAAGGCCCGCGAGGGTGACGATGAAGGGCTCAAGGCGGAAGCGCGTCGAGATCGAGCCCTGAACGGCACCGAAGACCACGCCGGCAAGAAGCACGGCAAGGATCGTCGGCACGAGGCCAACGCCACCATTGATCATCATCGTGGCCGTGACGACACTGGCCAGGCCAAGCAAAGCGCCAACCGAGAGGTCGATCCCCGCAGTGATGATGACGAAGGTCATGCCGATCGCGATGATGCCGGTCTCGGACACGGCGCGTACGATGTTGGCGATGTTGTCCGGGGCGATGAACAGTATCTGTCCGTGCCGGCGCGGCGAGAAGATGATGCCGCCGATCACGACGACCACCAAGCCGATCAGGCTCTGGAAGCGGACGATGAGTGCAAGCGGATCGCGCCGCTTCTGAGCTGTCTTGCCGCTCGGCAGTTCGGTATCCGCCGTGCTGGTGTCGGACATCAGGAGGCCTTTCCGGTTGCGGCGGCAAGCACCGTGTGTTCATCGACGCCGCGCTCGAATTCCGCCACGTTGCGGCCCTCCCGAAGAACCACGATGCGATCGCATAGGCCAATCAGCTCAGGCATTTCGCTCGAGGCGACGAGTATGCCGAGGCCTTGCGATGCCAGATCGCGAAGCCTGGCATAGATTTCCGCCTTCGCGCCGACGTCGACGCCACGCGTCGGTTCATCCAGCAACAGCAGCCGCGGATTGCCGAGGATCTCCTTGGCGAGCACCACCTTCTGCTGGTTGCCGCCCGACAGCGCGCCGACCGGGATGGCCGCATTGCGCGGTCGTATGTCGAATTGGCCGAACGAGCGCGCCACAGCGGCTGCTTCGCGTGCAATCGACATGAAGCCGCGCGGCGAGATTCGTCGCAGCACCGACATGACCAGGTTGCGGCCGACCGCTGTACGCAGCATCAGCCCGCTTCCTCGCCTGTCGTCGGTGACGAGGGCGACGCCGGCCCTGCGCGCAGCTCTGATGGACTCGAGGCGCACCGGGCGATCGTCGACCTCGACGGTGCCGGCCCAACGGCCGGCCAGGCCGGTGCCATAGAGCGCGCTGAGCAACTCGGTACGGCCGGCACCCATGACGCCCGCCAGGCCGACAATTTCGCCCTCATGCACGTCGAGCGAAACGTTTTGGGGAACCTGCCAGCCGGCGCTGGCTCGAGCGGGATGGAAACGGGCGTCCTTGAGATGAAGGAGCCGGCGACCTGCGGTGCGTGTGCGTTTCGGGTAAAGGTCCTCCAGAGGCCGGCCGACGAGAAGGCTGACCAGTTCGGCCTGTGGTGCGTCCGGGGCTGTCGTCCCGGCCACGCGGCCATCGCGCATCACCGTTACCCGGTCCGCAACTTGGGGAACCTCCTCAAGCCGATGCGAGATGTAGATGATGCCCACGCCGGTGGCACTGAGCTTGCGCATGATGGTGAAGAGCCTGTCCACCTCGCTGACCGTCAGGGCCGCCGTCGGCTCGTCCATGATCAGGACACGCGATGCATAGGACAGTGCCTTGACGATCGCCACGACCTGACGATGCCCGATCGACAGTTCGCCGACGGGCCGTTCGACATCGATGTCCAACTCGATGGCGGTCAGCCGGGTGCGGGCTTCTTCGCGCATCCTTGCGACATCGAGAAAACCGCCGGGCTTCACCAACTCGCGACCGAGGAAAAGATTGGCCGCGACATCGAGGCCAGGCACGAGATCGAGTTCCTGGAAGATCGTGGCGATGCCGGCGGCCTGCGCTTCGCGCGGATTGGCAAAATGCACCGGTGCGCCATCGATCGTGATCGTTCCTTCGTCAGGGGCGTGCACACCGGACAGGATGTTCATCAATGTCGACTTGCCAGCGCCGTTCTCGCCCAGCAGGGCATGGATCTCGCCCACGCGCAGTTCGAAATCGACGCCGCGCAAAGCGTGAACGCCACCGAAACGTTTAACGACGCCATTCATGGTCAGAAGCGGCGAAGTCATGCCGGTCTTCCGCAGGATGCGCGCAGGCGCAGCGTTGGCTCAAGGCGAACCGTGCGTCGTTGGCCATCTGGAAGTCCAATCCGCTCAATCAGCAACGCGGCTGCCTGCCGGCCCAAATCCTCGCAGGGCTGTTCGACCAGCGTCAGTCGCGGCTCGAAGTAATCGGCCCATTCGAAATCGTCGAAGCCGACCACCGATATGTCCCTGGGGACAGCGAGCCCTCGCTCACGGACCGCGCGCATCACGCCTATCGTCGACAGATTGTTGCCGGTCACCAGGGCAGTCGGAGGCACCAGCAGCGACAACAACGCATGGGCGGCGGTGCTCGCACTGGCGGTGGTCGCGTTTCCCGTCACGACGTAGTCCGGCACAAACTCCAGGCCGTTGGCCTCCAGTGCCGCGCGAAATCCGTTCATGCGCTCCAGCGTGGTGGCAAATCCCCGCTGTCCGGCAACAAAACCGATGCGGCGATGTCCGAAGGACACGACGTGGTCGATCAGCGCGCGGATGGCCTCGAAATTCTCGACACCGACCTGATCAAAGCGATCGTCAGGTAGTCGGTCGATCAAGACGCAGGGCAGGGACCGTTCCGAGAGATATCGCAATGCAGCTTGCGGCGCGGCAGAGGGCGCCAGGATGATCCCGTCGACGCGTCGCTGGTGCAGTGCCTGGACGACAGCCAGTTCCTTGTCGGAATCGTCCTGCGTATCCGACAGGAACACCATGAGGCCAAGGCGCGCGCACTCGGTCTCGACGGCGCAGATGATGTCGCTGAAATAGGGGTTTGAGATCGCCGAAATCGCCAGGCCGACACTGCTCGTCGAGGCCAGCTTTAGCGAGCGTGCGACACTGTTGGGCATATAGCCGAGAGCAGCGATCGCCTCGCTCACCGATCTGGCAGTGGCCGGGGAGACATAGCGGGTTTGATTGACGACGTGTGAAACGGTCGACACCGACACGCCTGCCCTGCGAGCGACCTCGACGATCGTCGTCATCGCGGAGCTGTCGCGCTCGACGTGGTGACGGGCAAGCGCACGCACGCTCCTCCTCGAATCTTGCGTTTCCCAGTCTCACAATCTTTGAATCCGCCTGGGCGGCCGTTGTGACTTTCCGAAAGCTAGCGCCATCGAAACGTTTGCGCAACCGGTTTTCTGGCTTGATGTGACTTGCTTGCGCCGAAATCAGCCAGGACTTCCGTGCCGGCCATCAGCTGCGGCTGGATGCCACCGCGATCTGTTGGCCGGGCGCGACAACTAGAGCAAGGCTTCGTACCGATCGCCAATCTTGTCGACTGTGAAATCCGCCGCCCGGCTTTTCAGGACGGCAGCAGGGGTGGGGTGGTCCAGCATCTCGGCCATCGCCTTCGCCAGGGCTGCGGCGTCACCGACCGGCACCAAGGTGCCGAAACGGCCGTCACCGAGTATCTCGCGCGGGCCATGCGGAGCATCGGTGGAGATTACCGGGACACCGGCAGCCATGGCCTCGACCAACACGTTGCCAAAGCCTTCGCTGGTGGATGTAAGGACGAACAGATCGGCTGCGGCATAACAGGCTGCCGGATCGTTGACGTAGCCGGCAAAGAGCACGTCAGGGCCGATGCCGGTCTCTTCGGCATAGGCGTGCAATTCGGCAGCCAGCGGACCTTCGCCGAAGATGACAAGCCGGGCACGGCGGCCGGCGCGCAGGGCAGCGAAGGCCCGCAGCAAAGTCCGGTGGTCCTTGACCGGCACCAGGCGCCCGGCGGTGGCGATGACCGGGCCATATCCCATCGCTGCCAATTTTGCCTGCCAGGCATAGGAAGTCCCCTGCGGTGCTTCAGCCGGCGGCAGCGGGTTGCTGATGACCACGACCTTGGATTCGGGGAAGCCGCGGGCGATGATGTCACGGCCGACACCCGCCGAAACGGCGATGGCTTTGGTCGCGCGCGCTGCAACCAGCGCGGAAAGCCAGATCGCCAGCCTCGCGCCGAGGCCGCTCGCAGGCAGCGAGGCGGCGGCGTGGAAGCTTGGAAAGAATTTTGCGCGGCTTCTGGCCAACATGAGTGACAGCGCCATGACCAGATTGGCGAATTCCGGGGCACTATAGACCGCATCAGGATCAAGGCGGCGGAACAAATTTGCGCTTCGCACGATGCCTTTTAGCGTCGCCGACTTGGCGTAACCCTCGCCGCGCAAGAGAAGGCCGAAGTCGACCAGATGCACGGCGGCGGAGCGCAGCGCCGCGTTAGGCCCTTGCGCGTTCCAGGTAAAAAGCGTGACCTCGTGGCCACGCGACGCCATTTCATTTGCCATCAGGACGAAGACACGCTCGGCGCCGCCGCCTCGCAGGCTGGCGATGTGGAAAACGATGCGCTTCGCCATGCCTTGCTTCAGGCTCGGCTGGCAGCAAGGTCTGATCTGTTCGGCGGCCGGCGCATGTCGCGGATAATGCCCATGCCAATGGCCAGCAGCATGCCCAGGGCAAAGCCTGCGAACGCTCCTGCGCCTGCCACCAGGGCAGTGCGCGGGGGCCATGAGCGCCCTGGCGGGGGCACCGCGGTCGAAATCACCTGTACGTTTGTGGTGTCGATCTGCTCGCGCTCGCTGATTTGGCGCGCACGTGACAGAAAGCTCTCATAGACCGCTCTCTTCGAGGCCGCATCGCGTTCAAGCTCACGCAGGGCGACTTCGGACTCGCTGTCGGTGAAAACGTTGCTCTTCAGATCGTTCATCCTGGCGTTGAGAGAGGCCAACGAGGCCCTGGCCTTGTCCAGGCTGGACTTTGCCGTTCCGACGGTGCGGGAGAACTCGGTTCGGAGTTGCGAGTTGACGGTCTCGAGCTCCGTCCTCAGCCTGACAATCGTCGGGTGGCGCGGACCGAAGGTCATCGACTGTGAGTCGATCTGCTGTCGCAGGCTGTTTGACCTGTCGCGCAGCGCCGCGAGCGCTTCCGAAACCGTGGGGTCGGGATTGGCCCCATTTATCCCGGAGGCAACCAGGGCGTCGTAACTTGCCTGCGCGGCGATGACGCGCGATTGCGCATCGACGATTTCGCCGTTGAGCTGCGTCATCGTCTGCGAACTGACGAGCTGGCCGTTGCTGGAGGACAGGTTGTGGCTGCGCCTGTAGCTCTCGACCTTCTCTTCGGCAGCCTGCACGTCGCTCTTGAGTTGGCCAAGTCGGCTATCGAGGGCAGCCGCGGCACGGCTGGCACCGGCAGCTTCGGCCTTGGCCAGTTCTTCCTGGAAGTTTTTGACTATGGCCTGCGAGATCAGGATCGCTTTGGCAGTGGTTTCCGCGGATACCGAGAGGGTTGTGACAAACGAGGTTGGGTCCGCAGCGGCGTTTACCCGGTCCGCCAGGTTCTTCAAGGCGATAAGCTTCGGGTCGGGCTTCGCCACCGCGCCAGACGTAGACGTGCTCCGGTCTGGATCGAAAAACTCTGGATCGTGAGTCAGATTCAGTTCGTCCACCACACGGGAAAGCACGTTGCCCGAGGTCAAGATGCGCTGCTTGCTGCGCGTGCTGAGCAACTGGCTATCGACCTGGCCCGGTTGCGAATAGAGGTCGTTTTCCACAACCTGCAAATTGGAGGGGTTGATGAGTACCTCTGTCGTGACGGTGTAACGCTGCTTGCTCAGCAATGCATAGGCGCCGCCGACAATGCCGCCGATTACCGCCAGCATGAACGCCAGGGCGAGACCGGCCCGCAGCCAGACGAACAGGCGTCGAAAATCGAGTTCGAGGAAATCGCCGATCTTGTCCAGGGTCACCGTCGCGACAGGCTCGGATGGTTGCGGCGTCACCGGTGCGGAGCTGCGCGCCGCGACTGGGTCGTGCTGTTGCAGCATCGCCCTGCGCCGCGCATTGGCGATACGCTCGAACGCACTGTTATTGGAAGCCGTCGCGGAGATCGGGGGTGTGCCGGAACCGGCAGACATGGTGACAACCCTTGTTAAATCGTTACGCTTGGCCTGCTCTACAGAAACATCGTTAATATCTTATTTTCCAAGCTGGCCCATTTTGCCGTTCATCCCCCCTTCCGTCCGGCGGACGTTGAAGGGATTCGTTGCCCAGAATTTGGCGCGCATTCTTGCCGTCGCCCGATTTGCGTCCGCAACCGGTGAGTGATTTTCATGAAATCGGTAACGCGCACTTAACGGCGCGGTTGTATTGAAAAGATGGCAATGCCTTTTGAATGACATCTGAAGCACTGACCGCGACCTGCAGGATGGCGTCAGTCGCCTGCAATTGCAGGAGAGGAACGTGACGAAATTCTATTCGGTCCAGTATCTTCGCGCCTGCGCCGCTTTGTTGGTTCTGTTCGCGCACGCTTTTTCCTACCAGATCGGCATAGATAATCCGATTATCGTGACTGCGGGCCGCCTTGGTGTCATTCTGTTCTTCGTCATTAGCGGATTCATAATGGTCTATATTACGGGGAGCGTTCCCTTCTCTGCTCCAACCTTCCTGAAACGCCGAGCGATCCGGATCATCCCCCTCTACTGGCTTTTCACAAGCGTCGCCGCACTTCTGGCAGCTCTTGCACCAAGTCTCTTCCAGAAGACCGTCTTTACGTGGCCCCATTATCTCCAGTCGCTGTTCTTCGTTGTCCACCAAGCGCCCGAACGAGATGGCGTCAGCCCAATTTTGTCACTCGGCTGGACGCTCAATTATGAGGCCTATTTCTATATCGCATTCGCGGTGCTCGCATTCCTATCGGTGACCGCGCGCGCATTTGTGTTGACGGTCTTTTTCATTGCGATGTGGCTGGCCGGGCTGTTGATAGCTCCCACCAACCCTGTTCTCCAGTTCTATCTGAACGCTTCGCCGGTGGCCTTCGTCGTCGGCATGTGGATAGGCCGGCGCTATCTGGACGGCGGCTTTGCTTCCGACACACGCCATGTCTGGCTACTCGGCCCTATGGCCGCTGCAGGCGTGTTGCTTGCATTCGTCGATGACGGCACGCCGCTGATGAGCCAGATCAGCTTCGCGGGGCAGGTAATGTGGGCCGCCAGCCTGCTTCACCTTGGCCTCATTCTGGAACCGAAACTGAAGCACTGGAGCCTGCTCGAAGAGCTCGGCAACGCCTCCTACGCGCTTTACCTGTCGCATATCTTCGTGATCGGCGCCGTAGCCTACCTGGCCAGGCGCACCATCGGCTACGACCATCCGGCAACAGTGTTGCTGGTCTCGGTGGTCAGCATCGTGACTGCCTGCATAGCCAGCCTGGTGATCCACCAGATGATCGAGAAGCCGATTCTTCTCATTCTGAACGGCAGAAGGAAGGTTAGAGCCACATCGCTTCCTTACGCTGCCACGGGGAACAAATAAGGAGACCGTGCAAACGTCATCGAACTTAACGGTTGTGGCAAACGCATGGCCCGGCATATTTTGACAACACACACGCCGCATCCGTTCGGCAGTCTCTTGAATGGATCTCGTGGCCGGAATGCCGTTTGAATACCTTCACTTGGAGGGGCCATGAGCTATCCTGCTGCCGCATCGGAACGATTGTTGTCCAGCCAGGCGCGCCGTCAAAACGCGTTGTCGCTGCTGTTTTTCCTATGCGCCGCATTCGCGTTCCTGCTGCGCTTTACGGTGTCGCCGCAGGTGATGAACATGGTCGTCGACTATACGGCCCAGGGAGGCTCGTTCTACGAGAAGCTGCATTTCGGCACTTACTCGATCTTCCTGCTGCTTGCTGTCGTTCTTTTCAGCCGACCGTTTCTGCTGCAGGGCGACGAAATTGGAATATTCAAGGCGTTGATGCGCTATTCGGTGCTGATGTTCGCGCTGGTGCCTTATCTGTTCATTACCGGCCGTGCGGGCTCCTCCGGGTTCATCATCGATACCTATCTGGTGGCCGGCGCCACAGGCCTGTTGATGCTGGCATTAAACGCGGAGTCGCGGCGGGCGCTGGGCGACGTAGTGCTTGGAATGGCCATCCTGAGCGCCGTGATCGGCACTATCGAAGCGGTGACTCAACATCGATTCCTGCCTTACGGCATCAACGAACTGCAGTTCAGGCCGATCGGCCTAGCGGCCCATCCGCTGTCACTAGGCGCGCTCTGCGCCACAGTCATCGGATTCGTACCGCTGACGCGCTGGCGCATATGGGTGCGGGTGGTGGCGATTTTCGTATTGGTCGTCGGTTGTGCTGCATCGGGCGCTCGCGCCGCGCTTCTGCTCGCTGCCGGAGAAATCCTCATTCTGCTGCTGTTCGTGCCTTGGCCGGGCCTGTCGCTCAAGTATGAGCGGCAGGCCAAATTTGTCGTGCTGATGTTCACTATGACAGGCGGCGCGGTGCTTGTTGCGATGCTGTTTGCTGGCGGTCTGCTGAACCGGTTCAGCAACACCATTTTCGACCAAAATTTTATGGCGCGGGTGACGATCTACCAGGTGTTCGGACTTGTCAGCTGGAAAGACATCCTGTTTGGCATGAACGGCGACGAACTCCTGGCGATCGTCAACGAGAAGCTGCATCTGCCGTTCATCGAGAGCGCGCCGGTGGTCATCGTCATGCTCTTCGGCCTGCCCATAGCCGTGCTCTTTACGGTGCTGATATTCTGGTTCGTTTTTCGGCTGCTGCGCGGGGCGCCGCTGCCCGCATGGATAGGCATCATCACCTTCCTGCTTGCTGCGCTGTCGAACAACGCGCTCTCATCAAAATCGCCTGAAATCGCGATTATTGTGGTGTTGCTGCTTGCCTATAGGAAGCAGCCCGATAGAGGCCAGCTCGAGAGCATGCCTTCGGCCGCTGCATCCCACCCAAACCCGGCCGGGTCTCGTTAAGCACGGACCTCGGATCCGGTCAGCCGGCGCTATCCACGACCTCGACATCGCCGGCGCGATTGAGCGTGTGGATACCCGCCCGCGCCCATGCCGGCCCCGGATCGATTGGGCGGGGCAGTTCAAAACGGACGTCGAAATCATTAAGCCGATCCAGCCGCATCAACCCCAGGCCACCGCCATAGGCTCTCGAGCCGTTTTGCACCGGCAGCAGCAAGGCGTCGCCCTGACGGATGAAAGCGCCGCCCGGCCGAGTGGCCGAGTGATCGACGGCGACGGGATTGAGCGCATGCGCTACCCAAGGCCCACGCAGCGCCGTGGCGGAATAGACGGTCATCGTGTCCGACGCGCTGCCGTGACCGAACCGCTCCGTCCCCAGCAACCAGAAGCGGCCGTCGGATTCTAGCAGCGTGGCGTCGTTGAAATCCCTGTCCGCGATCAGCACCGTATCGCGTACCCAGCGATCCGGAAACTGCACGGCACGGTAGAGCACCAGTTCGCGTGCCGTAGCGCTTTCAGGAATCATGAAAATTTCGCCGGAGTGGGCGAACACCTGCGGATATGACAGGTGATGCGCTTCCTCCAGCACCAACCTCGGCACGCCGAAAACGCCGTCGTCGCCAAGTTCAGCGACGGAAATCACGCCGCGGCCGGTGGCGTAGGGGAACTCCTCGACAAAAAGATAGTGGCGGCCGTCGCGTTCGAGAACGAACGGATCGGCGTAGAATCGCTGCCCGTCATCGGCAAGCACGGTGAACGGCTTGCCATCCAGCTGTCCGGTTTCGGCGACGCCTGGACCGTCGATCAGCCGGTAAGCAACCTGCCAATAGAAGGGGCGCCGGCCACGTCGCAGTTTTTGCACGGCACGGTCGACCAATCCCCTGCCGAAAAAGGGCAGATAGTGCCGGATAAATCCGCCTTTCTGCAGGGGTGGCGCCGGGCTCTCGGCAATCGGCGCAAGTTTGCCCGTGGAAAAGCGGGCGACACATTGGGCAATCAGGGAGATCGCGCCGGCGAGCAGCTCGTTGCTGCTGCGGGACAGCCAGAGCCGATCGCTGATCATCGGCCGCGCCCTGGCGATGGCAACGCCGTCGAGGCGGGCGGTGAGTTCGGGTAGCCGCCCGCTCGCCAGTATCTCGGTCATGCCCGCGGCAAAGCTGCTGCGGCCACAAAATTCGAGCGTCAGGACAGGCGTGCCCCGTCGTGCGGCGGTAGCGGTGAGATCGACTATAAGGTCGGCGGGGCCGGTATCGCCGGACGGCAACGGCTCGGAACGGCTTGCCAGTGAGGGGCCGAAGCGCCGGCCCTCGAGCGCCAGCACATTATCCATCCCGCGCGCGTTGGCTTCAGGCGTCGGCGCGCGGCAACTCGAGACAACGTGTCCAGCCGCGCTCAACCGCACCAGAAGCTCATTTTCCCAGCGCCGGGATGCGTCGGCGTGGCCGATGATTAAAATATTAGTCAATCCAATATATTCTTTTTCAAGACTACTACCATAGACTATTTGTCAGCCCGACCTTTCACAAGAGTTAACCCGGGAGAACGCGGCCTTGGTTGTTAATCATATATTAAGAATTGAGATCACGAAGGCGTTTTCCGGCGCTATTATGGCTGTTGCGGACAATAGTCGGCATGTTTCGAGTGCTGCAGGCGGCCAGGATCAGCAATGAACGTCCTTTCACGTCCAAAACTGCCGTCCAGGCGGAAACTGCTGATCGTGTTCGGCACGAGGCCGGAGGCGCTCAAATGCTTTCCGGTGGCGCGCGCCGCCCTTGCTCATCCAGGCTTCATCACCGAAATATGCATCACCGCCCAGCATCGCGAGATGGTCGACCAGGTTGTCGAACTGACCGGCCTGCCGGTGCATCACGATCTCAACATCATGCAACCCGGCCAGTCGCTGTTCGACGTGACCTCGCGCGTGCTCTTGGGCATGGCCGAGGTGCTGGACAAGGCGAAGCCCGATATCGTCATGGTACAGGGCGACACCACCACGGCGATGGCCGCGGCTCTGGCTGCCTTCTACAAGCGCATCCCGGTCGCTCATGTCGAAGCAGGATTGCGCAGCCACAACATCAACTCGCCGTTTCCTGAAGAACTGAATCGCAAGATTGCCGGCGACATCGCCACCTGGCATTTTGCGCCGACCGTTCAGGCGCGCGACAACCTCATCGCCGAAGGAAAAGCCGAAAGCACTATCTTCGTGACCGGTAACACCGTGATCGACACGCTGTTGCATTTTTCAAGCGCGATCGATGCCGACAGGTTGATGAACGCGAAGCTCGCCGCCCGTTTCCCCTTCCTCGACCCTACGAAGAAAATGATCCTCGTCACCGGCCATCGCCGCGAGAATTTCGACGGCGGCATCCAGCGCATCTGTACGGCGTTGAAAGGATTGGCGGCGCGCGGAGACGTGCAGATCGTCTACCCTGTCCATCCAAACCCCAGTGTGCGCTCGGTGGTCAACGCAGAGCTGGAAGGCGTGCCGAACATCCATCTGGTCGAGCCGCAGGACTATCTGCCGTTCCTGTATCTGCAGAAGCAGAGCTATCTGGTGCTTACCGATAGCGGCGGCGTGCAGGAAGAAGCGCCTTCGCTCGGCAAGCCGGTGCTGGTGATGCGCGAGAATACCGAGCGACCCGAGGGGATCGTGGCCGGCACCGCCCGCCTCGTCGGCACCGATGTCGAGAAAATCCTGTTCAACGCCAATCGCCTGCTCGACGATCAGGCTGCCTATCGCGGCATGGCGGAACGACACAACCCATATGGCGATGGCCGGGCCAGTAACCGGATTGTTGAGGAACTGCTGCATCATGGCTGAAATCAAAACCGTTTCCGTAATCGGCATGGGCTATATCGGCCTGCCGACCTGCGCCATTTTCGCCGGCCGAGGGCTCGACGTCATTGGCGTCGATGTGAACGGAGCGGTCGTCGAGAAAGTCAATCGCGGCGAAATCCACATCGTCGAGCCGGACCTTGACGGCCTGATCCAGAAGGTCGTGGCGAACGGCAAGCTCAAGGCCTACAGCACGCCGCAGCCGGCGGATGCGTATATCATCGCCGTGCCGACCCCGATGACCCACGACCATAGGCCGGACGTGACCTACGTGCTGGCGGCGGCACGAAGCATCGCCCCGGTGCTGAAGCGGGGAGACCTTGTTGTGTTGGAATCGACATCGCCGGTCGGCACGACACGCATCATGAACGGGCTGCTTGCCGAGTTGCGGCCTGACCTCAAATTTCCTGTCCTGCATGGCGAAGACGCCGATGTGCTGGTCGCCTATTCGCCCGAGCGCGTGCTGCCGGGAAAGGTGCTGACCGAGCTGATCAATAACGATCGCTCGATCGGCGGATTGTCCCGCAAATCGTCGGAACGGACCGCGGCACTCTATTCAACCTTCGTCACCGGCGACCTGTTCATGACGACGGCCGAAAGCGCTGAGCTGGTGAAACTTACCGAGAACGCGTTCCGCGACGTCAACATCGCCTTCGCCAATGAGCTTGCCGCAGTGTGTCAGGACCTGTCGCTCAATGTCTGGGAAGTGATCGATCTCGCCAATCGGCACCCTCGCGTGAACATCCTCCAGCCGAGCCCGGGCGTTGGCGGTCACTGCATTGCGGTCGATCCATATTTTATCATCGACGCCGCACCCAACAGCACGCGGCTGATGGCTTCCGCACGCCGGATCAATTCCGAGCGGCCCATGTCGGTGGTCAGGGATATCGAGGCCTTGCTCGACCCCTCCCGCAAGCAAACGATCGCCTGTCTTGGCCTCAGCTTCAAAGCCAATATCGACGATTTGCGCGAGAGCCCGGCCGTCGAGGTGGTGAAGCTTCTGTCCGATAACCCCAATGTGAAGATCATTGCGGCTGAACCCAACACAAATGCGCTGCCGCATGAACTCGAGGGCAGGGGCATCGTGTTCACCGACGCACTTTCGGCCATCGACAAGTCCGATATCGTCGTCCTCCTGGTCGACCATCGGCAGTTCAATCTGGTAGACCCCGAAGCGCTCAAGGACAAGAAGCTCGTCGATACAAGGGGCCTATGGACCTGGCGCAAGGCACGCAAGCCCGACGCCCGTATCGAAGGCAAGAAACCAGAAGTCGCACAAGTGACGCTCGCAAGGGAGCAGGCTGCATGAACGCGCACGACCCGGCTTGGGCGCAGCATTCCCTGTTGGCATCACGGCGCCGGGAGTTCCTTGGCGCACCGATCCATGCGCTGACCATGGCCGAGACGCTGGCCATCGCCGACGAGGCGATGACCGTGCGGCGGCCGCTGCATCATGTGGTCGTGAATGTCGCCAAGCTGGTGACCATGCGCCAGAATGCCGAACTGCGCGAGGATGTTGCAGGGGCGGACGTGGTCAATGTCGACGGGATCGGCGTGCTTTGGGGCGCACGTCTGTGTGGCGTCGCGCTGCCCGAGCGGGTGGCGGGCGTCGACATCATGATCAATCTGCTGAGCCTCTGCGCGAAGCGTGGGTTCAGGCCCTATCTGCTGGGGGCCGAACAGCACGTTCTCGACGCAGTTGTAGCGAGACTTGCCAAGGACCATCCGAGCCTGGTCATAGCGGGGATGCGCAACGGCTATTTCAAGCCGGAGGATGAGGCCGGGATCGTCGCGGCGATCAACGCGTCGGGCGCCGACTGCCTGCTGGTGGCCATGCCGACACCGCGTAAGGAGCGATTTCTCAAGCGCTACCGCGACGAACTCGCCGCAAGCTTCGTGATGGGCGTGGGCGGCAGTTTCGATGTCTATGGCGGCAAGGTTGCCCGTGCGCCGAGGCTGATACAAGCAGCCGGCCTGGAGTGGCTGTTCCGCGTGGTCCAGGAGCCGCGACGCTTGTGGCGCCGCTACTACGACACCAACACTGCCTATGCCGGGCTGCTGTGCCGGGAGTTCTGGGAGCGTCGCTGGCGCCGAAACGCCGGTTTATGAGATCCGGCTGCCTCGACCAAACTTTTGCCTGAGATTGAGTTTCGCGCTCACGAGCCTGGGGCGCTGATCCAGTGCTTGCCGCTGGTCAACTGATGCTTCACGATGGGACGACGCCCGTCTCGAACGCGATATGCATTTCCAAGGTAACCGAGCACGCCGAGTTGGGCGTTCTCAGGAGCGTTCCTGGCCTGTCGGCTGCGGTTGCATCATTCATCTCATGACCGACAAGCGTAGAACGAACGTCCGATGCGCAAAGAACCGATCCATGAGACGGATGTTCGCCAACCAATGGCGAAAACAGAAAGGATATCGGTCATGGTTTCAAAACTGCATGTTGTCCTTGTTCTCACAGGCCTCGGACTCACCACCTCAAACGTTCTTGATGCGCAAGCTGCGGGGGCGCCAGAGCCAGGCGGGCCAAGAAGGCACGACTGCATTGGTTATGAACACCGGGATTTCGGTGGCGCAACCATTACTCAAAACGCCGGGAGGGGTTGGAGGTATGTAGGTGGCGGCTGGAACGATAAGATCTCGTCTTTCAGAATGAGGAACGGTTGCGGCATTCGCGCCTATCAGCATCGGGACTATCAAGGAGACAGCAAAGTGTTTCGCGGCAGCTACCGTTATGTCGGCGACCTGTGGAACGATCAGATCTCGTCATGGAAGTGCCAGTGCGACTGAGTGAAACATCAGTCAGACTTACTTCGGGGATAACGGCCGGGGTCTTCCTCAGCCGTGCCCTTCGCCGCTCAGCAGGATGCTGACCAGCTCCGCCTGGCGGCGCACGCCGGTTTTCTCAAAAATGTGGGTGAGATGCGTCCGAACAGTCGTCACTGAGACACCAAGCTGGGCAGCCACTGCATCACGCCCGCCTCCCTTAAGAACTTCCGCGGCCACATCGGCCTCGGCTTTGGTCAATCCAAACTGGCGGCGCATGTTCTCTTTTGTTTCGCCAGGCGGCACGTCAAAGGCTGCCCGGATCGGCGCCCCAATGAATATAGCCGCCGCCGCCTGAGGCTGCAGCCTTGCACGCTGCTGGCTGCCATTCATCGGCAGAACATGGGCGAAGATTGGCCGCGCTTCGGGTTCGGTTAAGCGGACGGCAAGGCCGGCCTTGCCGAGCATGACTTCGTTGTTGGCTGCAACGCGGATCGCCTTGCGCAGCTCATGCGCTGCCGCCGACGATTTCGCGCTGAGGACACCTCGTGTGCCTTGCACCGCCGCTCCGGTGCCAAACATGTGCTCCGCCGCGCGATTCGCGTGCAGAATGGTGGCTTTGTCGTCGGTCAGCACTACACCACAGCGGAGCGTATCGAGCACTTCGGCCATGCGCGCGCTTTCGACAGTGCGGGCGTCCAGCACATTGCTGATGGTGATCGCACGACGCAGGTGCGGGAGGAGAAGTGCCCCAATCTCAATTTCCCGATCAGTGATCGCGCCGTGCTGTTTGTGGCGTCCAATAACGAGTTCCGAGAAATGCGATGGGGTACGCATCAGGAATTGATGCATGACGTCGACAATGCCGAGCGGCTTCAGGCAGCGTTGGACGTATGGCGACCTCCGCAGGTAGTCGGGCGAGAGCTGCCGCGAGGCCACGTAAGGCTCGTTCACCGAGCATCCCTTAGCGAACCATTCCTCTAGCCGCGCATGGATTTCGGGAATATGCTTTTGTCTTTCCTCGAGCCCAAACCTATCCCAGCCTACGCTCTTGTCGATCAAGAGCCGGTTATGGCGGAGATCGTTAAGGGAGAGGATTGCGGATTCGCTTGACAGTGCCGCTGTGATTTCCGCCAACGTCTGCTCCCAGCGTGAGGGATCGAGCGCGCAGTCGTAAATGGCGCCAATCAGCGCCGGAAAGTAATCCGGCAATATCTGGCAGTCCTGAACCAGAATTCCAGGCTCGTTCTCTGCCGAAACGATGGAACTGCGCACGTTTCGTCCACTCCGCGATGAACGGCCGGGCAAGCCTTGGAAGACCAAAAATTTCCATTTCCGCAAGCCGCGGGATGTTGTTTGCAGATTTAGGAAAGAGCCGCTTACAGATCGCTTATGCGCCTACGCGATCCGTAGCCGCGCCCGCAGCTGGGCGAGGAATTGCGTCGCTGCCACAGGGTGGAATAGCGAGGTCAGCCCGAAGAAAACCGCAGCTCCGGCGGTGCCGCCGGCGATAAGCGAGAAGATTGCCGGCACATCGCCGGCCACCATGCTGGCAAGCTTGGCGGCCACCCCTGTGCTGAGCGAGATGATTGCCGAAACGCCAATGTCGCGCCACGGCACCGGCACCGGCGTGAGCCGTTCGCTGATGATGATGCAGGTTATGGAGCCCACCACCGAGCCGCCCGCCAGCGCCAAAGCGGCGCCGATCTCCGCCATCGAAGGGATCAATAGCAGAGACAATGCGATTGTTGCCGCCGAGCCGAAGAGATTGGCGATGATCAGCAGCCACGGCCGTTTGTGCGCGTGCACCACGACGCCATAGACGAAGCTGGTGAGGTTGGCACACAGCACGCTGAAGGCGATGATCGGAAACAGCAGGCCGAAGCGGCCGTGATATTGCGAGGGCAGCATGAGCTCAGTGATATCGCTGCTGAGCGCGACCAGCATAGCTGCAATCGGCAGGCAAAGCCGCATCATCAAGGCCATCAACTGCGATAGCAACCGACCCGATGCGGCGGGCCCGTCCTCGTCGAACCGGCTGACCACCTCGGGAAAGGCGCCCATGTTGATGGCGTTAGCGACCATGTCGATCGGTTGGCGGGCCAGCGCATAGGCTGCGGCGAAGATCGCCACAGCGCTGGCATCGTAATAGAACTTGAGGAACAGACGCTCCGCGCTGTTGAGCCCGAAGCCAACCAGCGCCATGATGATCAGCGGCACACCGAGCGCAAAGAAGTCTCTGTGGGTGAAGCGCGGCGGACCGGTAACGACGCGTCGGGATGCCATGATGCCCGCCACGATGCCGGCAATCAAGGCGCCGAGGCTCGAGCCGAGCGATACCGTCAGAAAGCTATCCTGGAAGATAAGGATGGCGCCGATCGGCAGCGCGAGTTGCAGCAGGGCACGCAGGGCTTCGAGCATCGAATAGACCGAGTGGCGCTGCTGCATCTGCAGCACCGTCAACGCGAAGCGGCTGATGGATCCGGCGACGAGATAGCCGCAGACCGCGATCGCGAACTCGACCCAGCGTTCCGGCACGACCACCGCCGACGCGCCTACCGATATGACCAGCGCCAGTGCCGTGGTGGCAAGCAACACCTGCCCGGCCAGCATCAGGCTGCCGCGGCTGACTTCGCCCTTGCCGCCAAGCCTGAGCAACGCGATGCGCAGCCAGTTGGTGACGGCAATGTCGGTCATTTCGCCGACGGTCACCACCAGAGTGAGCAGGCCATACTCGGTCTGGTCGATCAAACGCGTCACGACGACCAGCAGGAGCAACGCCGAGATTCGCGTCAGCAGGATCGCCGGAGCATAAATGAGCGTGGAACGGAGCAGCAAAGGCGTGTCCCTGGAAAATTCACCTTCGACTAGCCGCCGATTGGCGGAAAATCCAGCGCGATGACGGCGAAGGGTGAACAGATTCAGTTTGAACTAAAAGATTTGCCGTAAACCTTATCGGGAACGTTTGCTTTGCAGTTACCCGGTCTGTGTTATTTAGAGTACCATCATGTTGCAGCGCCTCATATCCGATCGAAAAATACATGTCTTGGTCGCGACGCCGTCGGGCGTTTCGGGCCAGGGCGGCATCGACCGCATCATGGGGGCGCTGAAGCAGGAGTTCGAACGGCAAGAAGTCACCGACATCGATGTGCGCTTCCTTGCCAGTCGTGGCTCGGGGCATGTCGGACTTTCGATCTTCTATATGCTCGGCTTTTGCTTGCGGATGCTTAAAGCGCGTCTGGCTGGACGCGCCGATGTCGTTCATATCAACATCTCAGTCTCCGGCAGCACCTATCGCAAGATGGTGATCGCCGCCTGCGCACGGCTGCTGTCGATACCCTATGTCCTGCATTTGCACGGGGCGCAGTATCAGACATTCTGGAAAGACGATCACGGGTTCATAAGCCGCCGTATCAAAGCTCTGTTCGAGCATGCCGATCGGGTGATCGTTTTGGGCAGGCTTTGGCGCGATTTCGTCGCCAGCCGGGCGCCAGGCGCTGCCGGCAATATCGTGATCGTGCCCAATGCGACCGAAGTCCCGTCGCTGGCGCACGTCGGTGGCGGCGGCCACGTGCATATCCTGTTCCTGGGTCGTATCGGCGACCGCAAGGGCGTACCGCAATTGTTGGACGCGCTGCACCGCATGAACCCCGTCAAGAACTGGCGCGCCACGATTGCCGGCGATGGCGAAATCGATGCGGCACGGGCAAAATCGGCCGGGCTAGGGATCGCAGACCGGATCGCCTTTCCGGGTTGGGTGGGACCCGACGATGTCGCGTCGCTGATCTCTTTCGCGGATATTCTGGTTCTTCCCTCCTTCGCCGAAAACCTGCCTATGTCGGTGATCGAAGGCATGGCAGCCGGTTTGGCGGTGGTGGCAACCCCGGTTGGCGCGGTCGAAGACATAATTACCGACGGGCAATCCGGGCTGCTGGTGCCGCCAGGCGATGTTACTGCGTTGACCGATGCGCTGGGCCGCCTCGTGGAGAGCCCAGCACTGAGGGCGAGGCTTGGTGCCGGTGCCATGGCCGTGCATCGGGAACGGCTTGAACTCGCCCCGTTTGTCGGCGCAATCTGCGATGTCTGGCGGTCGGCGGCGTCAAGCCGTCAACCGGTCAAGCGCTGAGGCTGATGATCGCGGCGGCGCCTCAAGCCCGAATTCGCGGTGGAATATCTCCAAATTCAACAGCGCCCATATCAGCTTTTCGTGGTCTGCGGCACCTGTGGTGTGTTCCGAGACGATTTGATCAAGCTGTTTCGGGCTCAAATAGCTGCGAATGACGGAGTTAGGCGAGCAAAGGTGGTCGTGCACGTAGTTCCTCATCGACCCCCGAAACCATTCGGCGACGGGCACCTTGAATCCGATCTTGCGGCGGTTGAGAATTTCCTCCGGAAGTATGTTGGCCATGCTGCTGCGCAAGATCAGCTTACCCTTCCGCCAACCCACCTTGTAGCGATCGGGCAATTTGCTGACGAACGCAACCAGATCGCGATCGAGGAACGGCATTCTTCCTTCGATTGAACCGGCCATCATCATCCGGTCGCCTCGTTCCAGGAGATTGTCGGGCAACCACGATGTCTGATCGAAAAATAGCGCGCGGCGAAGATGGGATGCTGTCGCGCTTGAGGAAAACGGTAAGTTGTTGCGTCCATTGCGGCAATTGGCCGGCGCACCGATGAGGCGACTGTGTTCCTGCTCTGTCATGGCTCCAAACCAGGAGATCATCCGGGTGGCAAAGTCCCTTTCACCCGCGCTTCGGGCAAATGTATCGAACTTGGCCGATGCGCCAGGCATGGCACGTATCAAAGGGGCGAGGAGGTTGTTGTGGAGCAAGGCTGGAACGAGCGACCGGTAGATTCCAGCCAGTGACTCTGCGCGATGTTTGGGATACCCGCCGAGAACCTCGTCTGCCCCTTCACCTGTGAGCACCATCTTGACGTCCTGTGAGGCTCGCTCCGACATCAGGTAAATCGGAATGTCCGAACTTTGTGAAACGGGCGCCCCCAGATGGCGAATCAACTTCGGCAGGTGGTCAATCAGGTCGTCCGCTTCTATGACCAGTTCGCAATGATCGGTCTTGAAATGATCGGCGACGCGTCGGGCGAATGGAAGTTCACTATAGGCCGGTTCGCTGAAACCGACCGAAAATGTGCGGATGGGCTTGTCGCTGTGCTTGGTCATCAGGGCGACGATTGCTGACGAGTCGAGGCCTCCGGAGAGAAAGGCGCCGAAAGGTGCATCGCTGCGCATTCTGATCTCGACGGAATGGTCGAGCAGTTCCAGAAATCGTCGCTTGGCGGTTTCCTGGTCGATGTCCTCGGTCAGGTCCGTTTGATCTGGAGGCGTATAATAGCGCGTTTCCGTCACAGTCCCTTGCGACCAAACGGCATAGCTTCCGGGGTTGAGCTTGCGGATTTGTTTAAAAAGCGTGCGCGGTCCAGGCACGTAACGCCAGCGCAGGTACTCGTGCACAGCGTCCAAATCGAGTTGCTGCGCATTTGGCTGCGATGACAACAACGCGTTGATCTCTGAGGCAAAGGACAGCAGTTTTTCGCTCTGCATGAGGTAAAGGGGCTTTTTGCCGAACGGATCACGGGCGAGGATCAATTCGTGCCTCTGAGCATCCCAGAGCGCAAAAGCGAACATGCCGCTCAACCGTTCGAACATGGACAAGTGCCACTGATCATAAGCTCTGAGCAGCACCTCGGTATCGGAGCGCGTTCGAAAATGATGACCGAGGCCGATCAGTTCCTGGCGCAGCTCGATATAGTTGTATATTTCGCCGTTGAAAGTTATTCTGAGATGGCCGTCCTCGATATGCATCGGCTGATTTGACTCTGGCGCTAAGTCAATAATCGCCAGGCGGCGATGGACCAATGCCAATTGTTCCTCGCCAGTATTCAAGTCCAAGAACTCGATGCCTTCGGCATCGGGACCGCGATGCCGCAATGCATTTGACATTCTGGCGGCCCGCTCTTGTGGATTCTCGGCCCTTCGGCCGATCCACCCGGCAATTCCACACATTGTTCCCCCTAGGCGCGCGTATTCCTCACTCCAGTACAACAAATGTATTAAACACTTCGTGGCTAACAGATCGAGCCGCGAGGGAAAACTGCCACAGGCCGTTCTCGATCCAACCTGGCGTTGAGAGGATCGAAGTTGACGGCTGCTCATCCGCGACGAGAACTGACGGCAATTAGGGCAGGCCCAGTGCCTGCAGCATCTCCGGGTCGGGCACCGGGGGGCCATCGGGCCGGATGAGGCTCATCCCATAGCGATTGGAGAACTCCCAGACAGACCATGGGATCGCGAAGCGTTCGGCCTCTCGGCGCACCGCCTTGAGATAGCGCGAACGGTCGGCCTCGAAGGCGCCCATGCGGCCGTCCGCTGACATGAGGATAGCGCCGAATTCGCCCATGAAGAGCCGCCGGCTTGGAATGCCATGGCCTTCAGCCCAGTCGACGGCCTGACGAAAGCTCGTCTCGAGTTGGCTCTGCCCCCAGTTCTGCTCGAAATATTTCGCTACTGCTTCGCGCGCGGTGGCCATGTTCATCATCTGCTCGACCCTGCTCAAGCCGGCAGCTTCCATCCGCGCCCTAAGGGTTTCGGTCACCACTTCGGGTGTACTGCTGTCGGCAGGCCAGGGAAGTCCCGAAACAAAGCTGTTTGTGTCGTCGGGCCGCTGGTGGGTGAAGCTGTGCGGCTCATACATATGGAAGCTGTAATAGAGGTTTGGGTCATCAAAGCCGGGGCTGAGGTTGACCAGTCCGGCAATGCTGCCGCCGCAGGCGCCGGTCGCAACGATGGTGAGTTCGCTGCTGACCGCTCGAATGTCGTGGACGGTCCCCGCCATGATCCGCTGCCAGTCATCGCTGCCGCTTGGATCGCAAGGGTAATATGCTGGCTCGTTGTAAGGTTCGAGGGCGACTTTGTCGGTGCCTATCTTGACCAGCATGGCGGCGACCGCCACAACCATCTGGCGGTAGCCGGCGACGCCCTCGCTGTCGGCGCCGCCGTAGATCATCTCCATGCTGTAGTCCGGAACCTGAGTGACGCCATGCAGGTCGAAAACCACCATGAGGCCGGTCGACGTGATCCGCTCGACGGCGGCGGCAAGTATGTCCAGCGCCTGCTGCCGCCTGGCGCCCTCGCTGGCAAGCAGAGGGCCGGGATCGACGCTCAGCCGGACGAAGTCGAAGCCCATCGATCGGATGTGGGCAAACACCTCCCCGGCCGGCCAATCGGTGAACGGCCTGCTTCCCGCAAGCCACTCCTTTTCGCTGCGATAGGGCGGCCAAACGTAGGTTCCGTCTTTCTCCACCGGCGACCAGTTGAGCCACTCATGCACGCCAACGCCGCGCTTGAGAGGGATGGGCGCTGCCTCGGCCGCCATAACCAAGGCGAGCACCCAGGCAACAACACACACCGCTTTTCTCATCGCTCTCTCCGCATGGTCGCCGGAGATATTAACCGCAACGAACGGGAAAAAAGATTGCCGGCGCGCAGCTTTTCGACGGCATGGTATACAAGGACCGAAACGTTGACGGGGCGTGCATGAGAATCGGCTGGTACATCAACCGATTGCGCAGCATGGGACCGGCCGAGGTGTTGCACCGGCTGAGCGAGCAACGTCGAAGGATCGCGTCGCGCCGCCGCGATGATGGGTGGGAGCGCTATCCATCGCCGCAGTTGCACCCGGTGCTGCCGGGATTTCGCCACGCTGTGCTGGCAGCGACCGACGCTCAACGGCAAGCCATAGCGGCGGCCGCGCAAGAGACGCTTCAGGGCCGGTTTTCGGCACTCGGGCGGACATGGCCAAAGCGCGAGCCCGATGTTTTGTTTCCTGCTGAGCTTTGGCGTCTTGATCCGGTGACCGGCAGGCTTTGGCCTGGCTCCGAGGCTCATACTTTCGACATCGATTTTCGCCATGGCGGCGACCTTGGCGATATAAAATATGTCTGGGAAATCAACCGGCTGCAGCAATTGCCGCCACTAGCTGCACACCTGCTCCTCAGCGAGGACAATCGGTCCCGGAGGGCCATTGAGGTGGCAATCGGCAGTTGGCATTCCGCCAATCCGCCGTTCCGAGGCATTGGCTGGGCGTCCGGCATCGAGGTAGCGCTGCGAGCCATCAGCCTGATCGTCACCCTGGACCTCGTTGGCGACCGGCTTGACCCGACGACCCTGCGGAAAGCCGGTGAGATACTCGCGGCAAGCGCCTATTGGCTGCCGCGGTTTCCATCGCGATATTCCTCCGCCAACAACCATCTCGTCGCAGAATTGGCTGGCGAATATCTGGTCGGCCTGGCGCTCGGGGCCGAATCCGAAATCGCCCACGGCGCCCTCCTGAATGAGACGCACAAGCAGATACTCGCCGACGGCGCCGGTGCCGAGCAAACGCCGACCTACGCAGCCTTCAGCGCCGAACTCATCTTGCTGTGCGCCGCCGCGGCACGCCAGGCGGGAACGCCGTTTCCCCACGCTGTCGAAGCGCGTCTGGGTGCCTTCGCCAATTTCGTCGGCTGGCTGCCACTGAAAGCCGCCCGCTTCGGCGACGACGATGAGGGCCGCGTGCTGAAGCTGGGGGACGAGCCGAACTATATCCGATCCGTCGCGGCCGCCATCCAAAGCTTACTGGGGACGCCGGGCAACGCGCCGGGGCCCGACGACTTTCGTTCGCTTTTCTTTGGTGCGCCGTCGGGCCCGGCACCGGCGGTGCATGGCTTGCAGACATTCGCGCGAGGTGGGCTCTCCGTCTGGCGCGGAGCAATGAATGGCCGCGATGTCGAACTGACGTTCGACCATGGGCCGCTCGGCTATCTCTCGATAGCGGCGCACGGCCATGCCGACGCGCTGTCGCTCACCCTGTGCATCGACGGTGAGCCGGTGCTGGTCGATCCGGGCACCTGGCTCTACGGTTCGGGAGGCGCATGGCGCGACTGGTTCCGCTCCACGCCGGCGCACAACACGCTGAACATCGAGGGTAAAAACCAAAGCACCATCGCTGGGAATTTCAACTGGTCGCACAAGGCAGTTGCGACGCTGGTGGACAGCGAGCCTGGAACGCACTGGAGGCTGTGTGGCCGGCACGACGGGTATAGAAGCCGCTTCGGCGTCATGCATCAGCGCACTTTGGCGCGCCAGGCCGATGGCATCCTCATCACCGACCAACTGCTCAGCGGCAAGCATCAGTCCGAGATCGTCTTCCAACTGGCCGCCGGCCTCCATACCGACCGGCATGAAAACACGGTCACGGTGTTGCGCGGCGACGAGGCGCTATTGGCCATCCGCTTTCCTGATGCCGCGCTCGATATCCGCGCCGGCGGTGACATGCCGGGGCAAGGCGGTTGGGTTTCACTGCGTTTTGGCACCAGGCAGCAAGCCGAACGCCTCGCCTGGCACGGTGAAGTGGGCGAAGCTGGAATCCATATCCATCTTGCCCCAATTCACCCGCCGCAACGGCAAAAACCGGCGCCAACGTAGAGTTGCCGGGCGAGTTCCAGCCGTATTCGACATTAATTACGTTTGGACATTTAGCGGTTTCGTTACCGTTGATCTGCTAGTCTCGCATCATCCAGCCTGCTTTGCCCGCTGCGCCCGCAACAGCCACTGGTTGCAGGCGGCGTAGCAGGTGTGGCGGGGATTTCGTGCTTTGCAATTCGCCCCAGGAGCCGCTGCAACGATGTTTTCCGAATTTGCCAGAGCGATTGTGGAAAAGCTTTCGAACGTCAATCTGACCACGCTCGGCCTGCTTCTCCTCACCGCACTGGGCAGCGCGGTGATCGCCTACTGGCGAACTGCCGAACATAAGTCCCTCAGGGACTTTTTCGACTTCGCCTTCCCGGCGGAAGTCATCCTGCACCCGTCGGCGCGAGCCGACGCCCTGTTCTGGATCACGAAACGGGCGATGATGCCTTTCCTGCTCATTCCTGCCGGCGTCACCTTCGTCGTCGCGGTGGGCTACGGCACACGCGAGGCAATCGGCTGGCTCCTTAACATCCACGCGCCGCTTCTCGGCGGCCCGGCGGGACCGATGACGATCGTCATCTTCACCGCAACCATGCTGGTCGCCTATGATATTTCCTACTACCTCTACCACGTCGCCCAGCACCGCTTTCCGTTCCTGTGGGAATTGCACAAGGTGCATCATTCGGCCGAGGTGATGGTGGGGATCACCAAGGACCGGGTTCATCCGCTGGACGATCTGATGAACCGTATGTGGGATGGCGTCATCCCGGGCATCTGCTTCGGCATCTGGAGCCTCATTGCACTCGATCCGGTAGAGATCGCTATCTTCGGCATCAACGTCTACGTCATCCGCAACATCCTGATGATGGACTTTGTTCGCCATACGCATCTCAAGATATCGTTCGGCTCGTTGAACAACATCATCCTGTGTCCGCACTGGCACCAGGTGCATCACAGCATCGACCCGCGTCACTACGATAAGAATTTCGGCCTGCTTTTTTCGTTCTGGGATCGTCTGTTCGGAACGCAATTTGTCCCGGAGCCGGATGAAGACCTGAAATTTGGCCTGGTCGATCGCGATGTGCGCGATTACCAGTCGCTCTTTGGGCTCTACATCCTGCCGCTCAAGAAGATGGCAAGGCATGTCATGCGACTGTTTCACAGACGGCCCAATGTGGTCGCGCAGCCACAGGACAGTTCTCCTTCATGAACACCGCTGTTTCCATCGACGTCCTAGGCGCGGAGCGCCTGGAAATCGTCCGTTCGGCGGATCGCCTGGCTGCGGTCGAAGCCGCTTGGATGGAGCTTTGGCATCGTACCGACGGGCTGATCTTTCAAAGCCATGCCTGGATTTCGGCATGGTGGAGTACCGTACAACGCCGTGACCAGCGCGCGTTGCGGATCGGCCTGGTCTGGAAGGGCGAGAGACTCGTTGCTGTCGTTCCGCTGGCGATCGGCAGGCGCAGGGGGCTGCGGTTTCTCGAATGGGCGGCCGGCAGCTATACCGACTATGGGGATATTCTCGTTGCTCCGGAATGCTCGTTGTCGGCGTTGCAGGAGCTATGGAGCCAACTCTGCGATGCAGGCGGCTTCGATCTTGCCTTGATCAGTCGTCTCTCGCCGGATGCGGCGGCCCGCAAAATTTTCACGCCGGGAGCTTCCGGCGGCATCAGGCTTCGTCACTTTCACCGAACGGAAGTCAGCTATCGCGTTGCCGGACAATGGGAAAGCGGAGCGGCATGGTTGGCGGACCAGTCGAAAAAGACGCGCCAGAACTATCGGCGCGGCATCAAGGCGCTGGAAGAAACCGGAGAGGTGAGATTTCGCCTGCTTGCGCCCGACGAGCCGCTGCAACCGGTACTGGAGCGCCTCGCGGCCTTGAAGCGGAAATGGCTGACCGAGCGCATGCGTGAATCAGACCTCTTCGAAGAGGGCGTGCCGGTACTCGCCGCGCTCGTCGATGCGTTGGCGCGCGCCGGCGTGCTGCATATCTTCGTCCTCGAATGCAATGGCGTGATGGTCGCGGTGTCGATCAACTTCGTCCAGCACGACGTGATGATGGCCTTCGTGACGACGTTCGATCCGGATTTCGGCCGGGCGTCGCCGGGTGTGATCCTGTTGATGGATTACGTGCAGTGGTCGATCGATCACGGCTTGAGCACGGTCGATTTCCTCTGTGGCGCAGAGTCGTTCAAACACAAATTCTCAACGCAGGCGGTTACGCTGGAATCCGTCATCGGGACGCGCACGGCACAGGGCGCGCTTGCATCTCTTGCCGATCGTGTCCTCCAGACCGTCAGGCATATGCGCGAGCGGTCATCGGCACCACCAGAGGGACGCGATACGCCCGCTCAAGCCGAAGCAGCCTTGGACTAAAGCGCGTCGCATTCGATCGGCCTCATGCGACGCGCTTTAGATTCTTGTTTTATACATGTCGTTATCGCAAAATCGCTGCACACTTTTGCGCGACATGCTTTAGAACGGTTCATCGTTTCACGGAAACGCGGAACAGCTCCATCTTTTGTTTTGACGCAATTCCGGACGAAAACCGTTCACACTTTTCCTGGAATTGCTGTAGCGGCCCGCTCGCAAAAAGCTCAAATGAAGCGCGGTATCGGACCGTTTTGCGGCGTGGTGCGGTCGCCGAGGTCGAGGAAGATTTCGTCGATGTAGCACCATCCCCAACCTTCCGGCGGATCGTAGCCTTCGATGACAGGATGGCCGGTTGCCCGAAAATGCTTGGTGGCATGTCGGTTGGGCGAGTCGTCGCAGCAGCCGACATGGCCGCATGTGCGGCAGAGCCGCAGATGCACCCACTGCGAACCGCTCTTCAGGCATTCCTCGCAGCCGAGCGCGCTCGGTGTCACGTCGCGAATGTCCCCGGCGTGCCTGCATTCGTCTGCCATCATACGCTCCTGACCAGTTGTGGCGCCACGGCGAGACTGCCGTTTCGCGCGAGATATGCATGCAGCGCTGCAACCACCTGGGCGCCTTCGCCGACGGCAGCGGCGACGCGCTTGATCGAGCCGGAGCGCACGTCGCCGATGGCGAACACCCCGCCGCGGTTCGTCTCCAGCGCACCACGTTCCTGGCCAATGTCAGGCCCGGTGCGAACGAAGCCCTTCGCGTCCAACGCCACGCCGCATTGCGCCAGCCAGTCGGTGTTCGGATCGGCGCCGATGAACAGGAAGAGGTGGCGGATCGGACGTGCTGTCTCGGTGTCGCGGTTGCGCCAGCGCACTTTGCCAAGATTGCCGTCGTCGCCTTCCAGCGCCGTGATCTGGGTCTCAGCCAGCACCTCGATGTTCGGCTGTGCCCTGACGCGCTCCACCAGATAGCGCGACATGCTCGCATCCAGGCTGCTGCCGCGCGCCAGCAGCCATACCTTCTTCACATGCGCCGCCAGATAAACAGCAGCCTGGCCAGCCGAATTGCCGGCGCCGACCAGGGCCACCTCTTGCCCGGCGCAAAGCCGGGCTTCGATCGGCGAAGCCCAATAGTGCACGGAGGTTCCCTCGAATTGCGCCAGGTTTGCCATATCAAGGCGGCGATAGCGCGCTCCGCTGGCGATCACCACCGACCGTGCCCGCACGGTCTCCCCGCCGCCGACGGCGAGCGTGTAGTGGGCACCGGACGCGTCGCTTGCGCTGCCCAGCAGCTTCGCCTCGTCCGGTATCACCATTTCGACGCCGAATTTCTGCGCCTGATTGTAAGCGCGCGCCATCAGCGCCATTCCCGAAATGCCGGTCGGGAAGCCGAGATAGTTCTCGATGCGCGAGGAGGCGCCCGCCTGTCCACCAAAGGCACGGCAATCGAGCACGATCGTCGACAGCCCTTCGGAAGCCGCATAGACGGCCGCCGCGAGGCCGGCTGGTCCGGCGCCGACAATGGCCACGTCGTACAGCTTGTCGGCGTCGATCGGCCTCACCAGGCCGATGCAGCGGGCGAGCTCGTTCTCTCCGGGATTGAGCAGCAGCTTGCCGTTCGGGCAGAGCACGATCGGCAAATGGTGGATATCGACATGGAAGCGTTCGATCAGCGTCTTGGCGCAGGGATCGGTAGCGGAATCGAGAACCCGATGCGGCTGACCGCTGCGGGCTAGGAAACCTTGCAGCCGCAATACGTCACCGCTGTCGACCGGTCCGACAATGATCGGTCCGGCTGTGCCGCTCTCGAGCAGGCCGACACGGCGCAGGATCAGCGCCCGCATGATGCGCTCGCCGAGGTTTGCTTCCTGTACCATCAGGTCCCGCAGCCTTTGCGAGGCGATGACGAGCGCCTCGACCGGCTCGACCGCCTCCACATCCACCAGTGAGGGCCGGGCTGAAAGCTGCGCCAGCTCGCCGACGAAATTGCCCGCACCGTGCGTGACGATCGTTTCGCGCCGGCCGAAGCTGCCGCCCTGGATTATATCCACTTTGCCGGACAGGACCACGATCAGACCGGGCGCCAGCTCACCGGCTTTGACGATCTGTTCGCCTGCAGCATAGGACACGGCTTCGCCGAAACGGCCCATGCGGTCCAGGTCAGGTTCAGCCAGCGCGGGAAACATCTGATCGCGACGGGCAATGGAGATCGGATTGGCAGATTGAGACATGGTTCGAGCCTATCGCCGCTGTCCGACAGATTGAAGCGGTTTTTTGCGGCTTGCGGGCCGTAGGAACCTAACCCGCCTGTCGGTAAACGCTGCGCCCCTTCGCTTCGCATTTCACTGACAGCGGGCCGTGCGCCGGTGCCGTCGCGAGGTGCCTCACATTCCGTTGCATCTCCCTGATTTGTTTGATTTGCGTATTCCGGCAAACCCGACGCATGCTGCTTCGGCCGGCGCCTGTCTAAGCCGGCCAGGCCCGGCGCGCCGTCCTGTGTCAAACTCTCGGCCGCCGGGCTTCTGAACAGGAGAAACGGCCTGCGTCCGCTAGGCGGCTACCTGAAGCACGATCTTGCCGCGCGTATGCTGCTTCTCGAGCCGTTCCTCGGCTTTGGCGACGTCCTCGAGAGGATAGATTGCCTGCACGAACGGCCTGACCTTCCCGGCGTCGATGAGGCGGCTGATTTCGGCAAGCTGTGCTGCGTTCGGCTTGGTCAGATAGGAGACGCCGCGAGCCCGATGCTGGCGGGCCTTTTCCGCCGACGGTTCGGAAAGCGTTGAGACGAGCGTGCCGCCGGGTTTGAGCACGTCCCACGAGCGGTCCTGTGTTTCACCTGCTACTAGGTCGAAGACGAGGTTGACGTCCTCGACAACCTCCTCGAAGCGCTGGTTCTTGTAGTCGACCGCCTGGTCGGCGCCAAGCGCGCGGACGAAATTGAAATCCTGCGCGGAAACGGTCGTCGCGACGAAGGCGCCCGCAACCTTTGCAAACTGCACCGCCAGATGACCGACGCCGCCGGCGCCACCATGGATGAGGACCCGCTGCCCGGATTTGAGGCCGCCGTGATCGAAAAGGCCTTGCCACGCGGTAAGGCCCGCAAGCGGCACGGCGGCGGCTTCGGCGTGGTTTAAGCGTTGCGGCTTCGCCGCCGCCTCCGTTGCCTTGACGACGACATATTCGGCGTTGCCGCCGCGGTCGTTGCCGAGCATGGCATATAGCGGATCGCCCTTCTTCAGCGTATGGGCCCGCGTGCCGCACAATTCCACCACGCCGGATACGTCACGGCCGAGCGTGA
Source organism: Mesorhizobium sp. M0563 (assembly GCF_040321065.1). NCBI lineage: Bacteria > Pseudomonadati > Pseudomonadota > Alphaproteobacteria > Hyphomicrobiales > Phyllobacteriaceae > Mesorhizobium > Mesorhizobium sp. M0563. Next base: position 161,439 of record NZ_JAMYQV010000004.1, read on the forward strand.
CGGGCAGATCCGCGCCCGAAGAGCCCTCGCGAACCTTGTAGTCGACGGGATTGACGCTTGCCGCGTAGACCTTGAGCGTGACCTCGTCGTCATGCGGCTGAGGCAACGGAACCGCGTCCAGCGAAAGAGCCTCCGGTCCACCAAAATCGTGGATACGGACGGCCTTCATGGTAATCATGGCTTGCTCCTCGTCGGTTTGCGGTCCAGTTCGCCTCTGAACAGTTTCACCGGCAGGCTGGCGTCTATCCGGCCGGCGGTTCGGTCGTGGCAAGGCCGGTCGACGGTGCGCCGTCAGTGTATCGTTTGCGAATGCTCGCCGCCGGGTTGCGAGATGCCGCTTAGCGCTTCACCGGCTGTCGCCGTCTCGCTGTTGGTGGCGAGGTCGCCCAGCGAAACGATGCCGACCAGGCGCTTGTCGCGATTAAGCACCGGCAACCGGCGCACTTTCAGATCAGCCATGTTGCGCAGAACATCCTCCGCGTCTTCGTCGTCGAAGCAATACCTGACCTCGGTGCTCATCACTTCCCGTACCTTGGCGTCAGGTGTCTTGCCTTGGGCGACGCCGCGGATTGCGATGTCGCGATCGGTTATCATGCCGACGAGCCGGTCGTTCTCGCCCACCGGCATCGCGCCGGCGTCGAGGCGACCCATCATTTCTGCCGCATCACGTAGGGTTTGCTGCGGACTGGCGATCTCGACGTCCTTTGTCATGCAGTTGCCAACTTTCATTTTAACCTCCGTTGGTTGCAGGCCCTGCCGCCAATTCCGTGATGGAAGGGTGAATGAGCGCCAGCGCAAAACGTTCCATGGCAAGACCCGTTTCGAGCGCTCCGCCAAATCACCCTTGCCATCCTCCACTCCGACCGCCCTTCAGGCGGTCGGCCCGGGAAAAGTCGGTTCCGAAGGAATTTCGGAAGGGGTGCCAGGAGGAATCCCGATTGGCTCCTGGTCCGGCATTGGAATTGGATCCGGCGAGGGTGGGGGTACGCCTGGAGGTTCTCCCGGCGGAGTCTCCGGCGGGGCAGGCGGCCGGGCCGGCTCGGGATTGGGATTGTCCGGCAGTGGATTCGGGTTGTTCGGATCGGGATTGTCCATCGATCACTCCCCTGACATCTGTGGCCTGATCTCCGCTCAGAGTGGGTTGTCGCAGCGGCGATCAGGCTCTCTTGTCCTAAACCAAGGGGAAGCAAAAGCGTTCCCGATTCCGACGCCAAGCGCGGTGCGAATCTATCGGGCGGTTCCCAGGCTGGCATACATTCCGTTGGTGCGGAATTGCGTCGGGTTGATGCCGTAGAGGCGGCGGAAGACCTTCGAAAAATAATTGGCATCCTCGAAGCCGCACATGATGGCGACTTCCTTGACCGGCAGGAAATCGGCCTTCGTCAGCAACTTCGCCGCGCGCTGCAGTCGCTGCTGCAGCACGAATTCGGCGGGCGGAAGACCTTCACTCTCGGCGAAGCAGCGCGAGAAATGCGCGCGGCTCAGGCCGCTGATCTCGGCGAGATCGGCAACGCGGAGCGGCCTGTCGAGATTAGCCTTGATGTGATCGATGACCGGTTGCATGGCGCTCTTGTCGTCGGTGACGGCATGCGAGCCGAAGACATCGTCGTAGAGCGCCATGGCGGCTTCATAGGCGACAGCCGAGGCGGCTCCGGGCGAGACCGCGCCTGTGATCAGGCGTACGCTGCAATCCGCGAGATGATCGATCGTCGAGGGCTTCAGCCGAAGCACCGGACCGACGGCGGCAAGGATCGACTTGTGAATGCGCAGTGCCTCCTCGCCGTTCATCGATATCCAGAAGAATTCCCAGCGTTCGCCCCTGGCCAGCCAGTAACGGTGGTTGTGCGGCACGAGAACCAGCAACGTATCGCCCCTTTGCAGACGGTAGTTCCGGTTCTCGTAGCGCAATCGGCCGATGCCGCTGATCGTGTGCTGGAGCACGGTAAACGGCGTCTGGCCGCGCCTGCGCCCATCCCAGTCGTAGACCTCGTTCTCGCGCACTTCATAGCCCGTGCTTGTCGGCATGGTGTGCAGGCGCTGGCGGCCGCGCGGCAGCGATACCGTCCTGCCCGCCGGCCCGGCGTCGATCAAGTTCCGCAGCACAAAATTACCCCTAAAAGCATAATCCTTCTCTGGTCGCGTGCTGAATTAGGCGCATAATCCCTCGAGAAAAGCAAAAGAAACCGCGGTCAAAGAGCGGACGGGAGGAAGCGCCGGAGTCCAGCCTGCACGCCATGGCAGGCGGGCCAGGCCTGTTTTCGCCGCCTTTGCCCTAACATTCGATCAGGTCGAGGTGAGACTGATGAGTTTCAAGATCGCTATCATCGGTGCGGGAAGCGTCGGCTTCACCAAGAAGCTCTTCACCGACATTTTGTGCGTTCCTGAATTCAGGGATGTCGAATTCGCGCTGACCGATCTCAGCGAGCGCAATCTCCAGATGATCAAGTCGATCCTCGACAGGGTCGTCGAATTCAACAGGCTGCCGACCAGGGTTACAGCAACGACCGACCGCCGTGCTGCCCTCGAGGGTGCCCGCTACGTCATCAGCTGCGTTCGCGTCGGCGGTCTCGAAGCCTATGCCGACGACATCCGCATTCCGCTGAAGTATGGCATCGACCAATGCGTCGGCGACACGATTTGCGCCGGCGGCATCCTCTACGGCCAGCGCAACATTCCGGTGATCCTCGATTTCTGCAAGGATATCCTCGAAGTCGCCGAGCCTGGGGCGAAATTCCTGAACTATGCCAACCCGATGGCCATGAACACCTGGGCGGCGATCGAATATGGCAAGGTCGATACCGTCGGCCTCTGCCACGGCGTCCAGCACGGCGCCGACCAGATCGCCGAAGTGCTCGGCGCCAAGTCGCGCACCGAACTCGATTACATCTGCTCCGGCATCAATCACCAGACCTGGTTCATCGACCTGCGTCTCAACGGCCGCAAGATCGGTAAGGACGAGCTGGTTGCCGCCTTCGAGGCGCATCCGGTCTATTCGCAACAGGAAAAGCTGCGCATCGACGTCCTGAAGCGGTTCGGCGTTTATTCGACCGAAAGCAACGGCCATCTTTCCGAATACCTGCCCTGGTACCGCAAGCGGCCGGACGAAATCACCCGCTGGATCGACATGTCCGACTGGATCCACGGCGAGACCGGCGGCTACCTTCGCTATTCGACCGAAACGCGCAACTGGTTCGAAACCGAATTCCCGCAATTTCTGGAATCCGCCGCGAGGCCGATCGATCCTGCCAAGCGCTCCAACGAGCATGCCAGCCATATTCTCGAGGCGCTGGAGACGAACCGCGTTTATCGCGGTCATTTCAACGTCAAGAACAATGGCATCATCGCCAACCTGCCGCAGGATGCGATCGTCGAGTCGCCCGGCTTCGTCGATCGCTTCGGTATCAACATGGTGGCCGGCATCACGCTGCCGGAGGGCTGCGCCGCCACTTGCATTTCCTCGATCAACGTCCAGCGCATGTCGGTTCATGCGGCAATCTCCGGCGATATCGACCTGCTGAAGCTCGCGGTCCTGCACGACCCACTGGTCGGCGCGGTTTCGACCCCGGAAGAGGTTTGGCAAATGGTGGACGAGATGGTCGTCGCTCAGGCCCGCTGGCTGCCGCAATATGCCGATGCGGTGCCGGCCGCGAAGGAACGGCTTTCGAAATCCAGGGTCAAGACCCGAGAATGGGCCGGTGCGGCACGGCGCGACGTCCGTTCGATCGAGGAATTGCGTGCGGAAAAAACGGCTCTCAAGCAGGCCGTCTGAATTTCATCGGGACGGATTGCGGTAAAGTTTCGGAGGGATTTTCGGCGCCGCACCGTCTGCATAGCGTTCGAGGAGAAATGGAGCGGCGTCAACGCGCTCCTGAACAACAGGGAGGAGAGACGATGAGGAATTTTCGAAACATTGGCATTCTCGCAGGGCTGGCGCTTGGCGTCTCGGCCTCGGCGCTGAGCGCATATGCATCCGAGCCGACCGTGCCGCCGGTGCCCGCGCAATTTCCCGCCGAGGGAAAGATCAAATATGTCGCGCGCGACTCCATCCTGGAGTTCAAGGCACTTCCAGAATACCACGAACCCGATTGGGTCACCGACAAATACGTCAAGCCAGGCAAGCTGCCGCCGGTCAAGGACCGGCTCCCGAAGGAGCCGCTGGTCTTCAAGACCGGCAACATGCCGGACGGCGTCGGCGTCTACGGTGACACGATGCGCCATGTCATCGGCGGCCGGCCGGAGGGCTGGAACTACGGCGCGGGGCAGACGCAAGGCTGGGGCGGCATCGACATCGGCCTCTCCGAATGCCTTACGCGAACGGCCCCGCTTTTCCAGGTCGAAGCCAAGGACACCGAGCCGCTGCCGAACCTCGCCAGGGGCTGGGACTGGTCGAAGGACGGCCACACGCTGACGATGCATCTGGTCGAGGGCGCGAAATGGTCGGACGGCGTTCAGTTCAACGCCGACGATGTGATGTTCTACTGGGACGACGAGGTGATCGACCCCAATGTCTCGCCGCTGAACGGCGCCACGCAGGAGACCTTCGGCGTCGGCACGACGCTGAAGAAAATCGACGACTACACCGTCGAGTGGACCTTCAAGGACGCCTTTCCGAAGCAACACCTCTACGCCATGGCTTACGGCAAGTTCTGCCCCGGACCGTCGCACATCCTCAAGCCGCAGCATCCGAAATACTCGAAGAACACTTACGAGCAGTTCAAGAACGCGTTCCCGCCGGAATATATGAACATGCCCGTGATGGGTGCCTGGGTGCCGGTGGCATACCGCCCCGACGACATCATCGTCATGCGCCGTAATCCGTACTATTGGAAGGTCGACGAGAAGGGCAACCAACTGCCGTATCTCAATGAACTGCACTACAAATTATCGACCTGGGCCGACCGCGACGTTCAGGCGGTGTCGGGGGCGGCCGACATCTCCAATCTGGAGCAGCCGGAGAATTTCGTCGCCTCGCTGAAGCGGGCGGCGCAAAAGGACGCGCCGGCCCGGCTTGCCTTCGGTCCGCGGCTGATCGGCTATAATCTGCGGATGAACTTCTCCGCCAACGGCTGGGGCAATCCCGACGAGCGTGGGCAGGCGGTTCGCGAGCTGAACCGCAACGAGGATTTCCGCAAGGGCGTTACCATGGCGCTCGACCGCAAGGCGCTCGGCGACTCGCTGGTCAAGGGTCCGTTCACCGCCATCTATCCGGGCGGCTTCTCCTCGGGTACGAGCTTCTACGACCGGAAGTCGACGGTCTACTACCCCTTCGATCTCGAAGGCGCCAAGGCGGAACTCGCCAAGGCAGGCCTGAAGGACAGCGACGGCGACGGCTTCGTCAATTTTCCTGCCGGCACCGCCGGCGGAAAGAATGTCGAGATCGTGATGCTCGTCAACAATGACTACACCACCGACAAGAGCCTCGCGGAGGGCGTCGTCGGCCAGATGGAGAGGCTAGGTCTTCGCGTTGTCCTGAACGGGTTGAACGGCGTCCAGCGCGACGCGTCCATGTATTCTGGCCGTTTCGATTGGATGGTCAGGCGCAATGATGAGGAGCTCACCTCGGTCGTACAGAACACCGAGCAACTGGCGCCGATCGGCCCACGCACAAGCTGGAACCATCGCGCTCCGGAAAACGGCCAGGTCGATCTGATGCCGTTCGAGAAGGACCTCGTCGACATCGTCAACAAGTTCGTCTCGGCGCAGGACAACGACGAGCGCGCCAGCCTGATGAAGCAGTTCCAGAAGATCTCGACGCAACACGTCTATACCGTCGGGCTGACCGAATATCCCGGCGCGCTGATCATCAACAACCGCTTCTCCAATATCCCGCAGGGAACGCCGATCTTCATGTTCAACTGGGCCGAAGATTCGATCATTCGTGAAAGGGTCTGGGTCGCTGTCGACAAGCAGCAGAAATATGAACTGTTCCCCGAACAGCTTCCCGGAAAGCCCGGCGACAAGGGTCCGACGAACTGAGTTTCCTCCCCTGACTTGAAAATTCCCGGCCGCGCTGCTGGCGCGGCCGGGACAAAGCCAGCGGCAAGGGGATAACTGAAACCGAGCGAGGAGAGAAACGGCCGATGCTGCGATTTCTGCTTATGCGCATAGCATCCGCATTACCGGTTCTCGCCATTTTGAGCGTGGTTACCTTCGCGATCATCCAGGCCCCGCCGGGCAACTATGCCGACTACATCCGCTTGCAGCTCATCAACCAGGGTGGAGCCTCCTTTGCCGAGGCCGATGCGCAGGCGAAGGCTTATAGCGTGGAGCATGGCCTCGATAAGCCGGTTCCGCTCCAATACCTGAACTGGATCGCCGGCATCGTCACCCGCGGCGACTTCGGCTACAGCCTGTATTACAACAAGCCCGTCGCCGACGTGGTGGGCGAGCGGCTGCCGCGCACGCTGCTGCTTGCGCTTGTCTGCCATCTCTTGGCTTCGGTGCTGGGCATCGGCTTTGGCATCTGGGCGGCGACCAGACAGTACAGCTGGATCGACAGTACGCTGTCAGCGATTTCCTTCCTCGGCATGACGGTGCCGCGCTTCCTGATGGCGCTGATCATCGTCTACCTGCTGGTCTTCCAGTTCAATGTGTCCGAGATCGGCAGCTTCTTTTCGCCGCAATTTGGCGGGGCGCCGTGGTCCTGGGCGAAGTTCGTCGATCTCGTCCGGCATGTCTGGCCGGTTGTCGCCATCGCCACCTTTGGCGGGCTCGCCTACAACATGCGGGTGATGCGCGGCAATTTGCTCGACACGCTGAACGCGCAATATGTCGAAACCGCTCGCGCCAAGGGTCTCAGCGGTGGTGCGGTCGTGATGCGCCATGCGGTGCCCAATGCGCTGCATCCGCTGGTCATGTATCAGGGCGTGGTGCTGCCCTATATGCTGACCGGCGAGATCGAGACTGCGATCATCTTTGCCCTGCCGACCGTCGGCCCGGCGATCGTCGGTTCGATGGCGGTTGGCGACGTCTATGTCACGGCGACCTTCATGATGGTGCTGTCGGCGACGCTGATCGTCGGCAACATCATCGCCGACATGCTGCTCGTCATGCTCGATCCGCGTGTGCGCCAATATGCAGGGTCCTGAGATGCTTGTGTTCGAGCCCTCGCTGCCGCCACTTGCCGAGGAGCCGGCCAAGATCAAGCCGCGCGGCAATGAGAGCTACATCGCACTCGTCTGGCGCCGCCTGAAACGGTCCTGGACCGGCATGGCCGGGCTCATCCTGGTCGCGTTTCTGGTGCTGCTGGCGGTGTTTGCCGACTTCTTCGCACCGATGGATCCCAAGGTGACCGATGTCGGCTTCGCCCCGCCGCAGATGATGAGCTTCCATGACAAGGACGGCAACTTCGTCTTCCAGCCACGCGTCTATGCCCTGGCGGATTCGGAAGACCTCGACCCGGTTACCTTCCAACCCGTCGTCGGGCCGGACTACGACCATCCGCGGCTGCTCGGCTTCTTCGTCAAGGGAGCGGAGTACAGACTGCTCGGCCTGCTTCCCGCGAACCGGCACTTCTTCGGCTCGACCGACGGCCAGCCGGTGCACTTCCTTGGCACCGACAAATTCGGCCGCGATGTGCTGGCTCGTGCGATTTATGGTTCGCGCATCTCGTTGATGATCGCATTGACCGTGGTTTTCATCGTCACCGTGATCGGCACGACGGTCGGCATGGTGTCGGGTTATTTCGGCGGCACATTCGATGTCTGGGTCCAGCGCTTCGTCGAACTGGTGCTCGCATTTCCGCAATTGCCGCTTTATCTGGCGCTAACGTCGCTGGTTCCGGTGACGGCGCCGACAAATGTCTTCCTGGCCTTCGTGATCGTCGTCATGTCGGCGCTTGGCTGGGCGCAGATGTCGCGCGAGGTGCGCGGCAAGACCCTGGCGCTGGCGCGAATCGACTACGTCCGTGCGGCGATGGCGGTCGGCGCCACGGATGGCCGCATCATCATGCAGCACATTTTCCCAAACGTGATGAGCCACGTGATCGTTGCCGTCACATTGGCGATCCCCAGTGTCGTCCTGCTCGAATCCTTCCTCGGTTTTCTCGGCTTCGCGGTGAAGCCGCCACTGATCTCCTGGGGGCTGATGCTGCAAGACACCGCCACCTATTCGGTCATTGGCACCTATCCCTGGATCCTCTCGCCGGTCGGCTTCGTGCTTGTCACCGTCTTCGCGTTCAACGCGCTTGGCGACGGACTGCGCGATGCAGTCGATCCTTATTGACGTGACATGATGCAACACGCGCTCGTCAAATCTTTCGCACCGCCTGTCCGGCTCGACCATGATGGACGTTCGGAAAACCCGGTCATCGATGCCCGCAACATCGCCGTCGATTTCAAGGTCGAGCACGGCATGGTGGAAGCGGTCAAGGACATCTCCTTCCAGCTCTATCGCGGCGAGACGATCGCCATTGTCGGCGAGTCCGGATCGGGCAAGTCGGTGACGGCGCGCACCGTCATGGGACTGTTGTCGAAGCGTGCGGTCGTGTCGCCGAAATCGACCGTCGAATACAATGGGGCGAACATCCTGAAATTTTCCGAGCGTGCCCGGCGCAAACTGCGCGGCGACCGCATCTCGATGATCTTCCAGGAACCGATGAGTTCGCTCAACCCGATCTACACGATCGGCAGCCAGATCGTCGAGGCGATACGGGTGCATCGCAAGATGAGCCGCAGGCAGGCCGAGGCAAGGGCGCTCGAGCTGCTGCAGCAGGTGCAAATTCCTGAGCCCCAGGCGCGGCTGAAGCAGTATCCGCACCAGCTTTCCGGCGGTCAGCGCCAGCGTGTGATGATCGCCATGGCGCTGGCCAACGATCCGGACGTGCTGATCGCCGATGAGCCGACGACGGCGCTCGACGTGACGGTTCAGGCGCAAATCCTCAATCTCATCCGCAACCTGCAGAAGAAACTGCGCATGGCGGTGATCCTGATCACGCACGACCTGACCGTGGTGCGGCAGTTCTCCGACTATGTCTACGTCATGCAGCATGGGGAGATGCGCGAGCACAATGTGACGGAGAAGCTGTTCGCCAATCCGCAGCATCCCTACACATGCCACCTGCTTGCCTCCGAGCCGCGCGGCCAGGCAAATCCGTTGCCGGAAGGCGCCGACGTCATTCTTGAGGCCAAGGGTGTGCGCGTCTCCTTCATGCTGCGGCACGGCACGTTCATGAAGCCGGATCTGCGCGAACTTGTCGCCGTCGACAGCCTCAGCCTGACCCTCCGGCGGCACGAGACGCTGGGCCTCGTCGGCGAATCCGGATCGGGCAAGACCACGTTCGGCGAGGCGTTGCTCAGGCTCAACACCACGGACAGCGGCGAGATCTATTTCGATGGCCAGCCGATCCATGGCTGTTCGCGGGCGCAGATGCGGCCGCTGCGGTCGCGCATGCAGGTCGTCTTCCAGGACCCGTTCTCGTCGCTCAACCCGCGCATGACGATCGGCCAGATCATCGAGGAAGGGCTTGTCGTCAACCGCATCGGCGCCACGAGGAACGATCGGATCGAGCGGGTGCGCGAGGCACTGATCAGCGCCGGCATGCCGGGCGATATCCTGTCGCGCTTCCCGCACGAGTTTTCCGGCGGCCAGCGCCAGCGTATTGCGATTGCCCGCGCCGTCGCGCTCGAACCGGAATTCATCGTACTCGACGAGCCGACATCGGCGCTGGATCTCTCGGTCCAGGCGCAGATCATCGAACTGCTGCGCAAGCTGCAGCGCGAACGGGGCCTGAGCTACATCTTCATCTCGCACGATCTCAAAGTCGTGCGGGCGCTGTGCCATCGCGTCATCGTCATGCAGCACGGCCGGATCGTCGAAGAGGGGCCTGTCGACGAAGTCCTGTCCCATCCCAAAACCGCTTACACCGAACGGCTGGTCAAAGCCGCTTTCGAGGTAGCCTGATTGTTATGCCGGAGGTTATTGTGGCAAGAAATCCCAAGGTCGCTTTCATCGGAGCTGGCTCGACGGTGTTCATGAGGAACATCGTTGGTGACATATTGCAGCGTCCGGCTTTATCCGGCGCGACGATCGCACTGATGGACATCAATCCGCAAAGACTTGAAGAAAGTGCAATCGTCGTTGGCAAGTTGATCTCGACGCTTGGCGTAAAGGCCAAAGCCGAAACCTATTCGGACCAGCGCAAGGCGCTGGCGGGCGCCGATTTCGTCGTCGTCGCCTTCCAGATCGGCGGCTACGAGCCCTGCACGGTCACCGACTTCGAAGTTCCGAAGAAATACGGGCTGCGCCAGACCATCGCCGATACGCTCGGCGTCGGCGGCATCATGCGAGGCTTGAGAACCGTGCCGCATCTGTGGAAGATCTGCGAAGACATGCTCGCGGTCTGCCCGCAGGCTATCATGCTGCAATATGTCAACCCGATGGCGATCAACACCTGGGCGATCGCGGAGAAATACCCCGACATCAAGCAGGTCGGCCTCTGCCATTCGGTGCAAGGCACGGCAATGGAGCTGGCGCATGATCTCGACATTCCCTACGAGGAGATTCGCTATCGCTCGGCCGGCATCAATCACATGGCCTTCTACCTGAAGTTCGAGCATCGCCAGCCGGACGGCTCCTATCGCAACCTCTATCCGGATCTGCTGCGCGCCTATAGCGAAGGGCGGGCGCCGAAGCCGGGGTGGAACCCGCGCTGCCCGAACAAGGTGCGCTACGAGATGCTGAAGCGCCTCGGTTACTTCGTCACTGAAAGCTCCGAACATTTCGCGGAATACACGCCCTATTTCATCAAGGACGGGCGCGAAGATCTGATCGAGAAATTCGGTATCCCGCTCGACGAGTATCCGAAGCGCTGCATCGAGCAGATCGAACGCTGGAAGGGGCAAGCGGAAGCCTATCGCTCGGCTGACAAGATCGAAGTGGAGCAGTCGAAGGAATATGCGTCCTCGATCATGAATTCGGTCTGGACCGGCGAGCCGTCGGTGATCTACGGCAATGTCCGCAACAATGGCTGCATCACGTCATTGCCATATAATTGCGCGGCCGAGGTGCCGTGCCTCGTCGACGCCTCCGGCATTCAACCCACCTTCATCGGCGACCTGCCGGTGCAGCTTACTGCGCTAATCCGCACCAATATCAACGTCCAGGAGCTGACGGTCCAGGCGCTGATGACCGAGAACCGCGAGCACATCTATCACGCGGCGATGATGGACCCGCACACGGCGGCTGAGCTCGACCTCGACCAGATATGGTCGCTGGTCGATGATTTGCTGGTTGCGCATGGCGATTGGCTGCCGGCCTGGGCGCGCGGAGCGCGCAGCGTTCGGGCGGCCTGAGGCGCAGGGCTGTCTATTTCACTCGCCTATGCCGACCATAAAGCCCGCTTTGAAAGCGGCGCGGCGTTGCCGGCCGATGTCTCGAAATCGAAGAGCTTCTGCGTCACCAGTGCAGCCGCCCCTCTTGCCCAGGAATTGTCCTCCCAGTCCAGCAGCATTGGCGGTGCTTGTCGAAAGGTGTTTTGCCCGAGCATCACCCGCATCGGGCCAAACAGCGCGTCGCCAAACGATACCGCTTCACCGCCGACAACAATGACCTCCGGGTCGGTGATGTTGACAAGATTGGCGAGATGCCGGCCGACGCCACGTCCGGCTTCTTCGAGAATGGCGACGGCTCGCGGTTCGCGGTCTGCCAAGGCTTCCATAAGGGTCGCTTTGCAATCCGCTTCGTCGTGCCCGGTGGCTTCGCGCCATGTGCGCAGGATCGCCGGCTCGGCGTAATAGGCCATCAGGCAGCCGCGTTTTCCGCACTCGCAAAGGCGGCCGTTCTCCTCATAGGAGGTGTGACCGAATTTGCCGGCAGCACCGTTCGCACCGCGATAGAGTTTGCCTTCGAAGACGAGCGCACAGCCGATCCCGACGCCGATCGCCAGCACCGCCATATTGCGGTGCTGGCGTCCGAGGCCGAAGAGTTGCTGGGCAATGGCGTAGGCATTGGTGTCGTCCTCAAGCCACACGGGGACGTCCACCCGTTCGGCCAGCATCGGGCCAAGGGGAACGTTGTCCCAGTTATAGCGATTGCTGCGGATACACACGGCCTTCTGGTTGTCTATGACGCCAGGCATTGAAACGCCGATCCCGGCAAGCTTGGCGCCGGGCCGATCGACAATCGCAATCAGCTCCGGCACCGCCTTGGCCAACGCCTTTGTAATACGGTCGGGATCGCTGTCCGAGAGCTTGACGCGCATGGAACCCAGCGGATTGGTCGCAAGATCGGTGACCACGCATTCGACCGACCCGACCATCAGCTTGAAACCTATGGCGAGGCCGTTTGCGTAGTTGATATCCACCGGGATAGGGCGGCGCCCGGCCGAGCCCACGACTGTCTTGCCCTCGATCAGCAGGCCATCCTCGATGAGGTCCGCCACGACGAAGGTGACGGCCGCCGGACTGAGGCCGGTAACGGACGCTATGTCGGCCCGGCTGCGCGGACCCTCCTGCCGCAAGAGATTGAGGATCAGTCTCCGGTTCATCGCCCGGGTCGTGCTCGGGTCACCCTTGAGCTTCACGGACTTATTCCTTAATTTTGTAAATTAATTATTGCCTCTCGATCAAACATATGCGTAAGTTTGCCCAACTGTTCAACACCCGAACCGGGGTTAACGAAAATAATCCGGTTCATACCGGCAGCCACCGCGCTCTGAAGGAGCGGGCAAGCATGTTGTCTTGCCCGGGAGATGCGTTGTCGGGTTCGCACAGCGCCGGTGAGGGGGACGACCGCGTCGGCCGCGATGCCGGGCAGAATTAACAACAAGGGAGGAGTGACAATGACGTTCAAGTGGATCGAAAAGCCGTCGACGCGGCGCAATTTCCTTAAGGGAGCCGGTGGCGTTTCCGCCGCGGTGCTCACGGGCTTTCCAATGCCGGCACTCAGCCAGTCGAGCGAAGTCACCATCATTTCAGATGAAAACAATGCCGATGCCCTGCAGATTTTGCGGCGCATCGCGGCCGATTTCGAGAAGCAGTCAGGCACCAAAGTTGTGATCAACAACATGGATCACGAGGCCCACAAGACCGCGATCCGCAACTACCTTGTGGCCGGCGCGCCGGATGTCTGCTTCTGGTTCTCCGGAAACCGCATGCGTGCCTTCGTCAACCGCGGCCTGTTCGACGACATTTCGGATCTGTTCGAGAAGGAAAAATACAAGGACGCGCTGGGTGCTACGACCGGTGCCGTCACGGTCGACGGCAAGCAGTATGGACTGCCGACCGGCGGCACGATGTGGGGCATGTTCTATCGCAAGGACGTCTTTGCCGAGCACGGACTTACGGTACCGGCGACCTGGGACGAATTCCTCGCTTACGGCCAGAAATCCAAGGCCGCCGGCCTAATCCCCGTCAGCATCGGCACCAAGGAACTCTGGCCGGCGGCCGGATGGTTCGATCAGATGAACCTGCGCATCAATGGTCTCGACAAGCACTTCGCCTTGATGAACGGCAAGATGGCCTATACCGACCCGGCGCTGAAGCCTGTTTTCGACCACTGGGAGGAGCTGATCAGGCAGGGTTTCTTCACGCCGGATCAAACCTCGTTCGGCTGGCAGGAGGCCGGCGCCTTCCTCGCCCAGAAGAAGGCCGGCATGATGAATCTCGGTGCCTTCGTGAAGGCTACTTTCCCTGAGCAGGATCTCGAGCAGCTGACATTCGCGCCTTTCCCGAAGATTGACGCCGCCCTCGACCGTTACGAAGAATTCTCGGTCAATTCGGTCCACATCCCGGCCAACGCCAAGAACAAGGCGGGTGCCCGCGAGTTCCTCGCCTTCTTTTACCAGCCGGAAAATTTCGGCCCCTATCTGGAACCTGGCGGCAACGTTCCGCCGCGCAACGACCTTCCAGCCAGCAAGGACCCGCTGGTCAACGCGGCTGTGGAAAGCCTCAAGACGGTGGCCGGCACGTCGCAATATTACGACCGCGACACCGATCCCGACATGGCCCAGGCGGGTCTGGTCGGTTTCCAGGAATTCATGGCCAAGCCGGAGCGCCGGGATGCCATTCTTCAGCGACTCGAGGGAACCCGTCGCCGGATCTTCAAGATCTAGCGCCTCCCAGCCGAGGGGAGCGGGGTCTTGCCCGCTCCCCGATGCGTTCCGGTGAATGAGGTCTCCCAAAATGACGAAGCTTTGGCGCCGCCATCGCTGGTGGCTGACACCGACACTTCTGATCCTGCCCGCTGCTGTGCTGTTTTCCGTCGTCATTCTGGCCTCTGCGGTCGAGAGCCTATGGATCAGCCTGCACGAATGGGACGGCTTCAGCCCGATGGTCTGGATCGGCCTTGGCAACTACCGCGAATTGTTCGCCGACCCGCAGTTCTATGTTTCGCTGAAGAACAATCTGATCTGGCTGGTGATGTTCATGCTGGCGCCGCCGCTCGGCCTCGCCATCGCGCTGCTCGTCAGCCAGAAAATCCGCGGCATGCGCCTGCTCAAGTCGCTGTTCTTCATTCCGCTGGTGCTGGCTTCGGTTGCCGTCGGCGTTGTCTTCACCTGGGTCTATACGCCGGAATTCGGACTTCTCGCCCTGATCTTCCGCACCTTCGGCGCGACCGCCCCGGCAGTGCTGTCGGATGAAAACTTCGTCACCTTCGCCGTCGTGATCGCAGCGTTGTGGCCGCAGATCGCCTTCTGCATGGTGCTCTATCTCGCCGGCCTCAACAATCTCAGCGAGGACCTGATCGGCGCCGGGCGGGTCGACGGCGCCAGGGGCTGGAACATGCTGCGCCACATCGTGTTGCCGCAACTGACACAGGTCACCTTTATCGCCATCGCTGTCACCGTCGTCGGCGCACTGCGTTCCTTCGACATGGTCTCGGTGATGACCAGCGGCGGCCCCTTCGGTTCGTCCGAGGTGCTTGCCTATCAGATGTTCGAGCAGTCCATCTTTTCCTACCGCTTCGGCTATGGCGCGGCCATTGCCTCGGTGCTGTTCGTGATCATGGCGGTCTTCATCGCCTGGTACCTGACGCGGATGATCCGCGCCGATGAAAGGGGCGGCTGATGTTTCCCCGCCCGATTCCCGAAACTGCTATTTGGCAGCGTCGCCTCTATGTCGTGCTGGTGGTCGGCATCCTGATTGTCTGGCTGGCGCCGCTCTTTGCCATCATTCTTACCTCGTTCCGCTCTACGCAGGATGTCATGGGCGGCAATCTGTGGGGCTGGCCGACCCAATTCGGCCTGGTCGACAACTACACGGCAGTCTTCACCCAGACGCCGATGGCCCGCTACTTCCTCAACAGCCTGACGATCACCATCCCCTCGGTGATCGGCGTTCTCATCTTGAGCACGCTCGCCGGGTTCGTGCTCGCCCGTTACCGATTTCGCGGCAACATGCTCGTCTTCGCCCTGTTCGTCGGCGGAAACTTCCTGCCGCACCAGATCATGATGATCCCCGTCCGCGATCTCATGGTGCGGCTCAACCTCTACGACACGATGTCGGCCCTGATCATCTTCCACATCGCCTTCCAGACCGGGTTTGCAACACTGTTCATGCGCAACTTCATCGCCGCCTTGCCGGGAGAACTGTTTCAGGCAGCCAGGGCCGAGGGCGCGACACCGTTTCAGACATTGGTACACGTCGTCGTCCCACTGGTACGGCCGGCTCTCGCGGCGCTTGCCATCCTGCTCTTCACCTTCATCTGGAACGATTATTTCTGGGCGGTCGTGCTCACCATCAGCGATACCGTAAAACCGGTCACCGCCGGCCTTGCCAATCTGCGCGGCGAATGGGTCTCGGCCTGGAACTTGATCTCGGCTGGAACCATCGTCGTGGCTTTGCCACCAGTCGCCATGTTCTTCCTTATGCAGAAGCACTTCATCACCGGCCTCACCATGGGAGCGGTCAAGGGATGAACGACCATGGCTTCAAGGCGTCGCCCATCCGATTCGAAACTGATTTTGCAAGCAGGGCTCCATGACCAGTCTTGAACTCCGGCAGATACAAAAGAATTATGGCACCTATCATGCACTGCGCGGCATTGATCTCAGCGTCGAACACGGCGAGTTCATTGTCACCGTCGGGCCGTCCGGTTGTGGCAAGTCAACGCTGTTGAAGATCATTGCCGGGCTTGAAACCGTTTCGACCGGTGAAATTCTCATCAACAACCGTGATGTCACCACCACCGAGCCGGGTGAGCGCGGCATTGCCATGGTTTTTCAGTCTTATGCGCTTTACCCGCATATGACCGTCGCCGAGAACATGGGTTTCGGCCTGCGCATGGCGCATCGCCCCAAGGCCGAGATCGATGCCGCCGTGCTGCGAGCCGCCAAGATCCTTCGCATTACCGACCAGCTCGACAAGCGGCCGAAACAGCTTTCCGGCGGCCAGCGTCAGCGTGTGGCGATTGGCCGTGCCATAACCCGCTCGCCCGACGTGTTCCTGTTCGACGAACCGCTATCCAACCTTGACGCAGCGCTGCGCACGCAGATGCGCGTCGAGCTTTCCGATCTGCACGCCAGGCTCGGCGCCACCATGGTCTATGTCACGCACGACCAGACCGAGGCGATGACAATGGCGAGCCGTATCGTCGTGCTCAATCGCGGCTCGGTCGAGCAGGTGGGCGCTCCGCTCGAACTCTACCGCAATCCGGCCAATCTCTTCGTCGCGGGCTTCCTCGGCGCACCCCGAATGAATTTTTTCGAAGTGACCGTCGCCGCTGTCTCCGGCGGCGCCGCCACGCTGTCGACCGCCGGTCTTTCTCCTTTGGCTGTCGAACTGACGGAAGCGGCATCCGTACAGGTCGGCGATAGGGTGACAATGGGGATTCGGCCGGAGAGCATCAGCCTGGCCGCGGAAGGGACAGCGAGTTTTGCAGGACGGGTGCGGCTGGTCGAGCATCTCGGCCGCGAGACCATCCTCTATGCCGACGCCGGCCCGCTGCAATGCGTCAGTTCTGAAAGCGGCAGCGGCAACGTCACCGTCCAGATCGGCCATGCGAGCGCTGTCTCTGCCGACGCGACCGTCGGCTTAAAGGTCGAGCCGCGTGACGTCTATCTCTTTTCCTCTGTCGATGAGCGGACCATCAGTGCCCGTAAACCCACCATCACCGACTGACCTGCAGGAGTATCCTTCGTGAACAAGACTTCAAACGGCCGCGCCCTGTCGGTCTGGCGGACGATCCAGACCGACCGCTTTCTGGTCGGCGCGCCGCATTACCCCGAGCATGTGGACGAGAGTTACTGGGACAATGACGCCAGGCGCATGGCCGAGGCCGGCTTCAACGTCGCCCGCCTCGGCGAATTCGCCTGGCACATTTTCGAACCGCGTGAAGGCACCTTCGATTTCGACCTGTTCGACCGGGCAATCGAGGGCCTCGCGCGTCGCGGCGTCAACACGATCCTGTGCACGCCGACCGCCACCCCGCCGCGCTGGCTGACCGCAAAGCATCCGGAAATCCTGCGGCTTGATGGAAATGGCCGGTCGATGGGCCACGGCTCGCGCCAGTATGCCGACACCAGCAGCCCGGTGTTTCGCGACTATAGCCGCAAGATTACCAGGGCGATGGCGGACCACTACCGCGACAATGCAAATGTCATAGGCTGGCAGACCGACAACGAACTCAACACCAGCATGCCGGAATCCTATTCGCCGTCGGCATTGAAGGAATTCCAGGCTTATCTCCAGGAAACCTACAAGACGATAGACAGGCTGAACTTCGCCTGGGGTGGCGATTTCTGGGCGACGGCTTACGGCGATTTCAGCGAAATTGTCTTCCCGCTGGATTTTTCCCCGTCCTTTCCCGGTCCCGGTCACCTCCAGGACTACCACCGTTTTCTCGCGTTTTCGACAGCACGGTTCCAGCACGACCAGGTCGAGATCCTGAGAGCCACGAATGCCGGTTGGTTCATCTTCCACAATCTCGGCGGATTGCGCGATATCGATTTTCGAGGCCAGTTCTCCACCGATCTCGACTTTGTCGGCTACGATATCTACCCGTTCCTCTATGACGAGTTCTTTCGCCTCGGCAACCACGCCAAGATCCAGGCACTGCATCTCGACATCTGCAGGGGATTTTCCGGCAACTACATAGTGCCGGAACAACAGTCAGGTTTTGGCGCCCAGCCGGGCTTCTGCACGCTGACGCCGGAGCCGGGCGAAATGCGACGCATGGCGATGTCGTCCGTTGCGCGTGGCGCCGATGGCATCATGTTCTTCCGCTGGCGTCCCGCGCATTTCGGCGCCGAGATATACTGGATGGGCATCATCGATCACGATGATGTCGCTCGCCGCCGCTACGACGAAGCGAGGCAGTTCGCCACCGAGATGACGGCGCTTAAAGACAAGATCCTAGGCACCCATGTGCGGATGGATGTCGGCATCGCCGGCTCGGACTTCGACAATCAGGAAGCCCACAAAACCTTCCCGATCGGCTTGCCGAGCCCGCAGGACGACGCAACCTTGCTGCATCAGTATTGCTATGACCGCGGCATCGCCTGCGGCTTCATCCACCCGGAAGACGATCTATCGAAGCTCAAGGTGTTCTACGTGCCGCATTGGGTGATCTGGAAGGACAACTGGACCGAGCGGCTGCAAGTCTTTGCCGAAAATGGCGGTATCATCATCATCGGCGCGCGCACGGGAACCCGCGACGAAAACAACCACGTCATCCGCGAGACAGCGCCGGGCCGGTCGCTGTCGAAGCTGACCGGTGTTCGCGTCGAGGATTTCGGGCGGCTGGCGGCACCTGGGGCTAATGGCCTGTTCAACACCATGTCGCGCTCCGGCGGGCTCGTCATTCCTCCCGACAGACCGGCCGAATCCAGCCGCCGCATCCGTCGTTATACCTTCGGCAACCACGAGTTCGATGCCGGTTATTTCTATGAGAACCTCGCAGTCGAACCGGAAGTCGAAATTATCGGGGTTTGGTCGAACCGCTACGCGGTGGGAGCGCCTGCAATCACTTCCCGCGCCGTCGGCAAGGGCCGTGTGCTCTATGTCGGCACCTACCTGACTCCGGAACTGACGGCTCAGCTCGCAACCCGCACTTTCGCCGACGCGAACGTGGAGCCTCTGGTTCCGGATCTGCCGGACGGCGTCGAGGTGACGATGCGCGAGAATGATGAACGCCAGCTTCTGTTCATGCAAAACATCAAGGACACGCCGGTTGCGGTAACCGGCGTTCCCGCCGGCAGCAACCTGCTCGACGGCAAAAGGCCTGTCTCCGGAGTGCTGACCCTGGACGGCTATGGCTGTGCTATCATCGAATTGATCTGATGCGATACGATATGCCGCCAGCAGGTTCAAGATAGAAGAAGAGGGAGGTCAGTTTCCAGTCCACAGAATATCGAAAATGGTGAGAGCGTTGATTTTTTGGTAATGTTCTACTGGGAGATTTGGTAGACTGTTGACAGAGGAGGAGAAATTCTGTGGACGAGATGCCGAAAACTACTCGGAATTTGCGTTTCTCCCTGGCGCTTGGAATCGTGTCCTGGCTGTTGCTCGGTTCGTCCGTTCCGGCCGCGGCTGCCAGAGGATTTTCTGAGAGCGCATTTTGGCGATGGCCAGATGTCGCTTGAGCGGATCGTCGGCGGCCAATCCAACCCGACCTATTTCGTCGACTACGGCGGCCGCCGCATGGTGCTGCGCAAGAAACCTCCGGGACCGATCCTGCGCGGCGCTCATGCCGTCGATCGCGAATACAGGGTGATCGAAGCGCTAGCGGCGACAGAGGTGCCGGTGCCGCGGCCGGTGCTCTTTCACGACGGCGACGAGCCGCTCGGCACGCCATTCTACCTGATGCAGCGGCTCGACGGCCGGGTGTTCCACGATGGCTCGTTGCCGGGACTGGCGCCGGACGAGCGGCGCGGCATCTATTTTGGCATGGCCGAGGCGCTGGCAAAACTGCACGCAGTCCGGCCGGAAGAGGTCGGGCTCGGCGATTATGGCCGTCCCGGGAACTATTTTGAACGACAGATCGCGCGCTGGACCAGACAGTTGCGGGAATCGCCGAGCGAGCGCATCACCGCGCTCGAAGCCGTCGCCGAATGGCTGCCGCGACATCTTCCGCCAGATGACGGCCACGTCTCGATCGCGCATGGCGACTTCCGTTTCGGCAACCTCATCTTCCATCCCGAGCGGCCCGAAGTGATCGGCATACTCGACTGGGAGTTATCGACCCTTGGCCATCCGCTTGCCGATCTCGGCTTCTGCTCGATGCCCTGGCATTCCTCGCCTGACGAATATGGCGGCATCCTCGGCCTCGATCAGGCAGCGCTCGGCATTCCGACACAGCGCGAATTCCTCGATCATTACTTTGCCTACGCAGTGCTGACGGCGCCGCTGCAGCACTTCCATCTGGTGTTTGCCATGTTCCGCTTTGCCGTGATTTTCGTCGGCATCGCCGACCGCGTGATGGCCGGCAGCGCGGTTGCGGCCGATGCGGCCGACGTGTCGCCGCTGGCCGGCCGTTTTGCTGCACGCGCCATGGAAGTCATCGATGGCACGCGGCCCTGGTGAGGAGAGGCTGGCAATCAGCTGAGCGAGCCGCACGCGATACGCGTTCAGTTCATTCGAACTTCCGGTTCCGCCAGCAGTGGAATCTCCAGGCCACGCCGCAAGCCGGTCGCGACGACCGACACCCTGAATTTTCCGGCGAGTGCCTTGTCGAAGATGGCGCCGACGATGATGTCGGCATCGTTGTCGACCTCCTCGCGGATGCGGGTAGCCGCTTCATCGACCTCGAACAGCGTCATGTCCATGCCGCCCGATATCGAGACAAGGACGCCCTTGGCGCCCATCATCGAAGCTTCGTCGAGCAGCGGGTTGGCGATTGCCGCTTCCGCCGCCTTCTTGGCACGGCCTTCTCCGGCGGCCTCGCCGGTTCCCATCATGGCGCGACCCATGTCGCGCATCACCGACTTCACATCGGCGAAGTCGAGATTGATCAGCCCTTCCTTGACGATCAGATCGGTGATGCAGCCGACACCTGCATAGAGAACCCGGTCGGCCATGGCGAATGCGTCGGCGAACGTGGTTCTGGCGTCGGCGATCCTGAACAGGTTCTGGTTGGGGATGACGATGACGGTATCGGCGCTTTCGCGCAGGCGCTCGATGCCGTCATCGGCAGCGTGCATGCGGCGCCTGCCTTCGAAGACGAATGGCTTGGTGACGACGGCGACGGTCAGTATTCCAGCTGCCCGCGCTGCCTGCGCTATAACAGGCGCGGCACCTGTTCCGGTTCCACCTCCCATGCCGGCGGTCACGAAGCACATATGCGTTCCAGCAAGGTGATCCATGATCTCGTCGATGGATTCCACGGCCGCGGCACGGCCGACCTCGGGCAGGGACCCGGCGCCCAGACCTTCGGTGATATGAGCGCCCAACTGGATCAGCCTCGTTGCCTTCGACATGGCAAGGGCCTGGGCATCGGTGTTGGCGACGATGAATTCCGCGCCCTGCAGGCCTTCGGCGATCATGTTGTTGACGGCGTTGCCGCCGCCGCCGCCGACCCCGACGACGGTGATCTTAGGCCTCATCTCCGAGATTACCGGCCTCGTCGCGGTGTTCATTGCCGTTCTCCCTGGATACGCCGAGTGGTCGCTGGAAGCTTGTCCCGGGCGCACTGCGAAAACTTTGAACCGGGCAGTGCGAATCAGAACAGCCCAGAATGCAGGGAATCAGAGCGCGGAGCGGGCTGCAAGTGCGCGATGTGCCTCTTAGGCGACTTGCGCCTGAAAGTTCACGCAATGCGCCTCAGATCGTGGCGCGGGCGCCGCACGCTACAACTTCGGCGCGAGGCGCTGCGCGACATGATCGGCAATCGCCAGGCAGGAGGTCAGGCCGGGGCTTTCGATGCCGAACAGGTTGAGCAGGCTGTCCACGCCATGCACCGCCACGTCCTGGATGACGAAGTCGGCATTGGCCTCACCGGGACTGGACAGTTTTGGCCGGATGCCGCTATAGGCGGGCTGCAGGCTGCCATCGGCCAGGTTCGGCCAGTATTTGCGGATCTCGCTGTAGAAGCGCTCGCCACGAGCTGGATCGACGCGATAGTCGAGTTGATCAGTCCATTCGACGTCCGGCCCGAAGCGGGTGACGCCGTCGAGATCGAGCGTCAGATGAACACCGAGTCCGCCTGGTTCGGGTACTGGATAGATCAGCCGCGAGAAGGGCGCCCGGCCGGCCACCGAAAAATAATTGCCTTTGGCGTAATGGAGCTTTGGCACGAACTGCTGATCTAGCCCTTCAAGCGAGCGGGCAAGCGCTGCGGCGCTAAGCCCGGCCGCATTGACGAAGCGTGTGGTAGCGGTCTCGAAGCGCTCGCCGCCGGTAGCGTCCACCGTGTCGAGCACGACGCGGCCCGCTTCGATGCGGCCGGCGGCGACGCGGGTGTTGAGGCTGAGTGCCGCCCCGTGCTCCTCGGCATCAGCCAGCAAGGCAAGCATCAGGGCATGGCTGTCGACGATCCCGGTGGCCGGCGACAGCAGCGCCGCCGTGCACTTGAGGCTGGGTTCCAGCGCATGTGCCTCGGCTTCGCTCAAGGGCGCCAGGTCGCCGGCGCCGCAAGCGCGCGCATTGGCCCGGATCGAGGCGAGCACCGGCTCCTGTTCGGCATTTGTGGCGACGATGAGCTTGCCGCAGCGCAAATGCGGGATCGCACACTCGTCGCAGTAGCGATAGAGCTTTTCCCGGCCCGCCACGCAGAACCGGGCTTTCAGCGATCCAAGTGGATAGTGGAGGCCGGCGTGGATGACCTCGGAATTGCGCGCACTTGTTCCGGTGCCGATGGCGCTCTCGGCTTCCAGCACCAGCGTGTCGATGCCGCGCTTCGCCATCTCTCGCGCGATCGCCAGGCCAACGACGCCGGCGCCGGCGACAATGCAGTCGATTTGGTCCACGATCAGGTCAAGCCGAAGTTCTGCATGCGTCCATCCATCCGCTGGCCCTGTCGAAAGCGCTTGACACTATATCGTTCGAGAAAGATGCATCAAACCGCATAATGCACGGGGACCTGCCGAGCCGGACCGGCGGCGGAACTGTTTCTGCGTGCAGCACAGGAGCCGTCATGGACGCACGACCGAATTCGCCCGAAGCCCGCGACATAAGCTATCACATGCATGGCTACACCAACGCCCGCAAGCATCAGGAGGCAGGGCCGCTCGTCATCGAGAAGGGCGACGGCATCTATGTCGAGGACCTCGCCGGCAACCGCTATATCGAGGCGATGGCCGGGCTTTGGAGCGTCGCGGTCGGTTTTTCGGAGAGGCGGCTGGTCGATGCGGCGGTACGGCAAATGTCGAAGCTGCCTTACTATCACGACTTCGGCTCCAAATCGCATTCGCCGCTGATCGATCTCGCCGAGAGACTGGTGCAGATGGCGCCGGTGCCGATGAGCAAGGCGTATTTCACCAATTCCGGCTCCGAGGCCAACGATACGGCCATGAAGATGATCTGGTACCGGTCGAATGCGCTCGGCCAGCCGGCGCGCAAGAAGATCATCAGCCGCAAGAAGGGCTATCACGGCGTCACCATTGCCTCGGCGAGCCTGACCGGACTGCCCAACAACCACATCTCGTTCGATCTGCCGATCGCCAATGTGCTGCATACCTCGACACCGCACCATTGGCGTGAGGCGATGCCGGGTGAGAGCGAAGAGCAGTTTTCGAGCCGGCTCGCCGACGAGCTGGAAAAGCTGATCCTGGCCGAAGGACCGGAAACCATCGCCGCCTTCTTCGGCGAACCGATCATGGGTGCTGGCGGCGTCATTGTTCCGCCTTCCGGCTACTGGGAAAAGATCCAGGCGGTGCTGTCGAGATACGACATCCTGCTGGTCGCCGACGAGGTGATCTGCGGCTTCGGCAGGACAGGTGAGATGTTCGGCTCGCAGACCTTCGGCATCAGGCCCGACATCATGGTGCTGTCGAAGCAGATCTCTTCGTCCTATCTGCCGATCTCGGCCTTGCTGATCAACGACAAGGTATTCCAGCCGATTGCCGACGAAAGCAATCGTATCGGCACCTTCGGCCATGGCTTCACCGGCGGCGGCCATCCTGTTGCGGCAGCGGTCGCGCTCGAGAACCTGAAGCTGATCGAGGAGCGCGACCTTGTCGGCAATGCGCGTGCGGTCGGCGCGCATATGCAGAAGCGGCTGCGCACGCTCGCTTCGCACCCGCTTGTCGGCGAGGTGCGCGGCATCGGCCTGATCGCGGCGGTCGAACTGGTCGGCGACAAGGCGAACAAGGCGCCGTGGGGGAAGACCGGTGAACTGGGCGGGCTCGTCAACGGCTTCATGCAGCAGAACGGCGTCATCTCGCGCAATATGGGCGATGCGCTGGCTTTCTGCCCGCCGCTGATCATCACCGAGCCGCAGGTCGACCAGGTGATCGACGCGTTTGAAGGATCGCTCGAGGCTGCCGTCAAGCAGGTCCGATCGCCAAGCTGATTGCGCTATTTAGCGATGCCGACCGCATCCGGCACGACGACCAGCTTGCCAACGAAATCCTTGGCGATGAAATCGGCTTGGGCGCGATGGAAATCGGACAGCTTGTAGACGCCGCCGACCAGCGGCCGGATCTTCTTCTCCTCGATGTAGCGCACGATGCGGCGGAAATCCGCCCGTGTGCCCTGGCTCGAGCCATGCAGTTGCAGCTGTTTCAGATACATGGTGCGCAGATCTAGCTGCACGACGGGGCCGGCAATTGCACCAGCCGTGGTGTAGCGGCCTTCCGGCCTCAAGATGCGCAGGAGGTCGTTGAAGATCGCGCCGCCGACCAGATCGGCGACGACGTCGATCGGCTGGCCCCCGGTCGCCGCGCTGACGGCGGCCGGCAGATCGGCAACGCCACGGGTGATCACCGCCTCGGCGCCGATGTCACGCACGGCCTGTTCCTTGCCCTTGCCGGCAATTGCATAGGGAATGGCGCCGCGCGCCCGCGCCAGCTGCACGATGCCGGAGCCGACGCCGCCCGAGGCGCCGGTGACCAGCACACGCTCGCCGGCTTTCAACGCGGCGCGTTCCAGCATCTGCTCGCCGGTGAGATAGGCGCAGCAGAAAGTGGCGAGCTCGACATCGCTAAGATCAGTGTCGACGACATGGGCGTTCTCGGCAGGCACTGTCTGGTATTCGGCATAGCCGCCGTCGCGGCCATGGCCCATATAGTCGATGTCGGCCAATGAATCGTCGTCGCGATTGTAGATAGAGAAATCGACCATCACCCGCTCGCCGATGCGGGCCCGCGACACGCCGTCGCCGACGGCAACGATGTTGCCGACCGTGTCGGTGCCCTGGATGCGCGGGAAGGTCAGCGTATTGCCCTGTCGACGCCAGGTCGACACAGCGGCGGCATCCTCCTCAGTGCCATACGCGCCCTGTCGCACCCAGACATCGGTGTTGTTCATACCGCAAGCGGTGACCTTGACCAGCACCTCACCCGGGGCGGGCGAGGGTACTTTGACGTCGGTGCGGTAGATGAGCTTTTCCGGTCCGCCGTGCCCGATCAACTGCACGGCGGCCATGGTGGCGGGGATGGTCTTGGTCATGGCATTCATGTCGGTTCTTCAGATGTTGGCATGTCGGTTCTTCAGATGTTGGCAAACACGCTCTTCACCGCATCGGCCGTCTTGGAGACGACGATGTCTGCCTCTTCCCGCGTCAGGCAGAGCGGCGGCGCAAAACCGAGAATGTCGCCCTGCGGCATGGCGCGGCCGATGACGCCGCTTGCCGCAAGCGCGGTCGCGATCTGCGGACCGATCTTCTGCGAGGCATCGAAGAACACGCGATCGTTCTTGTCGGCGACGAACTCGATTGCCGCCAGCATGCCGTCGCCGCGCACCTCGCCGACGTTTTTGTGGCCACCGACGGCTTTCGTCAGCTCGGCGCGGAAATAGGCGCCGGTCTCGCCGGCGTTCCGTACCAGGTCCATCTCGTCGATCAGTTCCAGGTTGGCGACGCCGGCGGCGACGCAGATCGGATGCGCCGAATAGGTCCAGCCATGGCCGAGCGAGCCGAGCTTGTCGGAACCCTGCACCAGCACCTGCCAGACCTTGTCGGAGACGATGACTCCGGAGAGCGGCGCATAGGCCGAGGTCAGGCCTTTGGCGATGGTAATCAGGTCGGGCTTGATGCCGTAATGGTCGGAGCCGAACATGGTGCCCAGCCGGCCGAAGCCGGTGACGACCTCGTCGGCAACCAGCAGCACGTCGTACTTCTTCAGCACCGCCTGGATCTTCTCCCAGTAGCCGGCCGGCGGCGGCACGATGCCGCCGGTGCCGAGGATCGGCTCGCCGATGAAGGCGGCGACCGTTTCCGGCCCTTCGGCCAGGATCATCTCCTCGAGCTTGTCGGCGCAGTATTGCGAAAACTGCTCCTCGCTCAGCGAGCGGTCGGCGCGGCGGAAATAGTAGGGCGCCTCGGTGTGCAGGACCGGCGCACGCGGCAGGTCGAAGGCGTTGTGGAAAAGGTCGAGGCCGGTCAGCGATCCGGTCATGATGCCGGAGCCGTGATAACCGCGCCAGCGCGAGATGATCTTCTTCTTCTCGGGCCGGCCGAGCACGTTGTTGTAGTACCAGATCAGCTTGATGTTGGTTTCGTTGGCGTCGGAACCGGAGAGCCCGAAATAGACCCTCGACATGCCTTGCGGCGCGCGGTCGATGATCATCTTGGAAAGCGTGATCGATGCCTCGGTGCCGTGGCCGACATAGGCATGGTAATAGGCGAGGTTCTTGGCCTGTGCGGCGATTGCGTCGGCGATCTTCTGGCGGCCATAGCCGACATTGACGCAGTAGAGCCCGGCGAAGGCGTCGATGCTCTTCTTACCGGTATTGTCCCAGATGGTGACGCCTTCGCCACCGGCAATCACACGCGTCGGGCTCTCGCCACGCGCATGGGTGCCCATATGGGTCGAGGGATGGAAGAAGTGATCGCGATCCCAGGCGGCGAGTTCGTTTGACTGGTCGAGCATTTTTTTACTCCTGAGAAAAATGTGTCGGGCGCGGCTCACGCAACGTCGAGGCAGAGATATTTGAGATCGGTAAAGGCTTCGAGCCCGTGACGCGAGCCCTCGCGGCCGATGCCGGACTGCTTGACGCCGCCGAACGGGACCGGCGCGCCGGTGATCTTGACCCGGTTGATGGCGACCATGCCATAGTCGAGCGTGCGACCCATGCGCAATTGCCTGCCGCCATTCTCAGTCACGACATAGGCAACCAGGCCGTATTCGGTGGCGTTGGCGCGGGCGATGACCTCGTCCTCGCTGTCGAAAGGCGTCACTGCCGCAACCGGACCGAAGGTCTCCTCGCGCATGATCAAAGCGTCGTCTCCAACGTCGGCAAGCACGGTCGGCTGGTAAAACAGCGGCCCGGCCGGATGGCGCTTGCCGCCGGTCAGGCAGCGCGCGCCTTTGGCCAGCGCATCGGCGACCTGCTCCTCGACCTTCTTGACGGCGCGTTCATGCATCAAGGGTCCGATTTCGGTGTCGTCAGCCAGGCCATTGCCGGCCCGCAATGCCTGGACGCGTTTGGCGAAAGCAGCGCAGAACCGATCGTATAGCGGACGCTGGACATAGATGCGGTTGGCGGCGAGGCAGTCCTGGCCGGAGGTGGCGAATTTGGCGTCGACCGCGATGGCCACAGCCTTGTCGAGATCGGCGTCGGCGAAGACGATCAGCGGCGCATGACCGCCGAGTTCCATCACCAGACGCTTCATCGTCGGCGCACTCTGCGCGGCGATCAACCTGCCGACCTCGGTCGAGCCGGTGAAGCTCATGGCGCGAACGCGCGGGTCTTCGCACATCCGCCCAACGATGGTCGAAGCCTTGCCGGTGAGGACGTTGAACACGCCAGCCGGCAGGCCGGCACGTTCGCCAAGCTCGGCCAGCGCCAGTGCGGACAGCGGCGTTTCCGAGGAAGGGTGCGCGGCGATGGTACAGCCGGCGGCAAGAGCGGCAGCCGCCTTGCGGGTCAGCATGGCCGCTGGAAAATTCCACGGCGTGACCACGCCGACGACGCCGAGCGGCTCGCGCCGCACCATCATCTCCGCGCCCGGCAGATGACTGGTGACGCTTTCGGCGTTGAGGCGTTTGGTCTCCTCGGCATACCATTCGACAAAAGAGGCGGCGTAGTCTATCTCGCCGAGCGATTCCTTCAGCGGCTTGCCTTGTTCTAGCGTCATCAGCAGCGCCAGATCATTTTTGGCGGCGACGATCAGATCGAACCATTTGCGCAAGATTTTCGAACGTTCCTGCGGCAGCAATGCGCGCCAGGCGGGAAAGGCGCGCGATGCCGCATCGATCGCCGACGTCGTCTGCCGGGCATCGAGCGCGGCAACGAAAGCGACGGTGGATCCGGTGGCCGGATCGGTCACCTCGAAACTCTCCGCGGTCTCGCTTGCCGTCCAGTGGCCATCGACATAGGCGAGTTCACGCAGCAGCCGTCGGTCGGCGAGGCGATCAAGCGCTTCATGGCGCTGCGAGCGGGCAAAATGTGCGGACATCATCGGGCTCCCGGTTCGGGTGACGCCGCAAGACTATCTCTGCCGCGCAAACAGAGAGGCTGTTTCGGTGCCTGCACGTAGAGGGGTTGTCTCTATTGCATCGCCCGGGCAGACGATCTCTCCTGTATCAGGAAGATGCGGGCAGCAGATCGGCCACTGGCAGCACACTCTCCTCCTTCACCGTCTTGGTGACGATGTAGGTGAAATAGCGGTCTATGCCGATCTCGCGTTCGAGCAGAGTGTCAACCAGCCGCTGATAGGCGTCGATGTCGCGCGCCATCACCTTCAGCAGGTAATCGACGCCGCCACCGACAGACCAGCAGGCGACGATCTCGGGGATGTCGCGGATGACGCGCTCGAAACGGTCGAAATCGGCCTGGCGGTGGCTGGCCAGCGTCACCTCCATCAGCACGGTGGCGACCGGCGCGATGGCACGCATGGCGATCCTGGCGTGATAGCCGGAGACGATGCCGGCCTTTTCCAGCTTGCGCAGCCGCATCCAGCACGGCGTCGGCGACAGGCCGACCTTCTCGGCCAGCGCCAGCTTGGTGATGCGGCCGTCGCGCTGGATGGCCTCGAGGATTTTCAGGTCGATCGGATCGAGTTTCGCTGCAGCCATGATCGTCCACTTCCAGTGCCGGACACCATGACGGCGCATTATTTCGATTGTCAATTGCACTGATTTCGATCTCTAATAAGTCATGACATTTTGGCGTCCAGATCCCGCTCTTATCCGGCGGCCGGCCTATCAATCGCTCGCCGACCAGTTCGCGCGCGCCATCCACGACGGGCGCCTGGCCAATGGCGCCCGGTTGCCGACGCACCGGCAGCTGGCCGACGATCTCAAACTTTCCGTGCAGACGGTCAGCCGCGCCTATGAGGAACTGATCCGCCGCGGGCTGGTGTCCGGCGAGGTCGGCCGCGGCAGCTTCGTGCAGACGCAGCGCCGCGAGCCGGAGCCGCCCTATTTGCCGGAGCGGCTGGGTGAGGTCATCGACCTCTCTATCCTGAAGCCGGTCTGCGAACCGATGCATCTGGAGCGGCTGAAGCAGGCGCTGGGCTGGCTCGCCGAAAACCTGCCGTCGAGCTCGGCGCTGTCGTTCAGGCCGAACATGGTGTTCCCGCGCCACCGCGCGGTGGGTGTCGAGTGGCTACGCTTCTGCGGCCTCGACGCGTCGCCGCAGAACATCAGCCTGACCAACGGCGCCACCGCAGGGATGACAGTGGCGCTGATGAGCGTGGCGCCGCCCGGTTCGACCGTCGCCACCGAGGCGATCGGCCATCACACACTGATCCCGCTGGCGCGTTATCTCGGTTTCAACCTCGAGGGTTTGCCGATCGACGACAATGGGCTGATCCCGGAAGCGCTGGACGAGGCCTGCCGGCTGTCGGACATCCGCGCGGTGTTCGTGCAGCCCTCGGTGATCAACCCTACGGCGACGCTGATGGACGCCGCCCGGCGCGAACAGATTGCCGCCGTTGCGCGCAGGCATGACATCGCCATTATCGAAAACGACGTCCTCGGCCCGCTGGTCGAGGACCGGCCGCCGCCGGTCGCGGCGTTTGCACCCGAGCGCACGCTCTACGTCACCTCCTTCACCAAGATCGTGGTGCCGGGCCTGCGCATCGGCTATCTCGCGGCACCCGATCGTTATGTCGCCGCGGTTGCCAACCGCCACCTCGTCTCGAACTGGATGGCGACGCCGCTGGTGGCCGAGATCGCCACCAAATGGGTGACCGACGGCACCGCGATGGAACTCGTTCGATGGCAGCGGATGGCTTTGCGGCGGCGTCTGGACATCGCCGCCGAGGCGCTCGCCGGAGTGGACTATCGGGCTCATCGCGACGGGCTGCATGTCTGGCTGCAACTGCCCGATGATCGCGGCGAGGAAGGCTTTGTTTCCCAGGCCCGCCTGCAGGGCGTGGCGATCGCGCCCGGCACGTCGTTTCGCATTTCGCAGATGCCTTGGCATCCAGCCGTGCGGATTTCGCTGGGCTCGACCACGGAGGGGGAACTGCGTGCCGGTCTCGGCGTTGTCACCAAGCTTCTGCTCGGCGATCCCGAGCATCTCCTGCTTGCGATCTAGGCAACAATTGGCGGGGAATTGTGCGGAGTCCGAAATATCGTCATGATATTATTTTCTTGATTGACATGATTTGCCGCGATCCGCATCGTTAAAGGCACAGCTTCTCCATCACGGGAAATTCATTGTCGGCGCCCATCATCAAGATCGACGGCATTTCGAAAAGCTTCGGCACCTTCAAGGTGCTGGATGGCCTCTCGATGCAGGTCATGCCCGGCGAGAAGCTGGCGCTGATCGGCCCGTCGGGTTCGGGAAAAACGACGATCCTGCGCATACTGATGACGCTAGAGCGTATCGACAGCGGCCATATTCAGGTCGACGGCGAGCAGCTGTACCACATGGAGCGTAACGGCCGGCTGCTGACGGCGGATGAACGGCATTTGGCAAAGATGCGCCAGAAGATCGGCATGGTCTTCCAACTGTTCAATCTGTTTCCGCACAAATGCGTCATCGACAATGTGACGCTGGCACCGATGCTGACCAAAGGCATGCCGCGGGCCGCCGCCGAAAAGCGGGCGATGGAGCTGCTCGACATGGTCGGCATGGTCGACAAGGCCAAAGCGATGCCGGCGCAGCTTTCCGGCGGACAGAAGCAGCGCGTCGCGATTGCCCGGGCGCTGGCGCTGTCGCCGAAGATCATGCTGTTCGACGAGGTCACCTCGGCGCTCGACCCGGAACTCGTCGACGAGGTGCTCAACGTCATGCGCAAGCTCGCCGCCGAGACCGACATGACCATGCTGCTGGTCACCCACGAGATGGGTTTCGCCCATGACTTCGCCGACCGGGTGCTGTTCTTCGATCGCGGCAGAATAGTCGAGGAAGGCAAGCCCGACGAGATTTTCCGCCATCCCAAACAGGAGCGTACGCAAGGTTTCCTGAAGAAGATCATTGCGGCCGGACATCGGGTCTGACTGCCATGCGAGGCGGCGACGCCTCAAGCAAGCCAAGAAGACAGACAAACAAGGAGTTGGGAACAATGAAGAAATTTGCCATTTTGGCCGGCGTCGCCGGTATTGCGCTGACGGCGGTGCTGGCCGCCTCGACGACCGGCTCGGCCGATGACAGCAAGCTCGAAGAGCTCAAGGCGCAAGGCTTTGCCCGCGTCGCCATCGCCAACGAGCCGCCCTATACGGCGGTCGCCGCCGACGGCAAGGTCTCGGGTGCGGCGCCTGACGTTGCCCGTGAAATCTTCAAACGCCTTGGCGTCAACGACATCGTCGCCTCTATCTCGGAATATGGTGCCATGATCCCCGGCTTGCAGGCCGGCCGTTTCGACGTCGTCACCGCCGGCCTGTTCATGAAGCCGGAACGTTGTGCTGCGGTCGCCTATTCGGAACCGGTGCTGTGCGACGCCGAGGCGATGCTGGTGAAGAAGGGCAACCCGAAGGGCTTCAAGAGCTACGAGGACGTCGCCAAGGACACCAGCGCGACGATCGGCGCACCCGGTGGCGGCACAGAGGAAAAGCTGGCGCTCACCGCAGGTGTGCCGCGCGAGCGCGTCATCGTCGTGCCGGACGGCCAGAGCGGCCTGAAGATGCTGCAGGACGGCCGCATCGATGCCTATTCACTGCCAGTGCTGTCGATCAACGACCTGGTCAAGAAAGCCAATGATCCGAACCTCGAAGTCATCGCGCCGGTGGTCGGTGCGCCGGTCTATTGCGATGGCGCGGCCTTCAAAAAGGGCGACGAAGCGCTACGTGATGCCTATGATGTCGAGCTGGCGAAACTGAAGAAGTCCGGCGAGTTCGCCAAGATCATCGAACCCTACGGCTTCTCGGCGGCGGCGGCGATGTCGACGAGCCGCGACAAGCTCTGCTCGGCGAAGTAGGCGCGTTCTTCCTTCTCCCCGTTGACGGGGAGAAGGTGGCCCGAAGGGCCGGATGAGGGGCGACGCCCAGCTTTTGACAGATTGGCTCTGCCCCTCATCTGCCTGCCGGCATCTTCTCCCCGTGAACGGGGAGAAGGACGCTGAAGTGATCGCCTCGCCAAATATTCAATGCGGAGCCCTTTCGACCAATGACCCAATGGTCCGGCTATTTCGGCCTGATTTTGCAAGGAGCGCTTGTCACCATCGAGCTGACGCTGATGGGGTCGGTGCTGGCCTTGATCATGGCCTTTCTTGCCGGGCTGGGGCGGCTGTCGCGGTTTTTTGTGCTACGCGCGCTGGCCACCGCCTATATCGAGTTCTTCCGCGGCACCTCGATCTTCGTGCAGCTGTTCTGGGCCTATTTCGTGCTGCCTTTCGCCGGCATCTCGCTGACGCCGCTGCAGGCCGGCGTGCTGGCGCTGGGCCTGAATGTCGGGGCCTATGCGGCGGAAGTGGTGCGCGGCGCCATCAAGTCGATCGGCCGCGAACAATACGAGGCCTGCACCGCGCTCAATCTCGGCCGCTGGCAAGCCATGCGCCATATCATCCTGCCACAGGCACTGCTGGTGATGCTGCCGACCTTCGGCAACAACGCCATTGAATTGCTCAAGGCCACCGCCGTCGTCTCGCTGATCTCGCTTGCCGACCTGACCTTCCAGGCGCAGGTGGTGCGCTCGCAGACCGGCAACACGCTGGTGCCGTTCAGCACCATTCTCGTCATCTATTTCGTGCTGGCGCTACTCATCTCATGGGGCGTGCGGTCGCTGGAACGCCGCATGGCGCGCGGCCTCGACGGGGTGCGCGTCTGATGGATCGGGCTCTGTAATGGAATGGGATTGGGATTTTGTCCGGCAGATCCTGCCGACGCTGATCCAGGGGGTGAAGATCACCATCCTGGCGACGCTGCTCGGCTCGGTGCTGGCGGCCATCGTTGGGCTGGGCATCGCGTTGGCGCGCCGTTCGCCGAACAGGGCTCTGTCGCGCACGATCGGCTTCCTTGCCGAGTTCATCCGCGGCACGCCGCTATTGGTGCAGCTCTATTTCATCTTCTACGTGCTGCCGGATTTCGGCGTCCTGTTGCCGCCGCTGGTGGCGGGCGTCATCGGTCTCGGGCTGCATTACGGCACCTACACAGCCGAGGTCTACCGCGCCGGCATCGATAATGTGCCGCGCGGCCAATGGGAAGCGGCCAAGGCCTGCAATCTGAACGCCACGCAGACCTGGACGCACATCATCATGCCGCAGGCGATCCCGCCGATGATCCCGGCGCTTGCCAATTATTTCATCGCCATGTTCAAAGAGACGCCGCTGCTGTCGGCGATCACCGTGCTGGAACTGATGAACCAGGCCAAGAGCGTCGCCAATACCTATTATCGGTATATCGAACCGATCACCTTGGTCGGCGCCTTCTTCCTCGCCATCAGCCTGTTCTCGGTGGTGCTGCTGCGCTGGCTGGAACACCGTTATGGGCGGATCGAACGATGAGCGCTGCACCCGATATCCGCCTGCGCTCGGCCCGTCCAGCGCTCGATGCACGTCCGCTGGAAAAGCGGGTCGGCCTGATTATCCTTGCCACCGACCATACGAGCGAACCGGATTTTCACCGCATGGTGGCAAGCGATCGTATCGGCGTCTATGTCGCGCGTATTCCCTACGCCAACCCGACGACGCCGGAGAATTTGCGCAAGATGCAGCCGTCACTGACGGCGGGCGCGGCCCTGATCCTTCCTGACGAACCGCTCGATGCGATCTGCTATTCCTGCACCTCGGCCTCCGTCGTGATCGGCGATGCCGAAATCGAGGCGGCGCTGAAGGCCGCGAAACCCGGCGCGCCGGTGGTGACGCCGCCGATGGCCGGAGTGCGCGGCCTGAAGGCGCTGGGCGCCAGGACAATCAGCATCCTCACCCCCTATACGGTCGAGACGAGCCGGCCAATGGCGGCCTATTTCGCGGCACACGGTTTCGAGATCGCCAGCTTCACTTGCCTCGGCTTCGAGGATGACCGCGAGATGGCGCGGATTGCGCCGAAATCCTTGGTCGATCTGGCCCGCGAGGCGACGGCCCCGCAGGCCGACGCGCTGTTCGTGTCCTGCACGGCGCTGCGGTCGGCGCTGGCAGTTGTCGGTATGGAAGAAGCCATCGGCCGTCCCGTCGTCACCAGCAACCAGGCGACAGCCTGGAATTGCCTGCGGCTTTGCGGCGACGACGAGCCACGCCCCGAATTCGGCCGCCTGATGACGCTGCCGTTGAACTGATTGCAGAGCCATGACCACGTCCAGGATAAGCCTCTCCGACATCCGCGCCGCACGCGAGCGCATCGCAGGCAAGGTCGAGCGCACGCCGACCGTCACTTCCCCGAGTCTTTCCCAACACTTGGACGCTCCTGTTTATCTCAAGCTCGAACATCGGCAGACCACCGGCGCCTTCAAGTTGCGCGGTGCCTCGAACGCTATCGCCTCGTTGACAGACGAGGAGAGCGCGCGCGGCGTCGTCGCGGCCTCGACTGGCAACCATGGCCGGGCGCTTGCCTATGCCGCTCGACTGCAAGGCATCCACGCGACGATCTGCATGTCGCGGCTGGTGCCTGAGAACAAGCTCGAGGAAATCCGTCGGCTCGGCGCCCAGATCCGCATCGTCGGCAACAGCCAGGACGATGCGCAGCGGGAGGTCGAACGGATGGTCGCGGAAGAGGGGCTGATCATGCTGCCGCCTTTCGATCATCCTGCGGTCGTTGCCGGGCAAGGAACACTTGGGCTGGAGATCATGGAACAAGTTGCGGACGCCGCGCTGGTGTTGGTGCCGCTTTCCGGCGGTGGGCTGGCGGCTGGCGTTGCCGCTGCCGTCAAGGGCGTCAGCCCAGCAACGAGGGTCATCGGCGTTTCGATGGCGCGCGGTGCGGCGATGAAGGCAAGCCTCGACGCCGGGCATCCGGTGTCGGTCGAGGAACTGCCGACGCTGGCCGACTCGCTCGGCGGCGGCATTGGGCTCGACAACCGGCTGACCTTCGCCATGTGCCGTGATCTGCTCGATGATGTGATCCTGCTCAGCGAGGACGAGATCGCCGCCGGCATCCGCCATGCTTATGAGCAGGAGCGCGAGATCGTCGAAGGCGCCGGCGCGGTCGGCATTGCGGCTGTGCTTGCCGGCAAGGTCGGGGCGAACGGCCCTACAGTGCTCGTGCTGTCCGGCCGCAACATCGACATGACACTGCACCGCAAGATCATTTGCGGCGAAGCAATTGCGGAGAGCGCAGCATGAGCCGGATGACGATCCTCACCGAAGCTGAATTGCGCAAGATCGTGAAGCTCGATCTCGATGCCGTCGCCTGTGTCGAGAACGCGTTTCGCGCGCTCGCCACCTTGCCGGTGGCGATGCCGCCGATCCTGCGGCTCGACATTCCCGAGCATCGCGGCGAGGTCGATGTCAAGACCGCCTATGTGCCGGGCATCGACGGTTTTGCGATCAAGATCAGCCCCGGCTTTTTCGATAATCCGAAGCTCGGCCTGCCTAGCGTCAACGGCATGATGGTGCTGCTGTCGGCGAAGACCGGGCTGGTCGAGGCGCTGCTGCTCGACAATGGCTATCTCACCGACATCCGCACGGCGGCGGCCGGCGCGGTCGCCGCCAAACATCTGTCGCGTCCGGACTCCTCCGTTGCCGCAATCTTCGGCGCCGGTGTTCAGGCCGGACTGCAGCTCGAGGCGCTGATGCTGGTGCGGTCGATCACCGAGGCTCGGATCTGGGCAAGGGATGCCGCCAAGGCCGAAGCCGCGGCGGACGCATTGTCCGAAAGACTGGGCATCGCCGTTCACGCCGAGCCGGACGCGGCAAAGGCTGCGGCCGATGCCGACATCATCGTCACCACGACGCCGTCGACCGAGCCGCTGATCAAGGCCGGCTTCGTCTCCGCCGGCCAGCACATCACCGCGATGGGCTCGGACGCGGAGCACAAGAACGAGATCGCGCCGGCGATCCTGCGCATGGCCGACCTCTACATCGCCGACAGTGCGAAACAGACGCGGCGCCTGGGCGAACTGCACCATGCCATCGTGGCGGGCGTGATGGCGGCCGATGCCGAGATCACCGAGCTTGGCCACATCATCGCCGGCGAAAGGCATGGCCGGCGTTCGGACAGCGACATCACCATTGCCGATCTGACCGGCACCGGCGTGCAGGACACGGCGATCGCCACGCTCGCCCGCGACCGTGCGCGTGCAGCCAAGACCGGTACGATTTTCGAAAGCTGATACCGGCCGCAAGGCCCAACAAACGAGGACCAAGAACAATGCAGCCTAATTTGAAATTCTCGCGCGGCGAATATGCGGAGCGCCTCGCCAAGACGCGGAAGGCGATGGAGGCCAAGGGCGTCGATCTGCTTGTTGTCAGCGATCCGTCCAACATGGCCTGGCTGACCGGCTATGACGGCTGGTCGTTCTACGTACACCAGGCGGTCGTCGTGCCACCGTCGGGCGAGCCGGTGTGGTACGGGCGCGGCCAGGACGCCAACGGCGCCAAGCGCACCGCCTATCTCGCGCACGACAACATCGTCGGCTATGCCGACAACTATGTGCAGTCGACCGAGCGCCATCCGATGGATTTTCTGTCCAGCGTGCTCGCCGATCGTGGCTGGGGCAAGCTCAGCATCGGTGTCGAGATGGACAATTACTGGTTCTCTGCCGCTGCCTTCGCATCGCTGCAGAAGCACTTGCCCAATGCCCGCTTCGTCGATGCCACGGCACTGGTCAACTGGCAGCGCGCGGTGAAGAGCCCGACCGAAATCGACTACATGCGCAAAGCCGCCCGCATCGTCGAAGCGATGCACCAGCGCATCGTCGACAAGATCGAAGTCGGCATGCGCAAATGCGACCTGGTCGCCGAGATCTATGATGCCGGCACGCGCGGCGTCGACGGCATTGGCGGCGACTATCCGGCGATCGTGCCGCTGCTGCCGTCAGGCGCCGACGCATCGGCACCGCATCTAACTTGGGACGACAGGCCGATGAAATCGGGCGAGGGCACTTTCTTCGAGATCGCCGGCTGCTACAACCGCTACCATTGTCCGCTGTCGCGCACCGTTTTCCTCGGCAAACCGACGCAGGAATTCCTCGATGCCGAAAAGGCGACGCTGGAAGGCATGGAGGCCGGGCTTGCCGCCGCCAAGCCCGGCAACACCTGCGAGGACATCGCCAACGCCTTCTTCGCGGTTCTGAAGAAATACGGCATCGTTAAGGACAACCGCACCGGCTATCCGATCGGGCTTTCCTATCCGCCGGACTGGGGCGAACGCACGATGAGCCTGCGCCCAGGCGACCGCACCGAGCTCAAGCCCGGCATGACCTTCCATTTCATGACCGGCCTGTGGCTGGAGACGATGGGCTTGGAAATCACCGAATCCATCCTGATTACCGAAACCGGGGTCGCGTGCCTGGCCAATGTGCCGCGCAAGCTGGTGGTGAAGAATTGAGCCCGATGTCCAGCCTTCGCCCATCACCGATCACGCCGAGCGTCGATTTCGAGCGCGACGGCGTGCAGCACGGTTTCTTGCGCCTGCCTTACAGCCGTGACGATTCCGCCTGGGGATCGGTGATGATCCCGATCTGCGTCATCCGCAACGGCAACGGGCCGAGTGCATTGCTCACCGGCGGTAACCATGGCGACGAATATGAGGGGCCGCTGGCGCTTTACGATCTCGCCCGCACGCTCGATCCGAGGCAGGTCAGCGGCACGGTCATCATCGTGCCGGCGATGAATTATCCGGCGTTCCGCGCCGGCACGCGCACCTCGCCGATCGACAAGGGCAATCTCAACCGCAGCTTTCCCGGCCGGCCCGACGGTACGGTGACCGAGAAGATCGCCGATTATTTCCAGCGCGAACTTCTGCCGCGCACCGACATCGCGCTCGATTTCCATTCCGGCGGCAAGACGCTCGACTTCGTGCCGTTCTGCGCCGCCCATATCCGGCCCGACAAGGTGCTGGAAGAGAAGGGGTTCGCTGCGGTTGAAGCTTTCTCGGCACCCTGGTCGATGAAGATGCTGGAGATCGACGCGGTCGGCATGTTCGACACTGCCGCCGAAGAGATGGGCAAGCTGTTCATCACCACCGAGCTCGGCGGCGGCGGAACTTCGCGCGCGGAAACGGTGCGGATCGCGCGTCGCGGCGTGCTCAATGTGCTGCGCCATGCCGGCATCGTCGCCGGCGCGGTCGAGATGCAGCCGACCCGCTGGCTCGACATGCCATCGGGAGATTGCTTCTCGTTCGCCGAGGACGACGGGATGATCGAAACCATGATCGATCTCGGCGAGCCGGTGGCAGAAAACCAGGTGCTGGCGCGCATCCATTCGATCGGCCGCACCGGCGGCGCTCCGCAGGAGATCCGGGCCAAGATGTCCGGTCTGTTGGCGGCGCGGCATTTCCCCGGATTGGTCAAGGCCGGCGACTGTGCTGCCGTGGTGGCCGTGCTGGTCGATTGAGGCTAGGAGGCCGATGTCGGAAACGGCTCGGCCTTGCCTTTAGGGCGGTCGCCGATGGCAAAGACGGCGCTCGCCTCGCTGACGATCGAGACATGGTCCTTGGCGGCTGTTCCGGCGGCCGTACTGTCGCCGCGCATGATTGCGGTAACGATGGCGTCATGCTCTTGCCACGACTGGGCCAGCCGGCCGGGCAGCATGAATTGCGCGCGCCGGAACGGCGCCAGACGGCTGCGGGTCATGACGGTCAGTTCATAAATGTGCTTGCTGTGGGCGCCGCGATAGAGCCGGGTGTGGAACCCGGTGTTGAAAAGCTCATACTCTTCTTCGGCCCCGAGCTGCACAAAGCGCGCGGAGGCTTGATGCTCAGCCTCCAGCGTGCGGCGCTCGCCGGCGGTCATGCGCTCGGCCGAGAACCGCGCGCAGATCGCTTCGAGCTCGGCCATGCTCTCGAACATCGAGGCGAGGTGCTCCTGCGTCATCACCGCGACGGTGGCGCCGCGGTTGGGCCGCCTTTCGACCAGTCCCATGGCACTGAGCCGGCTGAGCGCTTCCCGGATCGGCGTACGTGAGACGTCGAAGCGGGCGGCGAGCGAGGCTTCGTCGAGTTTTTCGCCGGGACGCAGGAAACCGGTGACGATCCGGTCGCTGATCGCCCTCACCATCTGATCGACGGTCGTGCCCGACCTGATCAAATTGCGCTTTGCCGACACGTCTCCTCCGTCCAGTCTCTTCGCGCAGCCATAAGCCACGCACCGGCTTCGATTCCTGCGCAGCTCTGTATGCCTATGTTTTAGCCTTCATGTCAAATTGGCCGTTTTAGAGGCAAAAAGTGTATGCAATTGCTCCGGCTTTGTGCAGGCCACATCGGCACACTCGTTGATATTGCTGAATAAATCCCATTTCTGAAACTGGCACGCTGATTGCATACACTTCTTTCATTGAGGTGTTAACCGGCCCCAAAGGCCCCATAGAGGGAGCATTCACATGACCGAGCGATTCATGCTTAGCCGCCGCGACCTGCTCAAGACTTCCGCCGCCGGAGCGGCGCTCGGTCTTGCGTCCGCATCGTTTCCGATCAGCAGGGCCTTCGCCGCGACCGCAACCGTCGGCTTCATCTATGTCGGGCCAAAGGACGATTACGGCTACAACCAGGCGCATGCCGAAGGCGCCGCCACGCTGAAGGGGATCGAAGGCATTTCCGTCGTCGAAGAGGAGAA
Organism: Mesorhizobium sp. M0563; assembly: GCF_040321065.1. Lineage (NCBI taxonomy): Bacteria > Pseudomonadati > Pseudomonadota > Alphaproteobacteria > Hyphomicrobiales > Phyllobacteriaceae > Mesorhizobium > Mesorhizobium sp. M0563. The sequence goes on from NZ_JAMYQV010000004.1 coordinate 201,509, forward strand.
CGTGCCGGAGACGGTCGACGTGCAGAAGACGATGGAATCGATGATCAATCTCGACGGTGCGTCGCTGATCTTCCCGACCTCGTTCGGCTATTTCGATCCGCATATGCTGGCCATGTGCGCGAAATTCCCCGACGTGCAGTTCCGCCATTGCGGCGGCATGTGGAACAAGGACAAGCATCCGATGAATGCCGGTTCCTATTTCGGCTATATCGGCATGGGCCAGTATCTGAACGGCGTCGTCGCCGGCCACACCAGCAAAACCAAGAAGCTCGGCTTCGTCGCGGCAAAGCCGATCCCGCAGGTGCTGCTCAACATCAATTCCTTCCTGCTCGGCGCGCGCTCGGTCGACCCGACCATCACCTGCCAGGTGATCTTCACCGGCGAGTGGTCGCTGGCGGTCAAGGAGGCGGAGGCCACCAATGCGCTGGTCGACCAGGGCGCCGACGTCATCACCTGTCATGTCGACAGCCCCAAGGTGGTGGTCGAGACGGCGGCCGGGCGTGGCGCCTTCGTCTGCGGCTATCATGCCAACCAGAGCCCGCTGGCGCCGGAGAAATACCTGACCGGCGCGGAATGGAACTGGGCCAAGGTCTACAAGATGTTCGTCGACGATCTGGTGGCCGGCACGCCGCTGCCCAATTTCACACGCGGTGGCCTGGCAGACGGCTTCGTCAAGATGAGCCCGCTCGGCCCCGCCGTCGGCGATGCCGCCCGCAAGCAGTTCGACGGCACGCTGGCCGAAATGATGAAAGGCGGATTTTCCGTCATCAAGGGTCCGCTGAAGAGCAACAAGGGCGTCGTCGTCGCGACCGAGGGCCAGGCCTTCGTCGAGACCGCGCTCGAGCTCGAAAGCATGGACTACCTCGTCGAGGGCGTCGTCGGTTCGACCGCCTGAACCGGATCGGAGACGGGCCATGGCAGACACGGTCAGCACTGCGGGCGCACCGGCGCTGTTTGGCGCCAGGAATTATCGGGCGGCACTCGAATGGGTGGCACGGCGCGCCGAAGCCTTCGTCATCCCGCTCGCGGCGCTGATCGTCGGCATGGTGCTGTTCAGCCTATTCATCGCGCTGGTCGGCAAGTCGCCGGTCCAGCTCTACGAGACGATGTGGCGCGGCGGCTTCGGCTCGTGGTTCTCGATCCAGAACTCGCTGTCGCGGGCAGCACCGCTTCTGCTGGCAGCGCTCTGCGTGGCGCTGCCGGCTCGGCTCGGCCTCGTCGTCATCGGCGGCGAAGGCGCGATTGTGCTGGGCGGCGTTGCCGCCGCCGCCATCGGCGTCGCGGCGAATGGCGCGCCGGCTTTTGTGGTCATCCTGCTGATGGGCGTGGCGGGCATGGTCGCCGGCGGCATCTGGATAGGTGCCGTCGGCGCACTCCGCCACTACCGCGCCGTCAACGAAACCATATCCAGCCTGCTGATGGCCTATATCGCCATCGCGCTGATGAACCATCTGGTCGAAGGGCCGCTGCGCGATCCGGCCTCGCTCAACAAACCCTCGACCGAGCCGCTGGCGGATGCCTACCGCATCGGCAACATTCCAGGCATGGACGTGCACTGGGGCCTTGTCGTCGGCATCGTCGCCTGCGTCCTGTCCTGGCTGTTGATCGAAAAGACGCGCTGGGGGTTTGCCGCCCGCATTGCCGGCGGCAATGTCAGGGCGGCCCAGGTGCAAGGGCTTGCCGTCGGCCCGCTGATCGTCGGCTTTACCGGGCTCGCCGGCGGCTTTGCCGGGCTGGCCGGCATGCTGGAAGTCGGCGCCGTGCAAGGCAGCGCCAACGCCTCGCTCGCCGCCGGCTACGGCTATACCGGCATCCTCGTCGCCTTCCTCGCCCGCCACAATCCGCTCGCCATCATCCCGGTCGCTTTCCTGCTCGGCGGCATCGGCGCTTCCGGCGGGCTGATCCAGCGCCGCATGGACCTGCCCGACGCCACCGTGCTGGTGCTGCAAGGCATGCTCTTCGTGGTCATCCTGTTCAGCGAAACCTTTTACGGCCGCTTCAAGGTTTTCAATCCCGATCTGTGGAAGAGGGGCTCCTGATGGACGCGACCGAGATCGGCCTGTGGGGCGTGCCGCTCGCCATTCTCGGCGGCGCCATCCGCGTCTCGACGCCGTTCATCTTCGTGTCGCTCGGCGAAGCCATCACCGAGCGCTCCGGCCGCATCAATCTCGGCCTCGAAGGCACGCTGGTCTTCGGCGCAATGACCGCCTATGCGGTAGCAGTGGTGACCGGCTCGCCATGGCTCGGCGTGCTGGCTGCCGCCGGTGCCGGTCTTTGCTTCGGGCTGTTCCATGGCTGGATCTGCAAATTCCGCGGGGTTAACGACATCGCCATCGGCATCGCGCTGATGCTGTTCGGCTCGGGTCTCGCCTTCTTCTTCGGCAAGCCGTTCATCCAGCCCTCGGCGCCAGACCTGCCGGCCATTGCCTTCGGTGGCTGGTCGAATATTCCGCAGGTGCAGGCGGCGCTCAACGTCAACGTGCTGTTCCTGATCGGGGCCGCACTTGCGCTGTTCCTGTGGTGGGCCTTCCGTAACACCCGCGCCGGCCTGATCGTACGCGTCGTCGGCGACAGCTCCGATGCGGCGCGCGCCATGGGCCTCAATCCCAACACCGTGCGCCTGCTTGCGACAGGCGTCGGCGGCGCGCTCGCCGGCATCGGCGGCGCCTATCTGTCGCTCTATTACCCCGGCAGCTGGACCGAACGCATCTCGTCGGGGCAGGGGCTGATGGCGGTGGCGCTGGTCATCTTCGCACGCTGGAACCCGCTCGGCTGCTTTGCCGCGGCACTGTTGTTCGGCGGCGCCGGGGCGCTAGGCCCGGCGTTGCAATCGGTCGGGGTAACGCAGGGCTACTATCTCTTCTACGCCGCACCTTACATCCTCACGCTCATCATCATGATCGCCACCTCGTCGCCGAGCCGCTCGCTTGCCGGCGCGCCGGGCGAGTTGTCGATCACCAAATGACTGGAGTTTTCCCGATGAACGCCAGAGCCGAGATCACCCAGCGCTACATCGACGCCGACCCTTATCCATGGCCCTACAATGGCGAGCTGCGGTCGGACAATACGGCTCTGATCATCATCGATATGCAGACCGATTTCTGCGGGCCGGGCGGCTATGTCGATCATATGGGCTACGATCTTTCGCTGGTGCGGGCGCCGATCGAGCCGATCAAGTCGGTGCTTGCAGCCATGCGGGCCAAGGGCTACACCATCATCCACACGCGCGAGGGCCACCGGCCCGATCTCGCCGACCTGCCGGCCAACAAGCGCTGGCGCTCACGCCGCATCAATGCCGGCATTGGCGACCCCGGACCTTGCGGGCGCATCCTGGTGCGCGGCGAACCAGGCTGGGATATCATCCCCGACCTCTATCCGGCGGCGGGCGAACCGATCATCGACAAGCCGGGCAAGGGCTCGTTCTGCGCCACCGATCTGGAGCTGATCCTGCACCAGCGCGGCATCGAAAACATCGTGCTGACCGGCATCACCACCGATGTCTGCGTCCACACGACCATGCGCGAGGCCAATGATCGCGGCTTCGAATGCGTGATGCTTGAGGACTGCTGCGGCGCGACCGACTACGGCAACCATCTCGCCGCGATCAAGATGATCAAGATGCAGGGCGGCGTGTTCGGCGCGGTGTCGAGCTCGGCGTCCTTCGTCGCGCAGCTGCCGTGAGGGGGCGATCTTGAGCGGAACCATCGTCAAGAAAGCCGTCGGCGTCGAGACTATCGGCATGACCATGCGCTTCGGCGCCTTCACCGCGCTGGACGATGTCTCGATCAAGGTGCCAGCGGGATCATTCCATGCGCTGCTCGGCGAAAACGGTGCCGGCAAGTCGACGCTGGTCAAATGCATGATGGGTTTTTACCGCCCGACCGCCGGCGACATGCTGGTCGATGCCCGCGAGGTCGCGATAGCCAGCCCGAAGGATGCCTCGGCGCTCGGGCTAGGCATGGTCTATCAGCATTTTACCCTCGTCCCGTCGCTGACCGGTGCGGAAAACCTGGTCATTTCCCGCGAGAAAGTGCCGGGCGTCATCGACTGGCGCAAGGAGCGCGCCGCACTTGCGCAATTCATGCAGCGGATGCCGTTCAAGCTGCCGCTCGACGTCAAGGTGGCGGAACTTGCGGCCGGCGAGAAGCAGAAGCTCGAAATCGTCAAGCAGCTCTATCTCGGCCGCAGTTTCCTGGTGCTCGACGAGCCGACTTCGGTGCTCACCCCTGGCGAGGCACAGGAAGTGCTTGGCCTGGTGCGCGACATGACCAGGACAGGCGACCTCACCGTGCTGATGATCTCGCACAAATTCCACGAGGTGACGGCCTTTGCCGACGACATCACCGTGTTGCGCAAGGGCAGGCTGACCGGAACCGGAAAGGTCTCCGAACTTTCGCACAAGCAGATGGCGGCGATGATGATCGGCGACCAACCGATTGCAGCACTCGACAGTCGCGCTCCGGTGCCGGCCGGCGCCAGGCAGGTGCTGACGGTAAAGTCGCTGAAGGCGCCTGACCGCACCGGCTTGAAAAGCATCGACATCGGCGAGCTCGACGTGAAGTCCGGCGAGATCGTCGGCATCGCCGGCATCTCCGGCAACGGCCAGAAGGAGTTTCTCGAAGTCCTTGCCGGACAGCGGGCACGCAATGCGGGCGACGTTCTGGTGAAAGGCTCGCCCTATGGTGCCAGCCGCAGCGAGGCGCGCACGCTCAATGTCCGCTTCATTCCGGAGGAGCCATTGCGCAATGCCTGCGCACCGCGGATGACGGTGGCCGAAAACATGGCCTTCCGGACCTTCGACCTCAACGAGGCCGGCAAGCCGGTCAACTGGATCAGGATGAGCGCGATCAGGGACTACGCGGCCCGTCTTGTCGAACAGTTCAAGGTCAAGACGGCCTCGCTCGCTTCGCCGATTTCATCATTGTCGGGCGGCAATGTGCAGCGCGCGGTGCTGGCGCGGGAACTGACCGGCGAGGTCGATTTGCTCATCGTGTCGAACCCCTGCTTCGGCCTCGACTTCTCCGCCGTCGCCGAAATACGCGCCCGCATCATGAAGGCGCGCAATGCCGGTGCTGCAGTGCTTTTGATGTCGGAGGACCTCGACGAGCTGCTTGAGCTCTCGGACCGCATCTTCGTCATGTCGGATGGCGCGCTGGTCTACGAGACGCCGATCGCGCAGGCGAGCGTGCAGACGATCGGCGAGCACATGGCGGGACATCATTGATGGCGGAGATCGAGGCGCTGCCGTTCCCGTTTGCCTTCAAGCCTGAGGCGATGGCGCTGGTCGTCATCGACATGCAGCGCGATTTCGCCGAGCCCGGCGGCTTCGGCGCCAGCCTCGGCAACGACGTCAGCCGGATCACGGCGATCGTGCCCACGGTGAAAAGGCTGCTCGAAGGGTTTCGCGCCGCTGGCCTGCCGGTGATCCACACGATGGAGTGCCACAAGGCAGATTTTTCGGATCTGCCGCCGGCCAAGCGCAATCGCGGCAATCCGTCGATCCGCATCGGCGATATCGGTCCCATGGGTCGCGTGCTGATCGTCGGCGAACCGGGAACGGCGATCCTCGATGAACTTGCACCATTGCCTGGCGAGATCGTCATCGAAAAACCCGGCAAGGGCGCGTTCTATGCCACCAGCTTCGGCGATGACCTCAAGCGGCTCGGCGCACAGCAACTGGTCTTTGCCGGGGTGACGACGGAGGTCTGCGTGCAGACGACGATGCGCGAGGCCAACGACCGCGGCTATGAATGCCTGCTGGCGGAGGATGCGACGGAGAGCTATTTTCCGGAGTTCAAGACGGCAGCCCTTGCCATGATCAGGGCGCAGGGCGCGATCGTCGGCTGGACGGCGACAACGGACCAGGTGCTCGAGGGAATTTCCAATGCCTAACATTGCATACCAGGCCCTCATCCAAGGGGGCTGGCGTGATCTGCCATTCGAGCCTTTTCGCGAAGGCATCACGGTGCATTGGCTGCTCAAGGGGGGATCGACGGAACCGTCGGTCGCGATTCTCAACTACCGGGCGGGCGCCGGCGTGCCGCGTCACCGCCACGCCGGGCTGGAAACGATCATCGTGCTGGAAGGCTCGCAGAGCGACGAGAACGGCGACTATGCAGCGGGCAGTGTGATCCTGAACCCGGTTGGAACCGAGCATTCGGTGTGGACAAAAGACGGCTGCGTCGTACTCATCCAGTGGAACCTGCCGGTCGTCATTCAGGGCGAGGCCGAATGAGCGACATCCGCTTCGACATAGCGAGCCTGCACGCCGCCTATCAGGCCGGCCTCAGTATTGGCGATATGATCGATACGGTCCATGCGCGGCTCGCGGCGGCCGATGACCCGGGCATCTTCATCCATCTGGCGAGCAGGGCGGAGATGCTTGCCGAGGCGGAAAAGCTCGGCCCGTTCGATCCGTTGGCAAAGCCACTGTGGGGCGTTCCGTTCGCGGTCAAGGACAACATCGATGTTGCCGGCATGCCGACCACGGCGGCCTGCGCGGAATATGCCTACTTGCCGGCGAACGACGCCACCGTCGTCGCGCGGCTCAAGGCCGCCGGCGCGCTGGTCGTCGGCAAGACCAATCTCGACCAGTTCGCTACCGGCCTGGTCGGCGTGCGCACGCCCTATCCAATCCCGAGGAATGCGATCGACCCGACACTGGTGCCGGGCGGCTCCTCATGCGGCTCGGCCGTGGCGACGGCGCGTGGCATTGTCTCGTTCGCGCTCGGCACCGACACCGCCGGTTCGGGCCGCATACCCGCCGGCCTCAACAACATCGTCGGGCTGAAGCCGAGCGTCGGCGCGCTGTCGGCCGCCGGCGTCGTGCCGGCCTGCCGCACGCTCGACTGCGTCTCCGTCTTCGCACTCAACGTCGACGACGCCTACAGCGTGTTCGAGGTCGCGGCGGCGAAGGACGACGCCGATCCCTATTCACGTGACCTCGGCATCCAACCGCTTGCCGCGCGCCCACCGGTGCTGACGGTTGGCGTGCCGGCCAAGGCCGATCGGACGTTCTTCGGCGACCAGGCGATGCAGGCGGGCTTCGAGGCCGCTCTTGCCTCGCTGGAGACGCTGGGCTGCAGGCTGGTCGAAATCCCGTTCGGCGATTTCTACGCCACCGCCAATCTGCTTTACGAGGGCGCCTGGGTGGCCGAGCGTTACGCCGCGATCAGGGACTTCATGGATGCCAACGAGGCGGCCATGCATCCGGTGACGCGGCAGATCATCGGCGGTGCGCGAAAACTTTCCGCAGCGGACGCCTTCAACGGGCTCTATGCCTTGCAGGCCTACAAGGCCAAGCTTGCGCCGGTTATCGCCTCGGTCGATCTTTTCTGTGTGCCGACCGCGCCGACGCATTACACAGTCGAAGCGGTGTTGGCTGACCCTATCGTCACCAACAGCCGGCTCGGCACCTACACCAACTTCGTCAATCTGCTCGACATGTGCGGCATCGCCGTGCCGACCGGAACCCGTAGCGACGGTTTGCCGATGAGCGTCACCTTGCTTGCCGCGGCGGGCAAGGACCATCTGACGGCGTCGCTTGCGCGCGATGTCCATGCGGCAAGCGGCCTTGCGCTGGGCGCTACCGGCTGGCCGCTGCCGCCGCGTGGCGATATCCGCGTGGACGTGGATGAAGGCACGATCGAGCTGGCCGTGGTCGGCGCGCATCTATCGGGGATGGCGCTGAACGGCCAGTTGCAGCAGCTCGGCGCGATTTTCGCCCGGGGTGCGAGAACGGCGCCGCTCTACCGGCTTTACGCACTCGCCGGCCAGTCGGTGTCGAGACCGGGGCTCGAGCGCACCTGCAATGGCAAGGGCACAGCCATCGAGGTCGAAGTCTGGCGGCTGTCGCCGCAAGCCTTCGGTCGCTTCGTCGCGGCGATCCCGCCGCCGCTCGGCATCGGGACGCTTCTGCTCGACGACGGAACTTCGCCGAAAGGCTTCCTCGTTGAAAGTGCCGGCCTTACCGATGCAGAAGAGATTTCGCATTTCGGCGGCTGGCGCAATTTCATGGCGGATCAGCAGCTGCGGAGCTGACGCCATCACTCGACCTTTTGCCGGAACTTCGAGTGGCAGCTCGAGCAATCCTGCAAGATGAGATGCAGGAGGTGCTCCGCCGGCAATTTGGCGGGATCGGCTTCCGCCGTCCCCGGTCGCTTGCCAAGCAGGCTGCCACCGCCCATCGCCGGGCCGGAACCCATTCTCATGTCGTCGGTAATGCGCGGCGGCACCCGCTCGGCGTCGGAGGCCAGGGCGCTGGCCAGCGTCCCGATGTGGCGAGCCAGCCCTTCGAACTCCGCGCGGGCAGGGTCGATATCCAGCTTGGCGCCTGAAGGCGCACCCAATGTCGCGCTGGGGAATTCGGCAATGAGGGAAGGGCCGGTGCGGGCGCGGATGGCCTCGGCCGCCGCTTGGAAAGCCGCGGCGTCATACGCCCGCTTGCCGTCGAACATCCCGGCGATCGCCTTTGCCGCCGCAGCCATTTCCTTCATCGAGGCCTGGCGAGCCTCGATGACCGCATCACGGCTCGAATGGGCGGCAGCGAGCACGACAGAGACGCAGGCAAGCGACAGCACTGTTAGAGCGGCTGCGAGCCTCACTGGGCCACGCCTTGTCCCGCCAACTCGTCGATGATCGGGCACTCCGGCCGCTCGTCGCCGTGGCAGTGACTGACCAGATGGTGAAGCAAGCCGCGCAATCCGACCAGTTCGGCGATCTTCCTGTCGATCTCCACCAACTTGGCTTTCGCGATCGCCTTCACGTCAGCGCTGTCACGTTCCCTGTCTTGGTACAGCGAGAGCAACTGGCGGCATTCGTCGACCGAAAACCCCAGGCTTCGTGAGCGCTGCAGGAAGCGCAGCCGGTGAATATCGGCCGTCGAGTAATCGCGATAGCCATTGTCTGTCCGGGCCGGGTGCAAGAGCCCGATGTCCTCGTAGTAGCGGATCGTCTTGGCCGGCAGGCCGGATTTTTCGGATGCGACGCCGATGTTCATATCGGAAATCTCCTTTATCGGAGGAAATAGACCTTCCAGTAGATGGAAGGTCAACATGATGTGGCGATTTTGGATGCCCGACGCAACCGCCCGCCGGCTCCAACCGTTTGCCTGCCAACAGCGCATACTGAACCTTCGGGAAGAAATCAGTTTTCGGAAACGTTTATCGAACAGCGCTCAAACTCGGCGCCCGGCACCAGGTACCGATCAGCAAGGACCCTCCGGCGGCACGTTACGCCGTGCAGACGCCGAGGAGATAGAACATGCCCGTCAAGGCCTATATCAACCGGATCGCGACAGCGGTGCCGGAGCACGAGGTTCATCAATTCTACCTGCGTTTCGCGGCCTCGATGCTCGCGGCCGATCGCCGGAGGATCTTCGAACGCATGGCCGATCTTGCCGGCATCGAGCACCGCTATTCCTGCTTTGCGCCGGCGTCCGATCCCGAAGGACCATCCGCCGACCTGGCCGGGACCTTCATTCGGGGCGCGTTTCCCGGAACGGCCATGAGAATGGCGATGTTCGACGATGCCGCACCTGTTCTGGCGCAAAAGGGCATCGACGGATTGCAACTTGGCGACGACGCTTCCCGCATCACCCATCTTATCGTCACTACCTGCACCGGTTTTTCGGCGCCGGGCATCGATCTCGAGCTGGTTGCGCGTTGCGGGCTGCCGGACGGGGTCGAACGCACGATGATCGGTTTCATGGGTTGCTACGCGGCGATCAACGGCCTCAAGCTGGCGCGTCACATCGTCCGCTCCGACCCGCAGGCCAAGGTCCTGCTGGTCAATATCGAGCTCTGCACGATGCACCTGCGTCAAACCACCGAACTGGAAAAACTGCTGTCGTTCTGCCTCTGGGGCGATGGCTGTGCGGCTGCGCTCATCACTTCCGAGCCGCTCGGCATCGAGCTCGATAGCTTTCACTGCCTGGTGGCGAGGGAGCGGCGGGATCTGATGCGCTGGAATATTCGCGACCACGGATTCGAAATGGTTCTTTCCGGCCAAGTGCCGGCAGCGATTCATGAAGCGTTGCGGAGCAACCAGGCCGCCATCCTCGGTGGCCGGCCGACCGAGGCGATCGACCTTTGGGCCGTGCACCCGGGTGGGCGTTCGGTGCTCGATGCCGTCGAAAGGGCTCTGGAACTGGAGCCCACCGCGCTGGAACCATCGCGCGCGGTGTTGCGCCAATACGGGAACATGTCGTCGGCGACCGTCATGTTCGTGATGAAAGAGATGCTGAAGGCGCCTGCCGGCCTGCTCGGCTGCGGCATGTCGTTCGGACCCGGGCTGACGGCCGAAACCATGCTCTTTCGAACGGTGTCATGAGCGGCCTGGAGCATCGGCAGCTTGCGCCGGAAATCCTTGACGGCCTTGCGGCCGACGATCCACGAGCGCTGACCGCGCGCCGCGACCTTCGGCGCATCAATATGCTGATGTTTCAGGTGCCGATCATGACGTCGTTGCTCAGGAGGTTTGTGCCAAAGCCGCCACGCCGCATTCTGGAGATCGGCGCCGGCGATGGCTCCTTCATGCTGGCGGTGGCGCGGCGCATGGCCAGGCATTGGCCTGGGGTCGAACTGGTAATGCTCGACCGCGTCGACCTCGTCACTGCGCAATTGCGCGGTGATTTCGACAGGTTGGGATGGAAGGCCGAAGGGATCACCGCCGATGTCTTCGACTGGGCGGGAAAGATCGAGGGCGCGCCGTTCGACGCCGTCACGGTCAATCTGTTCCTGCACCATCTCGACGATGCGCAGCTCGTGCGCCTGTTTTCGCTGATCAGGCCAAAAGCCCCGTTGCTGCTGGCGACAGAGCCGCTGCGGGCGAAACTGGCGCTGGCCGCGACCCGTCTTCTGCCGGCAATCGGCGCCAATGACGTCACACGAAACGACGCGGCGCAAAGCGTGCGTGCCGGCTTTCGCGGCAGCGAGCTTTCCGGCCTCTGGCTTGCGGCCAACGGCAAACCGGTCGAGGAAAGGCGCGCCGGCCTGTTTTCCCACATCTTCGTCGGCGCCAGCGCCAGAGTCGAGCCATGACCGGATTGTCGACCCATGACGCGATCGTCATCGGCGCCGGCCCGGCGGGCACATCCCTCGCGCTCACGCTGGCCCGGTGCGGATGGGCCGTGGCCATTGTGGAAAAGACCGAGTTCCCGCGCCGCAAGGTCTGCGGCGAATACATCTCGGCAAGCAATCTTGCGCTTTTCGACCAGCTGGAGATCGGCGATGCCTGGCGTACCGATGCCGGCCCCGAAATCCGCCGCGTCGGTTTGTTTTCCGGCGAAACCTGCGTCGAGGCGGCAATGCCACGTGCAGGAGCTGGGCCTCCTGCAAAAGACGGCTTCGGCCGGGCACTCGGCCGGGACATTCTCGACTCTCTGCTTTTGCAGACGGCGCGATCGGCGGGTGTCGAAATCTTCCAGCCCTGCCGCGCCGTCGCAATCGACCGGGACGGCGAGATGCAAAGGGTACGAATTCAAGCCGGAGACGAAACGGCGATGTTGCGCGCGCCGGTGATTGTCGCCGCACACGGCTCGTGGGAACCCGGCCCATTGCCCAGCCAGCTCGCAAAGGCCAACCGGCCGTCGGACCTGCTCGGCTTCAAGGCGCATTTCACCGGGTCGTCGCTGGCGCCGGATTTGATGCCGCTGCTGGCCTTCCCCGGCGGCTATGGCGGCATGGTCTCGGCCGATCATGGCCGGTTGTCGATCTCGTGCTGCATTCGGCGCGATATGCTGGCGCGGTTGCGTAAACAACATGACCCGAAACACCGGAGCCATGTGCCGGCCGCCGATGCGGTCTCCCGCCACCTCATGGACTCATGCCGGGGCGTGAGGGACGCTCTGGAGCCGGCTCTCCTCGACGGTCCGTGGCTTGCCGCGGGTCCGATCCGGCCGGGAATTCGCTCGTGCTACGAAGGGGACATCTTCCGCGTCGGCAATGCAGCCGGAGAGTCTCATCCTGTTATCGCCGAGGGTATCTCGATGGCGCTGCAGTCCGGCTGGCTGCTGGCTTGCGAACTCGCATCCGCGCCAAGCGGCCAAGCGGGACGCGAGGCCGCTGCCAGACGCTATGAGGCGGCCTGGAAAAGACTGTTTTCGACACGGGTCTACGCTGCCGCGGCCCTCGCCGGAATTGCCCTCCGCCCCGGCAGCGCCACCTTGATGGCGGCGATCGTCCGGAATTTCCCGCAGACACTGACACTGGGCGCGCAACTGAGCGGCAAGACCAAGCGGGTTCCCGGCTTTGCCTGACGAGTGACGCGGCGTCGTGCTGCCCTGGTCGCCTTACATGCCACCGCCACAGTTGGCAGCAGCTGGCTCCTTCTCCCCGGAATTTGTCATCGCATAGTCGTATACCTGACTGCGTCCGCGGCTTCAGGTTCGCAGGTATTTGACCAAGGCTGCAATCGCGAGCAAGAGGGCGACGAACACAGGACCCAGACGAGTGCCATGCCGCCCATCATCCACGTATCCATTGGACCATTCATCATTGCAATCACCTTTACGGTCAGTGAAGGCCCGCCTTCGTCGGTAAGCATCGGCGACTGCGAAGGCAATTAGCTCGCCGGGGACTTCGGTCAAGACGACCAGGAAACCGATCGGCCGCCTGTCGCCTTGTCCCGCCAACCGGAAGTGTCCTGCCCTTTCCGTCTCACATACCTCCGCCGCAGCCGTCCGAGAGATCCCAGACGTCGACGACCTGCTTGCCGGTGAAACCTTGCTCGCGGATCAGGAACTTCGCCAATCCGCCATACACTTTCCAGCGCCAGCATTGGCAGCAGCAAGGGCCTTTCTCGTTGGAATTGGCCATCGCATAGTCATAGGCCTGCTGCTCGTCGCCGGAGAGTTTCACATCGTAGTAGGGCATCATCTTCTGTGCGATGCCGGCCGGAATATCGTACGGATCGTTCGGGATCATCGCGATCTCGCGGTACCTGGCCAAACCGTTCACCTGCTCGGCATAGCGCTTTGTCTCCATTGGGCTGCAGCACGAGCCCATGATCCGCGACATCGCCGGCATGGTCGCAATCGACTCCGTGAACTTGGCCGAACACGTGCTGTTGCCGTTCTGGCTGAGATATTTGAAGCGGCGCACCAGATCGGAATCCTCCGCGGCGATCGTCAAATCCGGCCCCTTGAGCAAGCCGACGACCGCAGCGACGCCAAAGGCGCTGCCCAGAACAACCGCCGTCGGGTTGGATGGCATATCCGGCTCATTTGCTGTTCCTCGCTTGCTCGATCAGTTTCTTCATCGTTGCGAGGTCGGTCGCGCCGGGGAAAATCTGCTCGCCAACGACGAAGCTTGGCGTTCCACTGATCTTCAGCGCCTGTGCCAGTTGCGTATTCCGGTCGATCGACGCCTGGATATCGGGCCGCTGCATGTCGGTCTTCAGCTTAGCCACATCGAGACCGACGTCGGCAGCAACCTTCAGCACGACCGCTTCGGTCACCCGCGTCTTCACCGCATACAAGGCCTTGTGGAATGCCATGTACTTGCCCTGGCGCATTGCGGCGAGAGCCGCCTTGGAAGCAAATACGGAATCCGTGCTGAGGATCGGGAATTCCTTGTAGACGATTTTGAGCTGCGGATCGTCGGCCACGGCTTGCGCCAGGATCGGCGCAACCTGGCGGCAATAGGGGCAGTTGTAGTCAAAGAACTCGACCATGATGACGTCGCCTTCGGCGTTGCCGCCGACCGGGCTCGCCGGGTCCCGGAAGATATCGTCGGCCTTGGCCGCCAGGGCAGCCTTCGCCTCTTTTGCCGCGGCCTCGCGCTGGCGGGCATCGAGGCTCTGCAGCGCCTCCATGACGACCTCGGGATGCGCGAGGATATAATCGTGGATGCGCTGGTCGAACTGGTCCTGGGACATCTCGCCCGCGGCGATCGCCTGACCGTGGATACCGAGCGCGAGCCAGGCCGTCGCACCGGCCAGGACGAAGGCACGGGCCATTTTGCCGATGGCTCCGCGCCATGAATTGGATTTGTGGATCACAGGGTTCTCCTTCCCTCTGTTTCGCCGGACCGCCGGCATGTGAATGGTGCCTCAGAACATGCCCTTGATCGTCGCCCACCATCCCGTTTCCGGCTCATGGTGCGGGCGCTCGACATTGTTGGTGAGCGCATTGACGAAGGTGACGAGATTGACCGCAGCGAAATTCAGGCCATGGAAATTCGCCCGCCAGCGGCCCTCCTTGTCGATCACATGGGTGACGGTGCCGTGCATCTGATAACCATCGTCCGTCAGTGTGAACTTGTGGCCGAAGGCCTCCGCCAGTCTGCGGGTCGCATCCTCCGGCTGATCCGCCGTCGTGGTCAGGAACAGCCAATTGACGGGATCGAGCCCGTGCGTCTGCCCGTAGCTGCGCAGCACGTCCGGCGTGTCCCTGGCGGGGTCGGTGGTGATGGTCACAAAGCTGACCTGGCCTCTCATCGGCGTGCCGTTCACCATTTTCTGGACCTCGGCGATCTTCTCGGCATGCAAGGGGCATACATCCGGGCACGATGTGTAGATGAAGTGGAGGACGACCACCTTGCCGCGCAGATCTGCCGTTCGCACGACACGCCCATCGGCGGTGCGCAGCGTGAATTCAAGCGCCGGCTTGTCGATCGTTTGGAAATATTTCTCGTCGCCCTCAAGCATGGTGTCGATTTCGTCGAGCGAGTGGGCTTGCGCCCGATACGAAAACCCCACGGTCAGCGCCGCAATGGCAATGGCGCCCAGCAGCAAACACCTCCACTCGTTCAAAGCCGATGCAAGGCAGCGAGCCTTCAACCCGGACATATCTGTTCCTTTCTCACTCGGCAGCGATGCGGCTGCCGATGAAGTCGACCATGTCGGGCGCGTCCCATTCGGCCGGCCCAATCAGCCGGCCGATCTCCTTGCCGTCGCGATTGATCAGCAGGGTTGCCGGAAGGCCGACGGAGCCGATGGCGAACATGGCCTTGCCCGAGGCATCGATGTTGAGGGCGAGGTGCTTGATGCCGATCTCGGCAAAGAACTTCTTCACAATCTCAGGACCGGCACGGTCCATGGACAGCGCGACGACCTCGAAATCCGGACCGCCCAGTTTGGCTTGCAGACGATCGAGCGTCGGCATCTCCTTGCGGCAGGGCGCGCACCATGTCGCCCAGATGTTGAGCAGCACGACCTTGCCGTGGAAATCCGCAAGCGTTTTCGGCTTGCCATTGCCATCCTCGAAGCTGATTTCCGGTACGGGGGCGGGCGCCTCGTGAACGACAAAGTTCTGCGTCGGCTCGGCGGCTGATACCGGCAGCGAAAATGCTAGCAGCATGCCAATCAGGACCATGGCCAGTTTGCTCACAATAGCCTCACTCGGTCGCGTAGACGGTGGGTGCCTTGCCGTCCTTGGTGAAGGCGTAGACGACGAAGGGGCCTTGCTTCTCACCACCCATGCCTGGAGCGCCCGTCGGCATGCCGGCCAGCGTTATGCCGGTGATGGCAGGGCGTTCGGTCAAAAGCTTCTTGACGATTTCGACCGGCACCAGGCCATCGACGACATAGCCGTCGACCATCAGCGTGTGGCAGCCTTCGAGGTCGGCCGGCACGCCGGCATCGCTGCTGATCTGAGAGAGATTGTTGACCGGCTTGATGTCGACCTTGAAGCCGTTGTGCTCGAGATAGTTGGCGTAGGATCCGCAGCAGCTGCATTGCGGGTTCTTGTACATGACGGCGTTGATCGTGGCGGCGAAGGCAGGCAGCGGCGTTGCGATCAGCAGGGACAGTGCGGCTAGGCGGTAGGTCAGTTTCATTGCAGTTCTCCTTGGTTGGACAAAACTTTCAGGTCACGCGGAACACTGTCATCAGGCCGGCCATCTGGTGATCGGCGACATGGCAGTGCAGCATCCAGTCACCGGGATTGTCGGCAACGAAGGCGCATTCGATCGTGTCCTTGGGGGCGAGCAGCACCGTGTCCTGCCATTGCCGGTGCGGTACCGGCGAGCCGTTGCGCGAAAGCACCGACAGGCTGAAGCCGTGAACGTGCATGGGGTGCCACCATGCGGTTTCGTTGCGCATGGTGAGACGGCAGGTGGCGCCGCGTTCCAGCGTGAACTGTGGCGCCATGCCCGCGTGGCCGTCGCCGGTCATCGACATGCCGTTGATTGCCCAGGCGGCGGCGCCGTTCATGCCGGGCATCGCCATGCTCATCATGCCGCCGACGCCGGCCAGCTTGCCGCCGCCCATCATGCCGCCCTGCAGGACGATCTCATGCCGTTCGGCCTTGGCCAGGTCGGGGGCCGGCAGCGGATTGGCCGGCAGGCGAAGCGGCGCATCGAGAGGATGATCGCGCAGCGGTGCTCCGGCGTCATAGGCGAGCGCGGTCAGGGAGTAGGCAAGGCCGTCGTAGAACTCATCGATCACCGCGTAGCGCTTGCCCGGGTCGCCCTGCATGTCGAGCACGACATCGATGCGCATGGCGGGCGCAAGCACCAAGCGTCCGCCCTCCGGCTCATGCGGGTCGCAGGGCTGGCCGTCGATGGCGACGATGACCGGACGGTGGCCTTCGAAACGCAAAGCCATGATGCGAGCGAGTGACGCATTGGCCAGCCGCAACCTGACGCGCTCGCCGGCCTTCACGGTCAGGTCGGCCGGCGGTGCACCGTTGACGGTGACGACATTGCCGACGCGGCCCGACATCGCCGCATCCATCATGTTGCCGAAGCCGGCAGCGATTTGCCCATCCTTGGTGAGCCGCCAGTCCTGCAGCAGCCATAGAAGCTCGCGGTCGACCGCGACCGGTTCGGCTTCCTCGACGATCAGTGCGCCTGCAAGGCCACGGCCAAGCTGAACCAGGCTGTCGGCATGCGGATGGTACCAGAAGGTGCCGGCATCGGGCGGGGTGAACTCGTACACGAAATTTTCGCCCGGCCTGATCGGCGGTTGGGTCAATCCCGGCACGCCGTCCATCGCGTTCGGCAGCCGGATGCCGTGCCAGTGAACCGTGGTGTCCTCGCCCAGTCCGTTCTCGACGATGATGCGAGCGGGCCGCCCCTGGCGCAAGCGCAGTGTCGGGCCGGGGACCGTGCCATCATAGGCCCATACCGGAGTGCGCGGACCATCGGGGCCGGTGAGCCGTGCCTGGCCTGGCGCCACCCTGATCCGGTGTTCGCCGGTAGCCAGCGCCAGTGCGGGGCGGATCGGCGCGGAGGCGGCAATGCTTGCCGCCGCAAGCAGGAATTTGCGGCGCGTTATGAACGGACTTGAAACGGAATTCACCCTTGTGACCCCTGCGGTAACCGACGGCGAACATCGCGACATCGATTGAATTGCTGCCGCGTCCGTTGCGCAGTACGCGCAACCGGACGATCAAACGCCGTCAATCAACCGCGGAAACGGCAGAAACGGCGTCAGACGAGAGCGCTGGGTCTTGGAGGGAATGGCTCGGGCAACAGACTTCGCCCGTGCAGGAACGCGGCGGGAAGCGCCGGCGGCAGCTCTACCCGCAGCAGTCCCGTCACGGGGAGAGCTTCCGGCAGCACCGCCAGAACCGGTGCGACGCAGGTCGGCGCACATTGCATCGGTTTGTCGTTGTCGGCCGAGCTCTTGAGGCAAGCGCTGCAGTCGCCGCCCTTGGCATCGGCCATCTTGGCCATGTCGGCGTCGGTGGTGCCGGCATCTGCGGCCATGATCATGCGGCTGTCGATCGCCATCCTCGCCGACATGACGGCAGCCTGGGCGGCTGACAGGCTGAACCCGGCGGTCACGACCATCGCGAGCAGCATAGTCAGGAGGTGTTTTGGTGACAGACGTGCCATCATCCGCTCAGGTTGACCGCAAAGCGCGGCTTTTGCAAGCTCGGCATGCTGCGACATCGGCGCTGGTGCGAGCTCTGGTCTGGCGAATCAATGATGAGGATGCTCACATTGATCGTGATCTGACAGCACCTCGATCACACGGCATTCGCAGACTTTCCCTTGCCGGCAGCCCTCAACCATCAGCTCCAGCTCGATCTTCAACGCGGCAAGGCTGCGTATTCGCTGGACGACCTCGGCCAGACGGGCTTGGGCGATGGCGTCGGCGGTTCCACAGGGCTGGTGGGGATTATCCTGCAACGTCAGCAGCGTCCTGATGGCCTCGATCTCGAACCCAAGCTCGCGCGCGTGCCTGATGAAGGCGAGCCGGCGCAAATCTGCCGCTTCATAATGCCGGCGATTGGCTTCGCTGCGGGCAGGGGCTGGAAGCAAATCGATCTGCTCATAGTAGCGGATGGTTGGAACCTTCACGCCGCTGCGTCGGGCTGCTTCACCGATGGTCACACCTGCTGGCATCTTTTCGCTTGTTCCTCTAGTCACTAGAGGATGTAGCGTCGCGATCGAAGATGCAAGAGGTTCACCTTGGCTGCGACCAAACAACAGACCCGCTACCGCGTTGAAGGCATGGATTGCGCGAGCTGTGCCAGCAAAATCGATACGGCTGTGCGGCGGATGCCTGGTGTGCAGGATGTTAACGTGTCCATTTCGGCGGGCACTCTGACGGTCCTTCATACTTCCGAAAGCAATCTTGACGCGATCGAGAGGAAAGTCACCGGTCTCGGCTACGCTGTTGCTCCGCTGACCGCCAAGTCTGGAGCGCCGGCCTCCGATCAATTGGCCGACCATGACCACAGAACGCACAGTCACGACAAGAAATTAGCGGGGTTGCACGGCAACGATGATGCGCCGATGTCGGGGCCGTGGTGGAACGGCGCCAAGGACCGCCTGACCATCGCCAGCGGCGTTGCCCTGGCGATGGCTTTCGCGGTTCATTACGCCTGGCCCGCGACTGGCCCATGGGCCTTCATCGCTGCCACGCTGCTCGGCTTGGTGCCGATCGCGCGCCGGGCGGTCATGGCCGCACTCGCCGGCATTCCGTTCACAATCGAAATGCTGATGACCGTGGCGGCCGCCGGCGCCGTCATTATCGGCGCCGGCGAGGAAGCGGCGACAGTGGTCTTCCTGTTCCTGATCGGCGAATTACTGGAAGGGGTGGCCGCTGGGAAGGCACGTTCTAGCATCCAGGCGCTCACCACACTGGTTCCCAAGACCGCGCTGGTCGAAGAGGATGGGAGGAGCCGCGAGGTGCCGGCCGAAAGCCTGGCCGTGGGGGACATCATTCTGGTGCGGCCCGGTGATCGGATTCCGGCTGATGGCGAGATCACCGAGGGTGACAGCGGCATTGATGAATCGCCTGTTTCGGGTGAAAGCATCCCGGTGGGCAAAAAGGTTGGCGACGAGGTTTTCGCCGGCACTATCAACGGCGACGGCGTGCTGCGCGTCAAGGTCACGGCGGCCGCCGCCGACAACACGATCGCACGAGTCGTCAAGCTGGTCGAGGAGGCGCAGGAAAGCAAGGCGCCCACCGAGCGTTTCATCGACCGGTTCTCACGCTGGTACATGCCCGGCGTGGTCGCCGTCGCGGCGCTCGTCGCGATCATGCCACCGCTGCTCCTTGGCGGCGATTGGAACGAATGGATTTACAAAGGTCTGGCGCTGCTGCTCATCGGCTGTCCGTGCGCGCTGGTCATTTCTGTGCCGGCGGCAATTGCGGCGTCGCTTTCGGCGGGCGCCCGGCGCGGCCTGCTGATGAAGGGCGGCGCGGTGCTGGAAGGGCTCGGCACCATCACTGCCGTGGCGCTCGACAAGACCGGCACGCTGACGCTCGGCAAGCCGCAGGTCACCGATGTCGTTGCAGTGAGCGTCCGTGAATGCGAGATTCTTTCCCTGGCGGCAGCGCTCGAGACCGGTTCCAGTCATCCGATGGCCCTGGCCATTCTGCAAAGGGCCAATGCTGACAAGGTTCCGGTGCCACCTGCTGCCGAGGCCAGGGCGATTGGCGGCAAGGGCGTCGTCGGTCGCGTCGGCGGCAAGAGCCTGTTTCTGGGCTCGCCGGCCGCTGCCGGCGAAAAGGCGCCGCTGCCGGCCGACCACGCTGCACGCATCGCGGCCTTCAACGATGAAGGAAAATCGGTGTCGGTGCTGGTCATCGACGACGCTCTTGGCGGCTTCATCGCCATGCGCGACGAACCACGGCCGGACGCATTGGCGGGTCTAAAGGCGCTGACCGATGCGGGCATCAAAACAGTTATGCTGACCGGTGACAACAAGCGCACCGCGGCTGCCATCGGCAAGCATCTCGGCATCGAGGCGCGCGCCGAATTGCTGCCCGAGGACAAGCAGCGCATTATCGGTGAGTTGAAGGGGCAGGGGTTCAGGATCGCCAAGGTCGGCGATGGCATCAACGATGCGCCGGCACTTGCCGCGGCCGATGTCGGCATCGCCATGGGCGGCGGCACGGACGTGGCTCTTGAAACGGCTGACGCAGCGGTGCTGCATGGGCGCGTCGGTGACGTCGCCGCCATGATCCGGCTGTCCCAAGCAACCATGGCCAACATCAAACAGAACATTACAATGGCATTGGGGCTGAAGGCAGTGTTCCTGGTGACGACGATCACCGGTATCACCGGCCTTTGGCCGGCCATTCTCGCCGACACCGGGGCGACGGTCCTGGTGACAGCCAATGCCATGCGGCTGTTGCGCTGGAAGAGCAGCTGGTAAGAGCATCAACACCATCACATCGGGACAGACCATGCAGCAAGCCATTACGTCGGACGGCCTTCGCCGGGTGGTGCTTGTCGTCGCGCTGCTGAACCTCGGTTATTTCGGCATTGAATTCGCCGTGGCGCTGGCGATCGGCTCGGTGTCGCTGTTCGCCGACAGCGTCGATTTTCTGGAAGATGCCTCGGTCAATCTCCTGATACTGCTCGCCATGGGATGGTCGCTGCGTGCCCGCTCGCGGGTCGGCATGGCGCTGGCACTTATCCTTTTGGTGCCGGGCCTGGCGACGCTGTGGACCGCGTGGGAAAAGTTCAACATGCCGGTGCCGCCGCAGCCAACGGCCCTGACGCTGGCGGGGTTGGGCGCCTTGGCGGTCAACCTGTCATGCGCCTACATGCTGGCGCGCTACCGCCACCACAGCGGCAGTCTTACCAGGGCGGCATTCCTCTCGGCCCGCAACGACGCCGTCGCCAACATCGCGATCATACTGGCCGGACTGGTGACGGCCTTCCTATGGCGCTCGGCATGGCCGGATCTGATCGTCGGGCTGGGAATCGCGGCACTGAATGCAGACGCGGCGCGCGAGGTCTGGGAGGCTGCCCGGGAAGAGCACCGAGCCGTTTCGTGAAGCCAAACGCTCAGCGCGCTGCCGGATTGCTAATCCGCCAATGCAGGCCGCATACCGGCCGGCAGTCATCCAGAAACTTGCGTGATCTCTAATATAAACGCACACTTGCAAAGCGGACCGAGAGAGAAACCGCCACGAACATCATCAAAAAGGCCCGCGTCCCGGACGAGGACGCGGGCCGGTTTTCGTTGGCATGCGCTAGGCAGGCATCAAGACGGCGATGCGGTGGATGCCGACCACCTTGCTGGTGTTGGCTGCCGCCTCGGTCTTGCCCTTGGAGCAGGTATACATGTCACCTTCCTTGAGCTTGAATTGCTTGTCGGCTTTCTTGACCGTGAATTCACCGGCGGCAATGGTGCATACCATGTCGTTGTCCATTACCATTGCGGGAGCGGCTGCTCCCGGCTGAAAGACCACATCGACAATTGAGATGCTCTTGTAGGCGGGGATATCGGAATTGCCGGTGCCGACCTCGACCACCCTGACGCCGGGGGCTATTTCCTTGCCTTCCTTCGGGCCGTATTTCTTGACCTTTGCAGCTGCCGCCAGCGTGAACAAAGGCGTTACCGCGGCCGCCGTCACGCCGAGCGCAATTGCAGACCTGCGATTTATGGTTTTCATCGCATCCTACCATTATGTTGGCGACGCACCAATGTGCATGGCCACTCTATGTTAGCACATTTGCAGATAACTGCAGAACGCCGTTTCGGAGGGTCCATGAGCGAACCGCCTCCCGGTCGAATGCGACCGAATAACAAACAATTCCATGCTATGCTGGCGAGCCATCAAACGGACGGCGGGGGATAGCAATGTTGGAAACGGACAAGGTGTTCGCTGGCTCGATTCCGGAAAACTACGACCGCTATATGGTGCCGTTGATTTTCGAGCCGTTCGCCGCAGATCTTGCACGACGGGCCGCGTCCTTGTCGCCCAAGGCCGTTCTGGAAACCGCCGCGGGCACCGGGGTTGTCACCCGCGCATTGGCGCCAAAACTGGCCCCCAGTGCAAGCTATGTCGTAACCGACCTCAACCAGCCGATGCTCGACTACGCCGCTTCGCGGCAAGCTCCCGATGATCGCATCGAATGGCGTCAGGCCGATGCTCTGGCGCTGCCGTTTGAAAATGCGACCTTCGATCTCGTTTGTTGTCAGTTCGGTGCGATGTTCTTTCCCAACCGCTCATCTGCCTACCGCGAAGCCCGGCGAGTTCTGAAGCCTGGCGGACATTTCCTATTCAGCGTATGGGATCGCATCGAGGAGAATGTATTTGCCGACGATGTGACGAATGCTCTCGCAAGGATTTTTCCGAACGATCCGCCGCGCTTTCTGGCCCGCACGCCGCATGGCTACCACGATACGGCACTGATCCGTCGCGAACTGGAGGACGCAGGTTTTTCCGGTGTGGTGATCGAGACGAGGGCCGAACAAAGCCGTGCCTCCTCGCCGCGTCTTCCGGCCGTTGCTTATTGCCAGGGCACTCTGCTTCGCAACGAAATCGAGGCCAGGGAGGCGGGAAAACTGGATGCTGCAACCGACTACGCCGCAGCCGCGATTGCAGACAGGCATGGCAGCGGCGAGGTTGCTGCCAAAATCCAGGCTCACATAATCATGGCTGTGGTCTGAACGGTTCATCGTTTTCCGGGCGGAAAACCGTTTCACACTTTTCCTGGAATTTGCTTGAGGTGCTGGATATTCCGTTCCAGCGCTGAGCAGTAAACGTCTTGCCGCTATCCTGAATTCCCAGACGTTAATCGTTCATTCGCCCAAGTGGCAGGTCGACAAGTGGCAGGTCGATAACCGCCAGTTCGACCGATCGCCGGGGCTTGATGGCGGCGGCTGCCGGCGGCGCGATTTCGGTCGGCCTGGCTTCACTTTGGCAGCCGTCGCCGACTCCGCCCAGCAAGGTCTAGTCATTTCGCTTTCTTGACTCGGCCGACAAAAACGGGCAGCAAAGTCATCATTGGAGGGCAGTTTTGCCAACTATGCAGGTTTTGGAGGGCGTTTTTCGGTGTGACCGTCGCCCAATCGGCGGTCGGTAGAGGGATTGGTTAACCAACTTTGTCCATCTTTTGAATCAATCGGCAACAGACGCGAAGTGTGCTGGGGGCACCAGGCGAACTGTGAATGTCACGGCTGCGAAATCCGCTAGCCGGCAACGGCCGATTGAGAGTGGTTGAATGGCGTTTGTAAGTGCGAAAACCCGGGGTGACAGTCCTGCAACTGGATTGACTTCGATGAGGCCCGGCCTGCGCTGGGTCGCGGTTCCGGCCGTCGGCGCAGCCATTGCTTTATGGTCGGTGGCGACCTTGGCCGGCCTTTATTCGATGGGAACCTCGCTCACCGCCGCTTCCAACGGTCTCCCGCAAAGCCTGCTCGCGCCGCGCACCATCGCGCTCGCCGATCCTCGCCGCAGCCTTGCAAAGGCGCAGGCCCCGACATGGGCCGCTGCAAACGCAGCGCTGTCGGCCCAGTTGCTGCAGCACGGATGCGATGCCAACTGCCTGCGGTCGGCGTCGAACTTCGTTCACCAGGGAAAATCGGCGCGTCTCAAGCGCAATACCGTGCCGCTTGTCGCCGATGCATCGCGGCAATCCAGCTTCGACGACGTGGTGGCCAAAGCCGCGCTGTCGCCGCAAAAGCTTGCCGCTGCCTTTGCCCGTGCCTCCTCCGGCTCACCCGTCATGCTCGCCAGCCTGCCGGCCGATGCCCGGTTCGCCGAGCCGGTACGCATACCCGACCCGAACGGCCCGGCATCGGTGCGCTTCGGGCCGGCGGTGGCGGAGATCGAACGCTCGTCGCGCCTGGCGCTGGCGCTGGCGAATACGTTGCCGGAGCAGATGATCGACGTGCTCCCGGCAGCCGTCATGGCAAGCGAGCCCGCGGCTTCACAAGAGCCGCAAGAACCTGAGGTCCAGTTGGCCTCGCTGCCGCCGCAGGACGACATGCCCGACAGCATTCCGCTGCCGACGCTGCGTCCGCGGGCGGTCATCGATCAGCCGGCGCCCCAGACTCAAGCCTCGAAAGACCGGGCGCCGAAAGACCGGACGCCAAAGGATCAGGCAGCAAAAACGGAGCCGCCCCAGGCATCCAAGGCCCAGGCATCGAAGACCCAGGCATCCAGGGCGAGCAAGGTCCAGACGGCCGATGCTCCGCCGGTCGAGACGCAACCCGGCAGCCTGTCGCCTCGCAATTCGTCACAAGCGGCAGTGCCGGCGGTGTCGGGCAAGCCGGGCAAACGGTCGAAGACGCAGGGCGGCGACATGCTGGCCTATGCCAAGCCCGACATGCCTTCCGGCGGACTCGGCGGGGCCTTCAGGAACCTGTTCACCACGCCTGGCATGGGCAGCGGCGTCGCCGTCTACGACATCTCGGCCAAGACCGTCTATATGCCCGACGGCTCGCGGCTGGAGGCACATTCGGGATACGGTTCGATGGTCGACCAGCCGCGCTACGTTCACAAGAAGAATGTCGGTCCGACGCCGCCCGACACCTACAATCTGACGCTGCGGGAATCGCGCTTCCACGGCGTCGAGGCACTGCGTCTCACCCCTGCCAGCGGCAGCAACAAATATGGCCGCGACGGCCTGCTCGCCCACACCTACATGCTGCGCGGCGGCCGCGCCGAATCCAATGGCTGCGTCGTCTTCAAGGACTATGCCCGCTTCCTCGCCGCCTACAAGAAAGGCAAGATCAAGCGCCTTGTCGTGGTGCCGCGGCTGTCGAAGCCGCTGACACGCGTCGCCCAAGAGGGCCGCGGCGCTTAGGTTATTCGCAGGCAGCGCAAACATGTGAGATGTCGGCGGGAACAGCGCCGGCATCGCTGGTTTTGCCGCGTGGACTTTCCCGCCCGATTTCCAACAGATTGTCAGCAGCCGGCCGCGAAACGGTTTTCATTCCCGGCCGGGGATATTATGACTGACCGGTCGGGCGGCTCCAGCTTCAAACAATCAAGAGGACATCATGACAATACGCGCTGTCGTTTGGGGCGAGAATATCCATGAGCGGACCAATGAGGTGGTCGCCGGCATCTATCCCGCGGGCATGCACGCGACGATTGCCAATGCGCTGAAGCTCGACCCCGAGATTTCGGTGTCGTGGGCAACCCTGGAGCAGCCGGAGCATGGGCTGCCGGCCGACCGTCTGGCCGAGACCGATGTCTTGCTGTGGTGGGGGCACAAGGACCATGGCGCCGTCGCCGACGAAGTGGTCGAGCGCGTGGCGCGCCGTGTCTGGGAGGGCATGGGGCTGATCGTTCTCCATTCCGGCCATTTCTCGAAGATTTTCAAGAAGCTGATGGGCACGCCCTGTACGCTGAAATGGCGCGAGGCGGGCGAGCGCGAGCGGCTTTGGGTGACCAGCCCCAACCACCCGATCGCAGCCGGGATCGGCGAGTATTTCGAGCTCGAGAACGAGGAGATGTATGGCGAGCAGTTCGCCGTGCCGGAGCCGCTCGAGACCGTGTTCATCTCGTGGTTCCAGGGCGGCGAAGTGTTCCGGTCGGGGCTGACCTATCGCCGCGGCGCCGGCAACATCTTCTATTTCAGGCCCGGCCACGAGACCTATCCGACCTATCACGATGCCAACGTCCACAAGGTGCTGCGCAATGCGGTGAAATGGGCGCACAACCCGCTCGGCTCCAATCCGGCCATCCTCGATGCGCCGAACGTGCCGGCGGAAAAGGCGCTCGAGCCGATCGTCGAGCGCGGCGGAAAACTTCATTCCGCCGGCGAAGCCGGCTTTCGCTAGACCACAAATCCATGGTCGAACAAGAAGATAAAGCCCTGTCCTAAGGATAAGAATCATGCGCCTCTTGATACTCGGCACCGGTTGGATGGCGGAGGAGCACGCCAGGCAGTTCGGCAAGATCGAGGGCGTCGAACTGATCGGCGCCGTCGATCTCGACCGTACGCGTGTCGACAAGTTTTCGGAGATCTACGGTATCCCCAACCGGTTCGCGTCGTTGGACGAGGCGCTGGCATGGGGCAAGTTCGACGCGGTGGCGAACGTGACGCCGGATCGCATCCACCATCCGACCACCATGATGCTGATCGCGGCAGGCAAGCCGGTGCTGTGCGAGAAACCGCTGGCCGAAAATTTCGAGAAGGCCAGTGAGATGGCCAATGCCGCCGAGCGGGCCGGCATCATCAACATGGTCAACCTGACCTATCGCAACGTCGCGCCGCTGCAGAGAGCGCGCGCCATGGTGCTGGCCGGCGAGATCGGCACGGTCAGGCATGTCGAGGCGTCCTATCTGCAGAGCTGGCTGGTGTCCAAGTTCTGGGGCGACTGGCGCACCGATCCGAAATGGTTGTGGCGGCTGTCGCGCGGCCACGGCTCCAATGGCGTGCTGGGCGACGTCGGCATCCATATCCTCGATTTCGCCAGCTATGGCGCGGCGCTCGACATCGACCATGTGTTCTGCCGGCTGAGATCCTTCGACAAGGCGCCCGGCAACCGGATCGGCGAGTACGGGCTCGACGCTAATGACAGTTTCACCATGTCGCTGGATTTCAGCAATGGCGCTTTCGGCGTCGTCCATGCCAGCCGCTGGGCAACCGGCCATTTGAACGAACTCCGCCTGCGCATCTACGGCGACAAGGGCGGCATCGAAGTCGTGCACAATCTGACCGGCTCAGAGCTGAAAGCCTGCATCGGCGAAGATGTCGAGAACGCCAAATGGCAGGTTCTGGACGCCGGAACGGTGCAGACCAACTACCAGCGCTTCGTCGATGCAGTGCGCAACGGCGTCCAGGCCGAACCGTCGTTCCGGCATGCTGCCGAATTGCAGAAGGTCCTCGACCTCGCCGTCGTCTCGGATGAGAAGCGGGCTGAATTGAGCACGCACGCGGATGCGCAATAGGCCTGGGTTCCTCGCGGCGGGGCGGGGGCGGTCAGGGTCAAAACAAAACCGAGTTTGCATCTCGGCCATTCACGGCAGGAAGTCACGACTCTGAAAGCAGAGTTCATTGTCTTGGAGAGAGGCCATCGAGCAGGAAGCCGAGGCCTTTCCGGAAAGCACCATCCCAATCGTTATCCAACAGCAGACGAGAGCGTTCGATCGTCGGATAGCGTTGGCTGAGCCCTGTAAGGCGCTGCTGCGTGTCGGCTCTGCCGTCGTACGAGAGGTCGAAGTTCGCCCGGCTGATGGTGGCGCCCATCACATAGTTCCACAGCGACCATATCGCGACGTTCAAATCTGCGTCCGCCACACCGGCCCTGGACAAGGTCTTGCTCAGCAGTTCAAGGCGACTGAGGATGTTCGCGCCGAGCGCCCGGCGCGGCAACAGCGATGCCGACCAAGGATGGCGCAGCATGCTGGCGCGCCAGTCTTCGAGCATATGGACGACTTCTCCGCGCCAGTCTCGAGGCTCAACCAGTTGCGGCGGTCCGCCATATTCGAGCACCGAATCGAGCGCCAGATCAAAGACATCCTCTTTGTTGTCGACGTGCCAATATAGGCTCATCACGCCCGAGCCGAGGCGATCGGCCAGCCGACGCATCGTCAATCCGTCGACCCCTTGAGCGTCCAGCAGTTCTACCGCGGTCGCCACGATACGTTCCCGCGAGAGAGGCGGTTCACTGCGCGGCTCCTGCACGGGCTGGAGCGACCCGCTTGTCCGCTGAGATCGCGTGCTCCGGGCGCCGCTACGTTTGGCTGCCATCCGTCTTCCTCGCTGTTCGGGCCGTCGATTTTGACCGGCAACGCGACGAATGTCGATCCTGAACGATTGACTCGTACGACGTACCATGCGACTGGCTCGTGCGGCGTACGAGTCGATCGCCGATATCAATCATGCCGGCCGCGAGGGTGTCTTGCTCGCAGTCGGCAGAGCCAAGAGAAAATCATGCCACGCGCCAGGCGCCTGCTTATCGGAGGGTTAATCGTGATGACCATGGGCGTTTCCACTGCCACAGCGAATGATCTCAAGCTGACCATCGTCAATCCACAAAACCTCTATGACCCATCGCCGAATGGCTACAGCACGGCGGTGATCCCGCCCCGCGGAGCCCGGCTGGCCTACATCTCCGGACAGGGCGGCCAGGACAGCACGGGAGCCTTGTCGCCCGACTTCGCTGTCCAGGTTGCGCAGGCCTACGCAAATTTGCGCACCGCCCTCGATGCGCTCGGTGCCAGGCCGGATCAGGTCGCCAAGCTCACGGTCTTTGTGGTCGATCACGATATGTCCAAGCTTGGGGTCTTGACCAAGAACGTCAAGGAGATGTTCGGCGAGGCGCTGCCGGCGCAGACTCTAATTCCCGTTCCCAAGCTTGCAATCGACCCGATGCTCTTCGAGGTGGAGGCCGTGGTCGTGCTTGACTAGGGGCGCGGCTATAGCTCCGATCGCCCAAATTGAAATGGGTCGAGCGCGCCTCCGACAGCCGCGCGCTCGCCATCACGAGGGCCGAGCAACAGGGCTTCGCTTGTTGCGTCTGCGGCGACAAGGGTGGCATCGAAGTCGTGCACAATCGGGTCGCACCACGCATTCGTCATCCCAGGGTCTGCGCCGCGTCGCTTCGCTCCTTGCTCCACCCCCGGGACGAAGTCATCATGGCTGAGGCCATTGCGGATGTCGGAGATCGGCGGAGCGTTTCCTGCTCCCACCCAACATAGCCTCACCTGGAGATGAAATGATGGAAACCAGCGTAAGGAAGCTATTCGAGAGATATGAGCGCTTTTTCAACCAGTCCCTCGGCGGCGACATGGACATGGATGAAGTCGCATCGCTGTATGCTTCGGACTTCATAGCGGCTTCGCCCGCCGGGGTCATGACTGGAAAGAACGATGGGCAACTCAAGCAGGTCATGGCGCAAGGCTATGCGCACTATCGCGCGATAGGTACGAAGGAAATGCGGATACGCAACCTCAGGCTCTCGCCGATAGACGAACATCATTGCGTGGCCCATGTCGCCTGGACGGCAACCTATGCCCGCAGGGATCAATCGAAGGTGGCGATAGATTTTGACGTCCACTACCTCGTGCAGAAATTGGACGCGGAGCCGAAGGTTTTCGGCTGGATATCAGACGACGAGCAGGCGCTGTTGAGAAAGCACGGCATCGTCTGAGGTCCGCTTTGTCCTAATGCCCTCCTAATGCCGCAGGATCTTGCTCAGGAAAGCGCGGCTGCGGTCGGTCTTCGGGTTGGAGAAGAACTCGTCCGGGGTGCCGCTCTCGACGATGGCGCCGGCGTCCATGAACACGACGCGCTGGGCGACCTTGCGGGCAAAGCCCATCCCGTGCGTCACCACCATCATGGTCATGCCTTCCTCGGCGAAGACGTCGAGAACGCTAAATGGCAAGTTCTGGACGCCGGAACGGTGCCCACCAACTACCAGCGCTTCATCGATGCAGTCCGCAACGGCGTCCAGGCCGAACCGTCGTTCCGGCATGCTGCCGAATTGCAGAAGGTCCTCGACCTCGCCGTCGTCTCGGATGAGAAGAGGGCCGAATTGAGCACCCACGCCGATATGCAATAGGTTTGGCTTCCTCGCCCCCGCCAAGCGGGGGGAGATGTGGCCGCAAAGCGGCCGGAGAGGGGTCTTTGGCAGCGAGGGCATTCGCAAGAATGAAATGTCTTTAATGTCGGGACAAGGTCGCACGCAATGACATGGTCAGCGCAATTCCCCCTCTCCGTCTCGGCGACCCGGGTGGTTTGTGAAACCTCGCTAGCCGCGAGCGAGACTGAACTAACTCGGAAGGTCAGTTGACTCTTCGCCGCAACGGCCCATCCTTGATTGTTGGCCTACCTTTCCGACCAACTTTTGAACAGGGAGGAAACAATGGAAGCCGTCAATCGTAGATCCACACTTGCACTCGGTCTTACACTGGCCGCAACGCCTCTGATCGCTTGGGGGACACCAGCATCCGCCCAGACTTACGGCCCCGATGAGGGCAAGGAGGTCTCACCCGGCGTCAGAGTTGTAGCGCTTGGTGAGCGCAAGTCGGTCATACCAGCCTATGCAACGGTGAAGCTGCGCGATGTTGTCATTCAGCCCGGAGCGAAGACGGCTGACAACATGATGAAGAACGACATGCTCTGCCACATGACTGAGGGAGAACTTTCGGTCGTTCACAACAAACAAAAGTTCACAGTCAAGAAGGGCGATGTTTGGGCCTGCGCTAATGGCGCTACGACAGAAGGCACCCAGAACACGAGCAGTGCGGTCGCGATCATGCGGGTCATCGATTTGATGCCCGCATAAGGGAAGCGGCCTGGTGGAAGTGCGGCAATGGCCGCCCTAAGAGGAAGCCCGGCGCGCATCTGTCGTATTAGGGAACGTCCAGCGAAGGGCCGCTTTCCATCCATCTCGGCCATCGACGACAGCCAGCTGAGTTGAGTTTGAACTCTAATGCCGCAGGATCTTGCTCAGAAAGGCGCGGCTGCGGTCGGTCTTCGGGTTGGAGAAGAACTCGTCCGGCGTGCCGCTCTCGACGATGGCGCCTGCGTCCATGAACACGACGCGCTGGGCGACCTTGCGGGCAAAGCCCATCTCGTGCGTCACCACCATCATGGTCATGCCTTCCTCGGCCACCGCAACCATGACGTCGAGGACTTCCGAGATCATCTCGGGGTCGAGCGCCGAGGTCGGCTCGTCGAACAGCATGATCTTGGGGCGCATGCCGAGGCAGCGCGCGATCGCCACGCGCTGCTGCTGGCCGCCTGAGAGCTGCGCCGGATAGGCATCGACCTTGTCGGCGAGGCCGACCTTGGCGAGCAGCTCGCGCCCGGCCTTCTCGGCCTCAGTCCGCGGGATCTTGCGGACATGGATCGGCGCCAGGG
Source organism: Mesorhizobium sp. M0563 (assembly GCF_040321065.1). Taxonomy (NCBI): domain Bacteria; kingdom Pseudomonadati; phylum Pseudomonadota; class Alphaproteobacteria; order Hyphomicrobiales; family Phyllobacteriaceae; genus Mesorhizobium; species Mesorhizobium sp. M0563. The sequence goes on from NZ_JAMYQV010000004.1 coordinate 232,473, forward strand.
TGACGTTCTCGAGCGCCGTCTTGTGCGGATAGAGGTTGAACGACTGGAAGACGAAGCCGATCTCGGTGCGCAGTCGCGTCATGTTGGTGGCGGGGTCGCCGAGGCGCTGGCCGTCGACCGTCAGGTCGCCGTCGCGGATCGTCTCCAGGCCATTGATGCAGCGGATCAAGGTGCTCTTGCCCGAGCCGCTCGGGCCGCAGACGACGACCACTTCGCGCGGCTCGACGCTCAACGTGATATCCCTGAGCACGTTGAGCTGGCCGAACCATTTGTTGACGCCGCGAAATTCGATCATGCCGGCACCATTCTTGCTGCTGAGGTTCGTCATATCTGCACCTCGCCATGGGCCGCGCCCATGCGCTGTTCCAGCCGTCGGGCCAGCATGATCAGGGGGTAGCAGACGATGAAATAACCGAGGCCGACGAGGAAGAAGACGAGCAGGCCGTTCGGCACACGCTGCACCACCAGCCAGCCGACGCGGGTGAGATCGGTGAGCCCGATGGCCGAAACGACCGAGGAATCCTTGATCAGCAGCACATATTGCCCGACCAGCGGCGGCAGCACGATGCGCATCGCTTGCGGCAGCACCACCTGGCGCATGCGCTGCCAGCGCGACAGGCCGGACGCCAGCGCCGCCTCGACCTGGCCGGTCGGCACCGAGCGGATGCCGGCGACGACGATCTCGCAGATGAAGCAGGCGGCCAGATTGGTCAGCGCGATGATGCCGGCGGTGAAGGCGTCGAGCTCGATGCCGAGTTCCGGCAGGATGAAGAAGATCAGGAAAATCTGCACCAGGAACGGAGTGCCGCGGATCAGGTCGACCCAGCCGCCGATCGCGCTGCTGATCAGCCGGTTGCCGCCTGTGCGCAGGATGCCGAGGCCGAAGCCGAGCAAGGTGCCCAGCACCAGGCTGATCAACGACAGCACCACGGTCATGCCGAGGCCGCGCAAGGCGAGGGGATAGCTGCCGGCGATGCTTTGCAGTTGCTGCCAGATCATGTCCGTGCCCCCGCCAGGCCGAGCCAGCGCCCGGAGAGTGCCGCCAGTCCCTTCAGCCCGTAATAGAGCAGCAGGTAGAAGGCGGCGATGGTGATAAAACCTTCGGCCGGCATGAAGCGGTCGGAAGCGAGCAATTGTCCGGCGCGCGTCAGTTCGGCGACCGAGATCAGCGACAACAGCGCGGAATCCTTGACCAGCACGATCGCCTGGCCGAGCAGCGGCGGGATCGTCACCTTAAACGCCTGCGGCAGGATGACGAGGCGCATGCGCTGGACATAGGTCATGCCCGAAGCGACGCCGGCCTCCACCTGGCCGCGCGGGATCGACAGGATGCCGGCGCGGATGATCTCGGCGACATAGGCGCCGCTGTTCAGCGACAGGGCCAGGATGCCGACGACGAGCTCGGGCAGGACGAAGCCGAGCCGCGGCAGGCCGAAATAGAGGAAATAAAGCTGCGCCAGCAGCGGCGTGGCGCGCACCGCGTCGATATAGGCCTTAGCCGGGACGCGGAACAGCCGGCCACGCTGCAGGTTCATTGCGGCGAGCACGATGCCGACGGCGAGCGCGCCGGCAAAGGAGAGGACAGACAGCCACACCGTCATGACGAGGCCCTGCCCGAACAGGGGCAGATATTCGACGATGGTGCGGAAGCTGAAGTTTTCGAGCATGGTGGGGCGGTGACTGGTGACTGGTGAGTAGCGAGTAGCGAGTAGTGAGTAGTGAGTAGCGAGTAGCGAGTAGCGAGTAGCGAGTAGCGAGTAGCGAGTAGCGCTCCCTACTCCCTACTCCCTACTCCCTACTCCCTACTCCCTATTCCCTCTACTCAGTGATCCTTCTTCCAGGCGTCGGAATTGACCCAGTAATCGAGGTTCTTCTGCAGGCGGCCGTCGAGGCTGACCTGGTCGAGGAACAGGTTCATCCAGGTCAGCAGGTCCTGCTCGTCATAGCGCGTGGCGAAGGCCAGTGGCTCCTTCGACAGCATGTCCGGCATGATGATGAAGCTGCCGGCCGGATAAGCGGTTGACTGGCCCTTGACCGCCGAGACGTCGTTGACGCCGCAATCGGCCTGGCCGTTGTTGACGGCGTCGAGCAGCAGCGGGCCGCCGCCCTTGTAGCTCTTGATGTCGGCATCGGGGAAGGCGGCCTTGGCTTCCTTCTCGCCGGTGGCGCCGAGCAGCACCGCGATCTTGGTGCCCTTGGCCTTGCAGTCCTCGGTGGACTTGAAGGCGGTCCCAGCCTTGGTGAAGACGGTGCTGCCCGTGTACATGTAAGGCTTGGTGAAGGCGACCTTCATGCCACGCGCCAGTGTCGGCGTCATGTCGGCAACCAGAAGATCGGCCTTGCCCGACAGCAGCGCCGGGATCAGGCCGTCCCAGTCGAAGTCGAGGAAGGTGATCTTGACGCCCATTTCCTTGGCCATCAGTTCGGCGAGTTCGACCGAACTGCCGGTGCGTTCGCCGGCGGCGCCGACCAGCGAGAAGGGCGGTCCCTGCGTCTGCACGGCGACGCGCAACTCACCGCGCTTGGTAATCTCGTCGAGTGTTCCGGCACTGGCGGCAGCGGTGAGGCCGGCGAGCGCAAGTCCGGCGATGAAAAGCTTGGCAATCTTCATTTGGGCATTCCTCCTTGTTGTCGTTTGTTGTTCCACTTGTTGTTTCACCCCATCGGGGCGCCTTTTGAGCGGCGGCGCCGTTGCCGGCGGCAACCACCGTTCGAAAATCTTCAATCCCAGCTCACCGTTTCGGCGACCTTGATGCCGCGCCTGGCCAGCTCGTCGAGGAAGCGGCCATCGGGCACATGCAGCAGCGGGTTGAGCAGGCCGGGCGTGGCGATCTCGCGCCGTGCCAGCATCTGCGCCACGATACTGGCGGGATAGCCGACGCCAAGGCTCATGCCGAACAGGCCGGAGGCGAGGTCGCGTTCGATGACCAGCTCCGAGGTCACCGTCTTGCGGCGGCCGCCTTCGCTGCCGACAAAGACGTTGCGCATCACGCAAAGGTCCTTTTCGTCGGCGCCGTATTGCAGTTGCGGACCGAGCAGCCGGCCGAGGAATTCGCGTGGGCTGACGCCGGTGCCGGGTACCTTGTCCTCGGACAGGAGGCCAAGCTGCTTCAGCGGCGCCCAGAACGCCGACCAGCCGGGCCAGCGCAGCGAATAGCGGCCGGAGCGCTGCAGCCCCTTGGCGGCGGCGAGCATGCCGGCATAATGCGGCGCGTCACCATTGGGGAAGGCCTCGAGCCTGCCCAGCCCGGCGATCTCGATATCGTGGATGAAACGATTGTCGTGCTGGCGGGCGGCCGGCACATCGACCCGGTTGCCGTCCTCGACCAGCACGCTGTCGCGGTTCTGGCTGACCAGAACCATGTCGAAATTCCAGCTCACCTTGTAGCGGAGCGGCTCGACCACCGCCTTCGGTTCGGGAATGCCGCCGCAATAGGAATCGATCGCGGTGATGGTGTCGAACTGGCTTGCGGCGCGCGCGTAGAGCACAAGGTCGATGCCGGGATCGAGCCCGCATTCGGTGACGATCGAGACGCCGGCCTTTTCGGCCTCGGGAGCGAGATCGGCGATGGCCTTGCCGTAATTGGTGGTGACCAGCGGCGTGCGCGTCGCGATCGCCGCCTGCACCGCCTCGCGCATCAGCGGCTGCGGCAACAGGTCGATGACCGCGTCGACGTCCTTCATCACATCGGCCAGCACCGGACCGATCGCGCCCTCCGGCACGACAAAACGCACCCGGGCAAGGTCGGTCAGGCCGCCAAGCCGCGCCGCGCCGTCGGTTGCGGTGTCGAGGCAGACCACTTGCTCGACGCCGTCGCTGGCAACGAGATCGGCGATCGCCGCCCGGCCTTGCAGGCCGAGGCCGCCGAGAACCGCGATCTTCATGCCATTTCCTTTCGCGTCTCGTCCGACCAGCAGCCTTCAGGCAGGCTGACCCATTTGTTGCAGGACGCCATGACGACGAAGGTCTCGCTGCGCACGACTTCGCCCGGCTCACCGGCGCCGGGGATCAGCTCGCTGGTGACGCGGTAGAGATCGGCGACATCGCCGGCCACCGTTACGTCGACGATGATGTCGAAGCGTCCGGTGACGACGGCGGCCGAGTTCACGAAAGGCAGTTCGGAGATGCGCTGCGCCAGTTCACGCGCCCGGCCGCGCCCTTGCGCGTTGATGCCGACGATGGCCGAGATCAGCTCGGGGCGTTCGGTCAGGTTAAGCAGTCCGACGATCTTGAGCAGGTTGCGGTCGAGCAGGTTGCGCAGCCGCATGCGCACCGTCGGCACCGAGATCGCCATCTTCTCCGCGAGGCGGTTGACGCCAAGCTGCGCATCCTGCGACAGCAGCTTGACCAGTCGCCGGTCGGTCTGATCGAGATGTTCCCGCAAACGCTCAGGCTTTCATAAAAGGAAATAAACGGTCGGATTTTCTTGCTGATATGAAAATACCTTATGAGAGATTTTTAACAACGGCAAGAGCCACGTCATCCGCGGTGCCCCTGTGCCTGTCGGCAGTTTCGTCGCAGATGCCACATTTTGTTCTTGCTTTGTGCCGGCAGCTATGCTACTAATTTGGGTATGGTGCTAATCGCGCCGCCGACCCGCCCTCCCGAGGCGGGTTTTTTGTTTTCCGGATACCCTTTGAAGGTTCAGCGCCGCCGGCTTGAGTTGGCGGTACAGCGCCGTTCGGGACGCGCTGTGTTCGAGGGTGAAAGAAGCAAGTGGCGCAAGAGGTGCCTGGAATCCATAGCTTAGAAAGGAACGGTAGATCGACATGAAGAAGATTTCTCATCTGTTGGTGCTGACGGCAATCTGCACCATTACCGCCGCCATGGCGCCAGCTGGCGCCGCATATGCCCAGAATGCGCCCTACTGGCGAGCGGACTGGGAGGAGGGGCCTTGCACCGGAGCCTCGTGCTATACCGACTGGTCTTTCGTCCAGGCGGAGAATCCGGCGGAAGCCGATCCCAGCCTGAACGCAATTATCAGCGGCCTGGTCTCGACCGGCGCAGGGAATGTATCCTCGCACGGCGGCAACAGCTTCGGAAAGTTCGAAACGACGCTGGCTGCCATCAATGCCGGGAAGCCCCACTCCAAAGTCTACAAGGAGTGGCTCTTTGCAGGCGGCCTGGCCAAGAACGACGCTTTCGGACGTCCGCTCCAGGCGGTGTCGCCGTCAGGGATCGATGGAACTTATGTCGCGTGGTTTTTCATTTCCTCCGATTACCAATACGCGGGAAACGGCTGGACGAATATCTTCCAGTTCAAGGTGACCGAGCAATCGCCTTTCAAGCAGGACCCAACATGGTGGGTCAACCTGACCGACAATCCGACTGACGATGTGGTGATGCTGCATGTGGAGAATGCGGCGGCCGGAGTCCACAATCCGGCTAACGATGTTCCCGCCCCGAAGGGGCGCTGGTTTCAGCTGCGCGCGGATCTCTATGAAGGGGTAGGCATCGATTGGTATCTGGACGGGGTGTTTTGGCAATCGTCGTCGAACGCAACCTGGCCGGTCGGGCGGGATTCCGACGGATCAGGTACACCTCAGTCATTCGTGTTTGGCGTGGGCCACTATGGTGGAGTTGGCAAACTCTACACTGACGATGCCTACATGATTGCAAAGTAGCCACTGACACATTGTCGAAGTGCATAACAAGCTGCTTCGGGTCCAACCGGGCGGCTATTTTTGTACCTAGAGCGCGTCGCATTGAACGGATCCTGCGACGCGCTTTAAGTTTCTTGTTTTATGCATGTCGTTGTCGCAAAATCGTTGCGAGGCGCAACCGCAACTTATTGTGCCTTCACCTGATAGGCGGAGAGGCTCATCCGAGATATCGCCAAAAGCGGCTTCTCAATAAAACTATAGCTGGCCAGGGAGACGGCAATGCAGGCGGTGACAATAACCATGCCTGCGAGCCATGGTGATACATTGGCGCTTGCAACGACAGGAGCGGTCGCAAGCAGCACGATAGGATGTGTCAGATAGAGAGAGTAGGAAGCATCACCCAACCTTGCCAGCACGCGAGGAGCAAGAAGCCGGAAGTAGCTTTCCAGGCTTATGCAAGCCGCGACAAGGATCAACGCCGGGATTCCCTGAGCAAGGGTTCGCGGCAAGTTGAAGCCAAGGCCCATCACCAGCATGGACACGATGGCGAACACGAGTGCCGAGACACCCAGGACGGCAGGCGAACGCGCCAGCCTGCCGACCAGGTGGCCGAGAGCCATGCCGGCAAGGAACTCAAACAGGATTGGCATGGTATAGAAAAACAGCACAGTATCGGCGGCGGGTTTGAAGATGATGCGCGCCGCTACGGCGATTGCAAAGACAACGCCGACCATGGCCATTTGCGTCAAGGTGCCAAGACCCATAGTTGCCGCGAACAGAATGTAAAACAGGATTTCCAGATTGAGCGTCCAACCCACGCCAAGCACTGGTTGGACATAACCTGTAACAGTGTCGAGATAGGGAATGAAAAGCAGGCTATTGGTGAGCTGCTCAAGAGACACTGCACGACCGGCAAACAACCAAAGTGCGGCGACCATGACGAAGGTCATAACCCAATAGAATGGAACGACGCGCGTGAAGCGCTGCATCAAAAAAGCACGATGGTCGCGACGTCTGTTCTCCGTCGAGAGAACCATGACAAAACCGCTGATGACGAAAAACAGATCGACACCACTGTTTAGGATGGGAATACCCAGATCGAGCATGCCCAGTGCGGCCGGAAGATGATAGATAACAACCATGAGGGCTGCTAGCCCCCGCAGGATCTGTACCGATGTATACTGTTGAACCCGGCGCGGCGCAGCGTGATCATTCTCTGGAATGATGTTCATCGAAAAATGGTCCCCTGTGCGGGGAGCATTAACACACGGGGTCGTTGATGTGCTGATTAATTGCTGGTTTAATTAATGCGTAAAGTTTTAGATAAGTTTTACTGACACCAGCACGCGGCTATACTTTAGACCCGCCCGACTTTGGCCTGCCTCTCTGTCAAAACCTGGCATCTCCCCAGTGAAGAGGAGATTGGCTGTTTCCCCGCGCTAACGGCTGGTCTCGAAGATAGCGACGGCTGCCGCTGTCAGCGCGGCGTTACCGGGTGCTACTGTTCCATCAGGAAGCTCCTTGCCGTCTTCCAGCCCGACGCGCGTCGACCAACGGCGTTCCGCCGCCCGGTGCACGAAAGGCCAGACCGTGGCGTCGGCACCGTGCAGCAGGATCGCCCGGCGCATCCCGGCGCCGTCGAGCACGGCGGCGATATCGTCACTGACCTCCAGCGCCGCGTCCAAGGGCTGCTCGGAGATTTCGAGCAGGATGCGCAGCACCCGTTTGCCATGGTCGAGGCTCACCAGGCGTTCGGCGTCGGCGACGGAGGCAAGCCCCGCCTCGATGCCGATGCCGCGCTGGCGCAGACTCTCCATGACGGCGGGCGCGGCGTCTTCGCTCAGATTGACCGAGGCATAGTCGGGCAGCTCGCTCCAAGCGGCGATCGCGGCCAGCGTCCGCTCGTCGTCATTCTCGATCCAGGCGCCGGTCGACACGCCGATCAGCGTTCCAGGGCAGGCACGGCGGAGCGCCATCACAGTCCGGTCCATAGCCGCAGGCGCGATGCTTTCGCGGCCGTCGAGTCCGCGCGCATGGACATGCAGCTCGGCCGCACCGGCGGCAATCGAGGCCGCACCGTCGCGCGCCATGGCTTCGGGATCAAGCGGCAGTCGCGGGTGGAAATCGGCGCTGCGCGCGCCATTGATGCAGGTCTGGACAATCATTGAGATGGCGGTCCCGTTGAAGTGGAACAAGTTTAGCGCACGACAACGAAATCGGAAATCGGATGATATCCATCCCGCGAAGCTCACCCGGCAAGAAACGGGTGGTCTGCGCGCGCTGTCTCACCCATCTCTGGTCGTAGAGAAGGAGGCGAAGCCATGACCATCCATTCGATAGGCGCGAAAGCGGCGATCAAATCGGCGGAGGCGCGCGTCGCCGCCTATGATTGGCCGAAACTCGCCGGCGAGCTGAGCGGCTATGGCTGCGCGGTGATGGAAAAGCTGCTGACGCCGCAGGAGTGCCGGCAGATCGCCGGGCTCTATCCGGACGAGAGCCATTTCCGCAGCCATGTCCACATGGCGCGGCACGGCTTCGGCAAGGGCGAGTATCGCTATTTCCGCTATCCCTTGCCCGACTTGATCGGCGGCTTGCGCACCGCGCTCTATCCGCGCCTGGCTGCGGTCGCCAACGACTGGAACGAGCGCATGGGGATCGCCCAGCGCTATCCCGACGAACACGCCGCGTTCCTCGAGCAATGCCACGAGCAGGGCCAGACGCGGCCGACGCCGCTGCTGCTGCAATACGTTCCCGGCGACTTCAACTGCCTGCACCAGGATCTCTACGGCGATCTGGCCTTCCCATTGCAGGTGGCGATCCTGTTGTCCGAACCCGGCAAGGATTTCACCGGCGGCCAGTTCGTGCTGACCGAGCAGCGTCCGCGCATGCAAAGCCGCGTCGAGGTGGTGCCGCTGCGCCAGGGCGATGCGGTCGCCTTTGCGGTCCACAATCGACCGGTCCAGGGCACGCGGGGCAATTACCGCGTCAACCTCAGGCACGGCGTCAGCCGGCTTCGCTCCGGCATGCGCCACACCGTCGGTATCATCTTCCACGACGCCAAATAGCCGAGCCGCTCGGCCCGGCGACGAATTACCTGGAAAAATCGCTGCGCACGATGCCGTGGCGCTGGAGCTTGTCGTAGAAGGTCTTGCGCGGAATCCCCAACGCTTCGATCGTGCGCCTGACATCGCCCTCGTTGCGGCCAAGCGCCTCGCGGATGATGTCGGCCTCGTAGCGCTCCAGCCGCTCCGGCAGCTTCATGGCGGCGTTCGATTCGGTCGGGGCAGGGGGTTGTGCTTCGGCGCCTTGCTCCAATCCAAGCACGAACCGCTCGGCGAAATGCGCCAGTTCGCGCACATTGCCCGGCCAGTCATGGTCGCTCAGATGGCGATGTACCGTCGCCGGCACTGCCGGCACCGGACGATGGAAGCGGGCGGCGGCGCGCTCGGCGAAATAGAAGAACAGCAGGGCGACATCGTCGCGGCGCTCGCGCAGCGGCGGGATCGAGATCGTCACCACGTTGAGCCGGTAGTAAAGGTCCTCACGGAAAGCGCCGCGCTGGCGCGGATCGCCGAGGTCGACCTTGGCGGCGGCGACGACGCGCAGATCCACCGGCCGCACCTCATTGGTGCCGAGCGGAGTGACCTCGCGCATTTCCAAGACGCGCAGCATCTGCACCTGTGTCGAGACCGGCATGCTTTCGATCTCGTCGAGGAACAGCGTGCCGCCGCTGGCATGCTCGATGCGGCCGATCCGTTTCTTCTGCGCGCCGGTGAAGGCCCCGGCCTCATGGCCGAACAACTCGCTCTCGATGACGGTCTCCGGCAGCGTGCCGCAATTCAGCGCGACGAAATTGCCCTTGGCGCGGCGGCTCCAGCGATGCAGAAGGCTTGCCACCACCTCCTTGCCGGAGCCGGTCTCGCCGGTCACCAGCACGTCGACATCGGTGTCGGCGATCTGGCGCAGCGTGCGGCGCAGCCTTTCCATCGCCGGTGTCTGGCCGATCAGCGGCAGGCTGTCCTGCGCCTCTCCGGCCGCCTCGCGCAAGGCGCGGTTCTCCATCACCAGGCGGCGCTTTTCCGCCGCGCGACGCACGCTCTGCACCAGCCGGTCGGCGGCGAAAGGCTTTGTGATGAAGTCGTAGGCGCCGTCCTTGATCGCCTTGACGGCCATGGCGATGTCGCCATGCCCGGTGACGAGGATGACGGGAATGTCGGCATCCAGCCGCAGGATGCGGTTGAAAAGCTGCAAGCCGTCGATCTGAGGCATGCGGATATCCGACACCACGACGCCGGCAAAACCGGCGTCGAGCCGGGCCAGCGCCTCGGCCGCCACCGCAAAGGCCGAGACCGAGAAGCCGGCAAGCTCCAGCGTCTGCGCGGTGGCCTTGAGGAGATCGCGATCGTCGTCGATCAAGATGACCGGCGCGGCATTGTCGTTCGTCATGATGGCTTACGCTGCTTTCATGAGATGGATGGTGAAGCGGGTGCCGCTGTCGTTGCTTGAAACCTCGATGCGGCCGCCATAATCGGCGACGATGTCCTTCGAGATGACGAGGCCAAGGCCCAGGCCTTTTTCTTTGGAGGTGTTGAACGGCGTGAACAGCGACTTGAGAATCCCGGGCGGAATGCCAGGTCCGTTATCGGACACGCCGACCGTCACGCCGTCCGCGGTCTCCTCGACCGATACCTGCACATAAGCGTCGTCGCGGCCGTCGAGTGCTTCGAGCGCGTTCTGGAAGAGGTTGATCAGCACCTGTTCGAGCCGGACCCGATTGCCCATGACTTTGAGGCTCGGCGGCGGCAGGTCGATGGCCAATGCGTCGAGCCGACCGGCAAAGCGGCTTCTCAACAGCATGACCGCGCCCTCGACAACACCACGTAATTCAACAGGCTCGGCGGCGGTGCGGCCCTTGCGGGCAAATGCCTTCAACTCCTCGGTGATTGAGCCGATGCGTTCGGTAAGTGCTGCAATGGCGCCGAGGTTTTCCTCGGCCGGCCCGGTCTGCTTGCGGTCGAGGAAGGTGCGGGCATTGTCGGCATAGGCGCGGATGGTGGCGACCGGCTGGTTGATCTCATGGGCGACACCGGCGGCGACCTGGCCGAGGATGGCGAGGCGGTTGGCCTGGACCAGATCCTGCTGCACGATTTGGAGCTTGGCTTCGGTGCTGCGGTGGCCTGCTATCTCGGCCTGCAGCCGGTCGCGGGCTTGGCTCAGATCCTCGGTGCGTTCGACGACGCGGCGTTCGAGTTCGGTGCGCGCCGCCTGTTCGGCGGCAATCCGCATCTGCGCCGACTGCCGCCGCCACAACAGATACGCGGCCAGGCCGAGCAGCGGGACGACGGCACCCAGTGCCAGAAGCCGCATTTCGCGGACGGCAGCGGCGATCGGCGCTTCGGCCGGGATCAGATAGTCGAGCTGCCATGGGGTCGAAGGGACCGGCGTGGAAAGGCTGAGATACTCCGCCTCACTGCCGCCGGGCGTCACCGCGTGGACGATCGACACATCCGGGCTGAGCGCCTGCCGGCGCATGATCGGCAGCGGAACCAGCGGCGCGTCGCCGAACTGTTGGCTGTCGCGGATCGCGGCTTGCTCAGGTGCGGCCAGCGGCGCGGTTGTCATGAAGCGCCAGGACGGCACGCTGGTGATCAGCACGACGCCGTTCTCGTCGCTGACATAGGCCGGGCGGTTGGCCTCGCGCCAGTCGGCTTCGAGCTGGTCGAACTCCATCTTGACGACGACGACGCCGAGCGGTGCGGCGGCATCGCCGACGCGTCGCGAAATGTAGAGGCCGGGACGCTTGCTGACATTGCCGAGCGCAAAGTACTCGGCGGTTCCGGCCTGCATTGCGCCGGAGAAATAATCGCGAAAACGGTAGTCATTGCCGACGAAGCTGATCGGCTCGCGCCAGTTGCTGGAGGCGATCGCCAGTCCGTCGGTGCCGACGACATAGAGCACCGACGCCTTGGTGCCGGAGACCAGCCCCTCGAGCTTGCGGTTCAGAACATCGATTGCCGCGGCATTTTTCTGCGACAGCGCGTCGCCCACTTGCTGGTCCACGGACAGAAGCAGCGGCAGGGCGCGCGGGCTTTCGAGCACGGCGCGCAGCAGCGCGACCTTCAGATTGGCGTCGGTACGCCCCTGCGCCGCCAGGGTCCCGACCTCGGCGGTGCGGCCGTAGAGGCCGGCACCGTAGAGCGCTGCCGTGACGATCAGCAGGGCGACGGCCGCAAACAGCAGCCAGGCTCGGCGCGCCCGCCTGGCGAGTTGCTCGGGCGTCGAAGACAAGGCACCGGCGGGGCGTTGCAGCATCGCCCATTTGTGCATGAACTCGCACAAAACACAATTCGACCTATGCGGAGATTCGCACTTGTCTGTGTGTCCAGCAGTGCGGACGTTTGTGAATGCTCAACAAAATCAATGATGAAAGGCCCTTCTGCGTATCTGGCACGGCTGTTGCAAACACGAATTCAGCAGTCGCGAGGCTGCTGGTCAAAACAACTGCCCCGGGGAGTCGAGCTTTCGATCGGGGCGCCATGGAGGACGTCATGCAGACAGCAATCGCTGCCGCCGAGCCGCGCGGCAAACTTCCCTTATACCGGCATCTTTATGTGCAGGTGCTGGCGGCGATCGCCGCCGGTGTGCTGCTCGGCCACTTCTATCCGGAAACCGGCGAGGCGATGAAGCCGTTCGGCGATGCCTTCATCAAGCTGGTGAAGATGGTGATCGCGCCGGTGATCTTCCTGACGGTGGCGACCGGCATCGCCGGTGTTTCCGACCTGCAGAAGGTCGGCCGCGTCGCCGGCAAGGCGATGATCTATTTCCTGGTGTTCTCGACGCTGGCGCTTGTCGTCGGCCTGGTCGTCTCCAATGTCGTCCAGCCCGGCGCCGGCATGCACATCAATCCGGCCACGCTCGATACCACCAAGGTGACGGCCTATGCCGAGAAGGCGCACGACACAACCATCGTCGGCTTCCTGATGAACATCATCCCCGACACCATCACCGGCGCCTTCGCGCAGGGCGACATCCTGCAGGTGTTGTTCTTCTCGGTGCTGTTCGGTGTCGCCCTGGCACTGGTCGGCGATCGCGGCCGTCCGGTCGTCGATTTCCTGCAGGCACTGACCACGCCGATCTTCCGCCTCGTCGCCATCCTGATGAAGGCCGCACCGATCGGCGCCTTCGGCGCCATGGCCTTCACAATCGGCAAATACGGCATCGGCTCGATCGCCAACCTCGCCATGCTGATCGGCACATTCTACCTGACCGCGCTGCTGTTCGTGCTGGTGGTGCTCGGCGCGGTTGCCCGCTACAATGGCTTCTCGATCCTGGCGCTGATCCGCTACATCAAGGAAGAGCTGCTGCTGGTGCTCGGCACCTCGTCCTCGGAAGCGGCATTGCCGGGCCTCATGGCCAAGATGGAGCGCGCCGGCTGCAACCGCTCGGTGGTCGGCCTGGTCATCCCGACCGGCTATTCCTTCAATCTGGACGGCACCAACATCTACATGACGCTGGCGGCGCTGTTCATCGCGCAGGCGACCGACACGCCACTCACCTACGGCGACCAGATCCTGCTGCTCGCCGTCGCCATGCTGAGCTCCAAGGGTGCCGCCGGCATCACCGGCGCCGGCTTCATCACGCTGGCGGCAACGCTTTCGGTCGTCCCCACCGTGCCGGTCGCCGGCATGGCGCTGATCCTCGGCGTCGACCGCTTTATGTCGGAGTGCCGGGCGCTGACCAACTTCATCGGCAATGCGGTGGCGACAGTGGTGGTGGCACGCTGGGAGGGAGAACTCGACCAGACGAAGTTTGCCGCGGCCATGGCCGGCGACTTGCCCGAGGAAGTCGACCTGTCGCTGCCAGGGTTGCAGGCCGCCTGACTGTCTAGGCCACATGACTATAAGCCCCGGAGGCGGTTCGCCGGCTCCGGGGCAAAGCACCGGCGGTCGCGGCATGCCGCCTGAACGCAACCTGAAGTGGCCCTGTTTTCGACGCGGGGCTTGTTCCAGCCGCATTTGAAGGCCAGTATCCGCCATGCCTTCAGGGCACCCGTCCGCTTCGCTCCCGACCTGATCGCGAGGCGAGACATTTCCGTCGGGCTCGGTTGCGACATCACCTTGGCCGAACCGTCTGGGCTTTTGCTGCCGCCGACCCCTGACCATGGCAGCAGCCCTCGAAGGCAATGGCGGCCTCAGTACGAAGTCGCAAAGCGAAACGTGACCCGTCTCCTGATAGAAAGCGCAGGCTTTCTCCCAGGGAACTCGTTGCGCGCCAAGAGGGCGCTTGAAGAGGGGGGGCAGGCCCATGAGCGGGCCTTTGCCGAACCAAAGCAAGATGCGAGGTCAAACGCGATGCAGACTGTCCCGAGAATTCCGGTATCCATCATCATCCCGAACTACAACTACGCGCGGTTCCTCAAACGCAGCATCGACAGCGCCCTCGAGCAGGACTACGCGGATGTCGAAGTCATCGTCGTCGACGATGCATCGCAGGACAATTCCACGACAATCATGGAATCGTATCGCGACGAGATCCTCGCATGTCCGCGAGCGCAAAATGGCGGACACGCCGCGGCATTCAACACTGGCTTTGCAGCGAGCTCGGGCAAGATCGTCCTGTTCCTCGACGCCGACGATTATCTTTATCCGACCGCCGTCTCCACCATCGTCGACACCTGGGACGAGGCAACCGCCCAGGTCCAGTCCAGACTGCATATCGTCGACGAAGGGCAACGCATCAAGGATGTCTTTCCGCCGCCCGAACTGCCTTTCGACAGCGGCGATGTCATGCCGAAACTCCTGCACAAGGGCCGCTACCAGACCACCGTGACCAGCGGGCTGGCCTTTGACCGCGCAACGCTGGAGTCGATCATGCCCATACCGGAGCCGGAGTTCCGCCAGGGCGCTGACGGCTATCTTGCCACGCTGGCGCCGATGTACGGGCACGTCCAATCCATCGACGAATGCCTCGGCGCCTACCGGATCCACGGCGCCAACCATTCGGTCTTCGGCGAAAAGCTCGCCGAGCGGGCACGCTGGCGGGTAACCCACGATTTCCGCCGCATGCAGGCACTGTCGGACCAGGCCTCCGGGATCGGCCTGACCATCGTGCCGTCGGATGCCGTCCGCCACGATCCGGTCCACCTGGAAGAGCGGCTGGCGTCGCTCTGCGCCGACAGAGACCGACACCCCGTGGCCGACGATTCCCGGCTGGCGCTCGGGGCGGCCGGCGCCGTCGCCAGCCTCGAAATGACCGCATCCCTGCGGCGGCGCGCAATCCTTGCCGCCTGGTTCCTGTCGGTCGGGGTGTTGCCGCGGAAAATGGCAACGGCGGTGCTGTCGTGGAAGCTTGATGCGTCGTCGAGGCCGGCATTTTTGAGCCGCCTGTCGAAGAGAATCCGCCACGCCATGGGATAGCGGATGATGCCGTGACATGGGTCCGCCAGGTATTCGGTTGGCCCGGCCCAGCGTCCAGCGGGCGTAGTTATTGCCTCCGATGGGCTCGGACCATTCTGTAAATCATTTGCTTACACCTGCTTGACCCGAGTAAGCAATATGCTTACATGTTGCATGATCAAGTCGTTCAAGCACAAGGCGCTGGCGGACCTCTTTCAAACCGGAAAGACCGGAAAGATCGACGCCAAGATGCATAAGCGCATCCTTGTCCGGCTTGACCGCTTGGAAGTCTCGGAAAGGCCTGATGACATGGACCTGCCCGGCTTCGACTTCCACGCTTTGAAGGGCTTTAACCCGACCCGCTACACAGTGCATGTCAACGGGCCGTGGTGCATCACATTCGAATTCGAGGCCAATGATGCTGCCCGCGTCGATTTCGAACAGTACCATTGAGACGGCTTAGATTGGAGAAATCGATTATGAGCGTGTATGAGCCGATGCGTCCGATGGAGCGCTGCCCATCCCACCCTGGGGCGCTGCTCGACGACATTATCCCGGCAACCGGAAAGACCAAGGTGGAAATCGCCAATCTGCTCGGAATCTCGCGCCAGCAGCTTTACGACATCATCCGCGAAAAGAAGCCGGTCTCGCCGGCCGTCGCGGCGCGCCTTGGAAAGATGTTCGGCGACGGCGCCGCGATCTGGCTCAGGATGCAGGCCGCTTACGATGCGTGGCACGCGGAGCGCGAGGTTGACGTCAGTGCCATTCCAAGGCTGCATGCTGCCTGAGATGCAATAGATCGGCCGAACCACCGAGGCTCACAAATCGATCACGGTCCCGCCTGCCTGGACCGGTCCTGCGGTTCAACGGCTCGCTCGACCAGGACATGCGCTTCCCGCGCGGCCTCGATGAACGCGTCCCTGGCGGCTTCGGTCCAGCGGTCGTCGCTCATAGCGCGGCGGCATGTGCGCCGTGCCAAGCCGTGTTTGGCGCTGCCAGCGTCGCGCCAGTGGGCTTCCAGCAATTCGACAGCCTGCCGTGCGTTGGAAATGTTGCGGATATCTCCCACGATGCCGACCGCAATCGCAACCGGCTTGGAAAACCATCCTTGATTCATGGCGAAGCCTTCGACGTGTTGAACTACCTATAACGAAAATCGTGGCGCAAGGTTTCATTCGCGCCAGTCACCGCGGCAGTGAGGCGGCCCTCACTGCGCCGCGCGCAGCCTGACCACGACGCTGCGCGCCACAAGCACCAGCACCGTGATGACGATCAGGATCACCGAGAGTGCGGCGATCGCCGGGTCGATGTTGTCGCGCAGGCCCATCCACATCAAGCGCGGCAGCGTGATGGCGTTGACCGAGGTGATGAACAGGGTGACGCCGATCTCTTCCCAGGACAGCACGAAGGACAACAACGCCGCGGTGACGATGCCGAACTTGATGTTGGGCATGATGATGCGGGTGGCGCGCTCCCACACGGTGGCGCCGAGGCCGCGCGCGGCAAGATCGATGCGGCGGTCGAGCTGGCTGAGCGACACCAGGATCAGCACCGTGGCGAAGGGCACCGTCATCACCGCATGCGCCATGGCGACACCCAGCCAGGTGTCATAGCCGAAGAACGACGAGAAACCCGAGATCGAGGTCAGCAGGAAATAGAGCGTGATTGCCGAGACCACCGGCGGTACCACCATCGGCAGCAGCACGAAGCCGACCAATGCTGCGGTGAAGCGCGGCTGGAACATCCAGACGCCGAGGCCGAAGCAGAGCGCGAGCACGGTGGAAAAGGCGCTGCTGACGACGCCGATCCTGATCGAGAGCAGGATCGAGTTGATCCAGCGCGGATCCTCGATCAACGCCCGGTAATGGCGCAGCGACAATTCGCCCGACGGCATCGCCAGCATGCGGCTCGGCGTCAGCGACACCGGAATGACGGCGAGCAGCGGCAACAGCAGAAACAGCGCGACCAGGGCGGCGAGGACCAGCGAGACGGGACCGGGGCGATAGGTCGGCATCGCGCTACACCAACTGCTTTGGTCTGATATAGCGGAACAGCAGCGCCATCAGCGCGCCGACGAACAGCACCAGCACCACGCTGATCGCAGCGCCCAGGCCCCAGTCCGGGCTCTGGAAGATGCGGAGATAGATCAACTCGGCGATCATCACGCTACGACCGCCGCCGAGGATCGCCGGCGTGACGAAGAAGCCGAGCGAAAAGACGAAAACGATCAGCGCCGAGCCGATGATGCCGGAGCGGGTCATCGGCACGAACACCGACCAGAAGGTCCGCATGCGGCTGGAGCCGAGGCCGCGCGCCGCCAGCAGCACGCGGTCGTCGAGACTGCGCATCGAAGAGGCCAGCGGAAACACGGCGAAGGGGATGAGGAAATGCGTCATGCCGACGATGACGCCGAACTCGTTGCGCACCAGCGCCAGCGGCTCCGAGATGAAGCCGACCGCCTGCAGCCAGGTGTTAATCAGGCCGCGATTGGACAAAAGCGCCACCCAGCCGAAGGCGCGGGTCAGCACCGAGATCCAGAACGGCACCAGGATGCAGAATTCGGCCACGACGCGCTGCACCGGCGTGCCGCGCACCCAGACAACGGTGATGGCGTAGGCGGCGGCAACCGAAACGATCGTCACGATCGCCGCGATGCGCAGCGTGCGGATAAAGACCGACTGCACCAACTGATCCGTGAGCAGCGCATTGTACTGCCCCAGCCCCGGCGTGGGCAGCGTAAAACTCCATTTGACCACGCCGAGGAAAGGCCAGGCATAGGCCAGCACAAGAAAGAGGAGCAGCGGCGCCATCAACAGCGCCGCGCCCATCCTGTCGGAGAGGTATGCTCTCATCCGGTTATCCCGGCTTGTCAGGCGGAGATGATCTTCGTGTATTCGTCGAGTGCTGCCCCATAGTTCTTGGCGTACCAATCCATGTCGAGCGGGATCTGCTTTTTCATGTTCTCGGGATCGACCGGGTTGATGCGCTTCTTGTCGGCGGGGATCAGCGCATCGGTGGCCGGATTGGCCGGACCCTGGCCGAGCTTGTCGAACATGATGAGTTCCTTCTCCGGGTCCTGGGTGCTGGCGATGAACT
The DNA here is from genome assembly GCF_040321065.1 of Mesorhizobium sp. M0563. Classification (NCBI taxonomy): domain Bacteria; kingdom Pseudomonadati; phylum Pseudomonadota; class Alphaproteobacteria; order Hyphomicrobiales; family Phyllobacteriaceae; genus Mesorhizobium; species Mesorhizobium sp. M0563. The sequence goes on from NZ_JAMYQV010000004.1 coordinate 250,568, forward strand.
TCATCGCCGCGTCCTTGCCGCCGGGATTGCCCTTGAGCACGGCGAGCGCGCCGGGCGAGATCAGGCCCTGGTCCCAGATGAACTTGATCTTGCCGCCGGAATCCTGCTCGATGAGCGAAGCCCGGGTCGACCAGACGATCGCCATCGAGGCCTCGCCATTGAGCAGCACGCTCTGGCTTTCGGCGCCGCCACCCCAATAGGCGACGACGTTTTCCTTGAAGGCGGCGATCTTGTCATGCGCGCGTTTGAGGTCGAGCGGGTAGAGCGAGGCCGGCGCGATGCCGTCAGCAAGCAGTGCCGCTTCCCAGCTCGACACGCCCCATTTGTAGAGCGAGCGCTTGCCGGGGAATTTTGCCACGTCGAAGAAGTCGGCCATGCCGGTCGGTGCCTGGCTGCCGTATTTCTCGGCATCGTAGGCGATGACATAGGAGAAGAAATAGGTCGAGGCGGCGTGTTCCCAACCGAAGCCCTCGCGCATCTTCTTCTTGTCGACGATCGTATAGTCGATCGGCTCAAGCATGCCCTGCGCGCCGAGCGTGATGGCCGAGAACGGATCGACGTCGACCAGGTCCCAGGTCGGGGCGCCGCTCTTGAACTGCGCCGCGATTGCGCCTTCGGTCGGGCCGGAGCCATCCATCTTAACGACGATGCCGGTCTCCTTGGTGAAGGCCTGGCCGTAAGCCGCGTCATAGGCGGTGATGGCGTCGCCGCCCCAGTTGACCAGCACCAGTTCCTTCGCCGCGGCAAAGGCGCCGGTCGAGCGCAGCAGCATCGGCGTGCCGGCCAGCACCAGCGCGGCCAGCTGCGTGAACTGCCGGCGCGAGATCTCTCCGCGCACGGCCCTGGCGGACAGCGCCTCGATGGAATGTTTCTTGGTTTGGTTTGTCATGTCAGTTCCCCTTTTTTGTCGTTGGTATTTCCTGAAAGTCAGCTTGGCGAATTCGCCACGCCGATCGTCATTGTCCTCCATCCGGAAGGAGGAAACCTTTCTCCGCCGGCCAGGTCAGCCAGACGGAATTGCCTTGGCTGAGCGCGGAAGCGGCAACCTCGTTCGGCACCGAGACCGTCATCTTGGCGCCTTGGCGCGTCGTCAGATCGAGCCGCGTTGCAGCGCCGAGATAGGTCGAGGCGACGGCAGTCGCGGCAATGCCGTTCTCGCCTGCGGCGGCTTCGCGGGCGATCGACATGTATTCGGGCCGGATCGCCAGGATGGCGTCGCCCCGGACCTTCTCGGCCTTGCAGCGCATGCTGATCGCGCGGTCTTCGCAGAGGCCCGTCGAGCCATTGTCGGCCGGGCGCACGCCCTTCAGCGGCAGCATGTTGATCTCGCCCAGGAACTCGGCGACGAAGCGGTTGTCCGGCCGATCATAGACCTCGTCCGGCGCGCCGACCTGCAGCAGTTTGCCATGGTTGAAGATGGCGACGCGAGACGACAACGCCAGCGCCTCGCTCTGATCATGGGTGACGAAGACGAAGGTGGTGCCGGTCTCCTGGTGCAACCGCTTCATCTCGGCCTGCATCTGGCCGCGCAGGCCCTTGTCGAGTGCCGAAAACGGCTCATCGAGCAAAAGTACGCCCGGCTCGAACACCAGCGCCCGCGCCAACGCCACGCGCTGCTGCTGGCCGCCGGACAATTGCGACGGCAGTTTCTTCTCGTGGCCCTTGAGCCCGACGCGCTCGATCATTTCGCCGACGCGGCGTTTGATCTCGGCCGCCGGTTTCTTGCGCACCTTGAGCGGGAAGGCGATGTTGGCCTCGACGCTCATATGCGGGAACAATGCGTAGCCCTGGAAAACCATGCCGGCGGCACGCTGCTCGGCCGGCCGCTCGGTGATGTCGACGCCGTCGCTGTAAAGGCGGCCGTCGGTCGGCTGAATGAAGCCGGCAAGGATCATCAGGAAGGTGGTCTTGCCGGAACCGGAGGGGCCGAGCAGGGTGAGGAACTCGCCACGGCCGATATCGAGCGTCAGATCATCCAGCGCACGGAACGAGCCGAAGCTCTTGCCGATCCCGATTGCCTTGATCTCTGCGGCCCGGCCGGGTTGCTGCATCCTGCCCTTTCCTTAGCGTAGGCGAAATCGTAGGCAGGGCGGCGGCTCACCGCAACCGAATAGTTTTCGCCTGATCGGCAAATTTGATTCATCTATGCGCCAATCTCCTCCTCAAGGGGGAGATTAGCGCTCCTTGTTCTCCGACAGCTTCGACCTCAGCCATCGCCCAAACGCCTCCAGCACCGGATGCGCTGCCTTGGCGTGCTCGGAAACCAGAAAATACGAGCGCGGCGAATTGATCGCGATGTCGAAGGGACGCACCAGCCGGCCTTCGCTCAGCGCCCGGCGACTGGTCAGCTCGTCGCCCATGGCGATGCCCTGGCCGGCAATCGCCGCCGAAAAGACCAGGTTCATGTCGGAAAAGAAGATGCCGCCTTCCGGGTCGGGGTTCTCGACCTTGGACAGGGCCAGCCAGCGCGCCCAGTCCTCGGTGTCACCGAGATGCAGGAGATTGGCGCGCAGCACGTCTGCCGGCTTGGAGAAGCCGCCGATCTTGTTGAGCAGCGTGGGGCTGCACAGCGGCGTGAAGGAGATTTCGCACAATGGTTCGACCACGCGGTTCGGCCAGTTGCCGACGCCGAAGGCGATGAAGGCGTCGGCCTCGGCATTGCTGACGTCGTCGAGGCGCCGCGGCGTCAGGATGCGCAGTGCGACATCGGGGTACATCTGCCGGAACTCGCCGATATGGGTGCACAGGAACAGCGAGGCGAAACCCGGCGTACAACTGACACTGAACGAGCCGCCGATGCCGGTGCCGGCATGGCGTGTCACCGCGTCGCCTAGCACCGTCAGCGCCTTGCGCACGTCGCTGGCATAGCGTTGGCCGCGTGGCGTCAGCGCCACGCCCTTGCCGATGCGCGCGAGCAGGTCGAAGCCGAGATCGCGTTCGAGCAGGCGCAATTGATGACTGACCGCACTGCGGGTCAGATGCAGTTCGTCAGCGGCGCGCCAGACGCTGCCGTGGCGGGCAAAACTGTCGAGCGCGCGCAGCGCCTGCGTCGAGGGAATTCTCAAGAGGTGAACCGAATTTGCATGAGCCGGGAAAACATATCACTTTTTGGCGAGGCGCTTCACTGCTTTCTTTCCGCCATGGAGAAACCGGTGACCTCGGCGCAAGCGACCGCGCTTGCCTGTCTGGACGACATCCAGCCGTCGCTGTCGGCGTGGACGCGGACCATCTTCGACTTCGGCGAGACCGCCTGGCGCGAATACCAGTCGGCCGCCTGGTATGTCGAGCGCCTGAAGCACGAAGGCTTTACCGTTGAAGAGGGCTCTGGCGGCATGCCGACCGCCTTCTGCGCCCACTGGACCAACGGGACCGGCCCGACAATCGGCATGTATGCCGAGTACGACGCGGTGCCTGGCAATTGCCAGGATGCGGCGACGGTGAAGCGACCGCGTCCGGGCCTCGGCGAACAGGCCGGCGGCCACACCGATCCGCATTCCGGGCTCGGCATTGCCAGCCTCGGCGGGCTGCTGGCGACCAAGGCGGCGATGCAGCGCCACGGCATATCGGGCACGCTGCGCTTCACCGGAGAGCCGGCGGAGAAGGTGAGGGGATCGAAGCCGATCCATGCCGCGAAGGGCTATTACGATGGGCTGGCGGGCATGATCTCCTTCCATCCTTTTTACATGCTGCCGCTGTGCAACACGGCGCGCTGGGACACGCATTGCGGTGCGGCCTATGCGATGATCTACCGCTTCATCTGCGACGAGCCGGAACATTGGGCGAGGGCGGCAGGCAACGCGGCGCCGATCCCGCAGGCGCATTCGGCGGTCCGGGCGCCGGGCGCCAACGACGCGCTCATGATGATGTACATGGCCTCGAAGGCGCTACGCGATTCCGTGCTGCCGCATCAGGGCGGCTGGTCGATCAGCGAGGCGATCCTGACGGCGGGGCAGGCGACCGCCGACAATCTGCCGGCCGGGCTGGCCGAGATCCAGTACATGATCCGCGTGCCGACGCTGGCGATGGCCGAGCAGGTCACCGCCGTGCTTGACCGCAATGCGGAAGCCGTCGCGGTGATGGGCGGCTGCCGCTATGAGCGGCACTGGGTGTCGAAGTCGCGGCCGGGGCTCGCCAATCACGTAATGGCTGGCATTGCCTTCGACGCGCTGGCGGCGGTCGGGCCGCCGCGCTGGGACGAGACGGCTAAGGCGATCGCCCGCGAAATCCAGGTCAATGCCGGCGGGGTGGCGAGCGAGGAGCCTTTCATCGAGGAACTGGAACTGCTGATCGAACCTCGCGAGGCAGAAGCGATCCTGCGCCGCGACCTGGCGCCGTCGCAGGTGAATTCGACGTCCGACGACTACACCGACATGTCATGGCATACGCCGACGGCGCGGTTCTATGTCGCTCGCCCGGCATTGCGCTCGGAGAACGGTCACGCCTTTCCGTCCTGGGCGATGAATGCGCTGGGCGGCATTTCTCCCACCATCGACCCGATGGTCATCTGCGCCGCAAAGACGGTCGCGCTGGCAGCACTTCGCCTGTTGGAAGACGAGGCCGCGCGCGACGCGGCGATGGACGAATTCGTCGCCCGCACCGGTGGCGGCATCGGCGGCTCGAACTGGATCGCGCCGCTCTGCGACTACGAGCCGCCAATTGGATTTCGCTGGCCGGAATACATCACCACCCCGCGCGGACGGGACTGGTGGATACCGAGCAACCAAGCCGCATGACTCAACCAAGCCGCCCCTTCACGAGGAGAACCCATGACCGTCCATGACCGCATCGTCACCGAGCCGTTTTCGCTGCAGCGCCGCAACCCGGCCGGCGGCACCAAGAAGCTGACCGCCTGGGGCTTCGCCAACGAGACCGACGTGCTGACCGACGTGCTGCTCGGCTCGCCCAATTTCCTGCGCCATCTCTCGACCAGCTCGCTATCGCGAAAACATCTGCGCGAGGCGCCTTGCAATGTCCAGATCGCGCAGGCGCAGCACAAGGACCTTGTCGCCGCCTATGAGCATTTCGGCGTCAACATCCACTGGCATGAGCCGACGCCGGAACTGCCGATGCAGGTCTATTCACGCGATTCCAGCGTGATGACGCCATATGGCGTCATCATCACCGCGATGGCCAACTGGTGGCGGCGCGGCGAGAACTACGCGGCGATCCGCACCTATGAGAAGCTCGGCATCCCGATCTATGACATGGTCACCGCCGGCACATTCGAAGGCGGCGACTTCAACGTCATCGAGGACGGCGTGGTGCTGATCGGGTGCGGCGGCGCCCGCACGCAGGAGGAGGGCGCCCGCCAGGTCCAGGCCTGGTTCGACAAGGAGGGCTGGGAGACCCGCATCGCGTTCATCGACGAATATTACGTCCATATCGACCTGATGGTGGTGCCGATCGCCGAGAAGCTGACCGCCGTCTGCCTCGCCTGCACGGAGCCGGGCATCGTCGACTGGCTGAAGGGCAAGGGCCACGAGATCATCGACGTGCCGTTCCAGGACACGATGGCGCTCGGCTGCAACTTCATGTCGCTGGGCAAGGACAGGGTGATCGCGCCGACGTCCAGCCAGGCGCTGATCGGCCAGCTCAAGGCACGCGGCTTCGAGGTCGCGGCCATCGATATGAGCGAGATCTCGAAGACCGGCGGCGGCATCCACTGCATGGCACAGGCGCTGAAGCGCGAGCCGGCCTGAGGGGCCGGCCTTTAGCCCCAACGCTCCCACGAAAGCGCCATTGTCAGCAACGTCGAACCCGCCTGGCTCGCGGCACGCGCCTACAGCACGATGAGCTTTCCCTTGCGCAGACGCTTGGCGCAACGATAGGCGAGGTCGGCGGCGACCATGTCTTCCATCGCAATGCCCATCGCCTTGTAGGTGGTGATCTGTTGATTCGAAACGCGACCCGGCGCGCGGTCGAGCAGCATGGCGCCAAGCTCGGTGCCGAAATCCGGGTCGAAGCCGGCAAGCTCGCAAGAACCGACCGGGGTCGGTTTGAACGCATCCTTGGTTTCGACAAAAAGACTGGATTTGCCGATGAGCTCGATCGGCATTTCTCCGCCGGGCGGCGCCACCCCGACCGACGAGACATGCGTGCCCGGCTGGACCCAGCCTGCGTCGATCACCGGCTGGTAGGAGTGGGTCGCCAGGCACACCACGTCCGAACTGCGCACTGCCGCCTCGAGGTCGGCGACCGCCACCACCGACGGATGCAGCCGGGCAAGCGCTACCGCATCGTCGAAGCTCTTCGAAGCGACCCGGATTTCGGCAAAGTCGCGCACCAGCGGCAACAGATGCAGGTGCTGGTTGGCCTGCACGCCGGCGCCGATCACTGTCGCTATCCTGGCATCCCGGCGGGCAAGCGCGCGCACCGACAGCACGGCGGAGCCGGAGGTTCGCACCGCGGTTATGAAGGTGCCGTCCATGATGCAGACCGGCAGGCCGGACAGCGGATCGAACAGGCTGATGGTGGCGAGATGGCTGGGCAGGTTCTTGGCCAGGTTGCCTTCGAAGACATTGACGATCTTGACGGTCAGGTTCATGTCCTCCATCCAGGCCGGCATGGCGAGGCTGTAGCCGGCTCCGGGGATGTCGAGCTGTGGTCGGGGTGGATTGACGACCTTACCTTGTGACAGCGCCTTGAAGCCGTCTTCCAGAACGTCGAGAAGCTGGCTGAGGTCGATGCACGCCATCACGTCGGCTTCGCTCAGCACCAGGATCTCGGTCGCTCCCTTGCTGATTTCCGCCGCACTCTTGCCGGCTGGGCTGCACGCTTCCTTGGTCATCCTGCACTCCTGTGTTCGTCGAAATCGGCTCACCACATCTGCTTTGAGTGGGTGAGGGAAGCGCAGGCTATTGCGAGGTTTTATGTGATGAAATACGTTGATTTTGGCATCTGTGCGTGAATTAAGCACACAAATCCCTGAGATAGAGTGGATTGTGAATGGACGATCTCGACCAGATAGACCGCAGCCTGCTCCGGCTGCTGCAGGAGGATGGGCGCCGGACGACGCTTGATCTTGCCGGGCGTGTCGGGCTGTCGCCGACCGGAACCAGCCAGCGGGTGAAGCGCCTGTTCCGCGACGGGTTCATCACCGCGGTCAGGGCTATGCTCGATCCGCGCAAGGTCGGCAGGGGAACGCTGGTGTTCATCGAGGTCAGGCTTGACCACACGGCGCCGCATGTCTTTGACCGCTTCGCCGAAGCCGTGGCGAAAGCTCCGGAGGTTCTGGAGTGCCATATGGTGGTTGGCGGTTTCGATTATCTGGTCAAGGCGCGGATCGCTGAAATGGCGGTGTTCCAGGATTTCCTGCAGCGGGTCATCCTGCCTCTGCCCGGCGTGCGCGAAACGCACACTTTCGCCTCCATCGCCGATGTCAAGCCGAACGCCCTCTTGCCGGTGTAATCAGATGGAGGAGGGGAATGCTGTTCAGGGCGACGTTGAACGCATCTTCGCCACCTTGTCGCTCCCCCTAGCGCGCCTCCTGGTGCAGAGATGCCGGAGACCGGCTCTAGCCTTGCAGGGTCAGCAGGTTAGCGTCGCGCGCGAGCCGCCACTCACCATCTGGCTCCTTACGCAGGAGCGTCAGCGCATATCCCGATCGATGGACCGGCTCGCCATTCGGCGGGGTCGCGGTCATGTCGATGCGGCTGCGGATGAAGGCCCAATTGCCGAGAAGCTGTAGTTCCACGATATCGCTCGTGCCGTCGATATGAACGCCGGCCGTCTCCTGCGCGGCCGCCGCGAAGATCTCCTTGTCGAAGGGTTCCCGGCCGGGAACCATGAAGATCGCATCGTCCGTCATCAAGCTGAGGACAGTCGCGATGTCTCCACGCTTACTCGCATCCATCCACGTCTCGACCAGCTTTCGGATTGCTGTTTCGTCGCCCGTCATCCGTTACCTCCCTGGCATCTCGCCGTCATCGATAGCGCACGGCGCTTCCCCCTCGCTGAAACATAGGGCTTAGATCGCTGTCGTCATCGATTGCGGTGGTCCTCGACGTCGCGCGGCGTGGGGCATGGTCCGTGAAACGGCAGGTCCGCGCCCCTCCATGCCTATCGCCAGCCGCCCGAGGCGGTGATGCGCTCGCCGGTCAGCCATGACGCCTCGTCGGAGGCGAGGAACACCGCGACGCGGGCGACGTCATCGGGCAGGCCGAAGCGACCGAGCGGGGTCATGGCGATAATCTGCTTCTCGAATTCGCTGCCGACGATGCCGATGCGCGCGAGGCCTTCGGTATCGATGCCGCCGGGCGCGATCGCGTTGACGCGGATGTTGCGTGCGCCGAGCTCCCGCGACATCGACAGCGTGATCGTGTCCACCGCTCCCTTGGTGGCGGCGTAGACGAGCGAGTTCGGCTGCGGATTGCGGCTGGCAACCGAGCTTATGTTGATGATGCTGCCGCCGCCCGGGCCAAAATGGCTCACTGCTGCTTGCGTGGTCAGAATGATGCCGAACACATTGGTGTCGAACTCACGGTGGAACTCGGCCTCGGTAACCGCTTCCAGCGGCTCGAACGCGAAGACGCCGGCATTGTTGACCAGGATGTCGAGCCCGCCAAACTCCGATTTCGCCGCCTCGAACAGGCGGCGCACGTCGGCCGCTTGCGACACGTCGCCCTGGACGGTGACGGCGCGGCCGCCACGGTCCTCGATCTCGGCGACGACGCGGTCGGCGCCTTCCTGTGACGAGGCGTAGTTGACGACCACCGCGGCGCCGGCCGTGGCAAGACCCTTGGCGATGGCAGCGCCGATACCCTTGGAGGCGCCGGTGACGATGGCGACCTTGCCGTTCAGCTTGCTCATCAAATCTCTCCTTTGTCGATGATGAGCGGTATTTAATGATGATCAGAAATCGTATTAGGATCATCATGATCCATTCTTTCGTGCCTGGAATTCCGGAATGACCACCATCCTCGAAAAGACCGCCGGTCTCGTCGCCTTCGTCCGCACGGTCGATGCCGGCTCGTTCCATGCCGCCAGCCGGCTGGTCGGCTCCAGCCCATCGGCGGTGTCGAAAAGCGTGGCGCGGCTCGAGCGGCGGCTGGGCGTCAGGCTGATCAAGCGCTCGACGCGCCGGCTCGGGCTGACCAGTGAAGGCATCGCTTATTACGAGCGCGTGGCGCCGCTGCTCAGGGCGCTGGACGATGCCGAAGACATCGTCCAGCTGGCCGATACAGCGCGCGGCCTGCTGCGCGTCACAGCGCCGGTCGAACTCGGCCGCGGCCTGATCGCGGCATGGGCGCAGGCGTTCCTTTCGCGGCATGGCGCAGTCAAACTAGAGCTCAGCGTCACCGACCGCCACGCCGACCTGATCCGCGAAGGCTATGACGTTGCAGTGCGCATGGGGCAGCTCTCGGACACCGGGCTCATCGCGCGCAAGATCGCCAATCTGCCGATCGTGCTGGTGGCCTCACCGGCCTATGTCGAGCGGCGCGGCCGTCCGGCATCGGTCGAGGATTTACCGAACCACGAATTCGTCCGCTACCAGATGGCCGGCCGGCCCTATCCCGTCACTTTTGCCGACGGTACGATGATCGTGCCGGACGGACGGCTCGATACCGATGATGGTGGTGCCATCCGCAATGCGGCACTTGCCGGCGCCGGCATCGCGCATCTGATGCGGTTTGCCGTGCAGGACGATCTCGACACGGGCCGCCTGGTCCGCATCCTGCCCGAGGTGGCGATGCCGACCATGCCGGTGTACATCGTCCATGCGTATGGGCGACAGCTACCCGTCCGGGCGCGGCTGTTCGTCGACTTCCTGGCGGGCCAGATGGCGGCGCTGATGCGATAGCGCAGGGCGGAATGACCTCCGCAGCCGATCCGACGCCGTCGCAAGCAAGATTCTTGCCCCATCACCCGATCTTCAGAACGCAATCTTCACTGACTCGGCGCTGCGGTTGGCCGGGCCGTGGTGGACGGCCTCGATATTGTTGCCGTCGGGATCGAGCAGGAAGGCGGCGTAGTAGCCGGGATGGTAGTGCTGCCGCTCGCCCGGTGCGCCATTGTCCGTGCCGCCGCCATCGAGGCCGCCCCTGTAGAAGGCGTCGACCATGGCGCGGTCCTTTGCCTGGAAGGCAAGGTGGTGGCGCCCCGTCAGCTTTCCCTGGGCTGCCGGGCTGTCGGGGCTGGAAATGAACAGCTCGTCGGCCCAGAAATAATCCTCGGCGCTGCCGCCGATCGGAATATCGAGCACCTTGAAAACCGCCTCGTAGAAGCGGCGGCTGGTCTTGAGATCCCTGACCACCAGCTGGACGTGGTCGATGAGACGGCCGCGATGAAGTTCCATGCCTGTCAGCTCCTGATCGCCAGGTTGAAAATCTAGCTCAGGACGGTGCACGGTCAATGCAATGGAGCAATTGAGCGGCGCAATTTCTTGACTGGATAAAAAATGCAACCAGATTGTCGGATTCAAAACGTCTCCAACGTCCTTCGGACGCAAGCGGCTCGGCGAAGCTCGAAAAGGTCGTGCCGTATCAACGCTTCCGGCATGGGAGAAAAGTGAAATGAGCCTTCCCTATCGTTGGGTTATCGTCGCGGCTGGCGCGCTGATGACCTGTGTCGCCCTCGGGGCGATGTTCTCGCTGGCGATCTTCCTCGAACCGATGGCGCTCGACACACAATGGTCGCGCGCCGGCATATCGAGTGCGATGACGCTGAACTTCCTGGTAATGGGCCTCGGCGGCTTCGCCTGGGGCGCCATTTACGACCGCTTCGGCGCTCGCATCGTCGTCATGACCGGCGCCGTATTGCTTGGCCTGGCGCTGGTCCTGGCCAGCTGCACCGGCTCGCTGCTCGTTTTCCAGCTGACCTATGGCGTGCTCGTCGGCCTCGCGGCAAGCGCCTTCTTCGCGCCGATGATCGCGCTGACCTCCGCCTGGTTCGACACGAACCGCAGCCTCGCGGTCTCGCTGGTCTCGGCCGGCATGGGCGTAGCGCCAATGACCATCTCGCCCTTCGCGCGCTGGCTGATTTCGGCCTATGACTGGCGCACGGCGATGTTCGATATCGGCATAACCGCGTGGATGCTGCTACTGCCGGCCGCGCTTCTGGTGCGCCAGCCGCCCCAGCCCGCTGCCGACGGCGCTGCCCCAACCGTTGCCGCCGAGGGTGCCGGCATGACGGTTCCGCAGGCGCTGCGCTCGCCGCAATTCATCGTGTTGGGACTGACCTTCTTTGCCTGCTGCGCAGCGCATTCGGGGCCGATCTTCCATATGGTGAGCTATGCGATGCTGTGCGGCATAGCGCCGATGGCGGCGGTCAGCATCTACAGCATCGAGGGCCTGGCAGGGCTGGGTGGCCGGCTGCTTTACGGCGTGCTTGCCGATCGGCTGGGCGTCAAGCCGGTGCTGATCACCGGGCTGGCCATACAGGCGGTGGTCATCGCCGCCTATCTGGCGGTCAGCGAGCTTGGTCAATTCTACACGCTCGCCGTCATCTTCGGCGCCACCTATGGCGGTGTCATGCCGCTCTATGCGGTGCTGGCGCGCGAATATTTCGGCCAGCGCATCCTCGGCACGGTGTTCGGTGCCGTAACCATGCTGTCCAGCCTCGGCATGGCTTTCGGCCCGCTCGCCGGCGGCATGGTGTTCGATGCCTATGCCAGCTATTCCTGGCTGTTCATCGGCTCGGCCCTTGTCGGGCTTGGCGCGATGGCGATTGCGATCGCCTTCCCGCCGCTGCCGCGCCGGGAGTTGCAACCGGCTTAAAGCCGGATCAGCAGAAAAGGGCGGCCGCTTGGATGGCAAGCGGCCGCGATCTGGCAGTGCTTGTTCGGCATTATGAAAAGCGAATTGCTATGGCCGCAGAGGCACCACCTCGGCGCCGTCAAGCGTGTAGCGCGCGTAGCGGAAATCGCGAATTCTCGCCAATCTGTCGCCCGCCCATTCCAGCAGGATAAAGTATCTTGGCCCTCCGGCCGAGTCGTCCGGATCGATCACCAGAATGGCTGGGTGCCGATCCACCAGGCCCGGAAGCAGCCGCCAGTCGTGGATACCCGCGTAATTGTGGAAGTACCGGCCCACTTTCGTGCGGCCGCTCGCCCGGAGCCGGTTGACGAGGTCAAGCCGCACGTCCTCGGCCAGCATGTCGCGGATCGCATCGAAGTCGCGGGCGTTGAACCGCTCTACATAGGCTGCCAGACGCGCCCGCTCGGGCTCGGCCAACACCGGCACAGGCCGATCGTCAGGCTCGCCGGCGACTTCGCGCAGGCGCAGACGGCCGCGATGCAGTGCGGCTTTCACCGCCGGAACACTGCTGTCGATAATGTTGCCGATCTCTTCGATCGTATAGCCGAGCACATCCATGAGAATGACGCTGCTACGCTGCGCCGCGGGCAGGCGCATGAAGGTCTGCAGGCTTGCGGCCGCAGTGTGCCGGCCCTCGGCCGACATGCCGGGGTCAGGTATCATATCGATATCCTCGACGACATGCGCGGCATCCAACCTGGTACGGCGGCGTAGGTGGTCGAGTGCTGCATTATGCGCGATGCGGAACAGCCAGCCCTCGACATTGGCTATCGGCCCGGTCCCGGGGAACGCCTCGAGCGCCTTCACCGTAGCTTCCTGGACGACATCCTCGGCATCGATCACCGAACCGGTCATGCGGGCACAATAGCGATGCAGTTTCGGCCGCAATTCGCCGAGCAGCCGGTCAAATGGCTCCCGTCCTTCTGGCGCACCGGATGCGGATCCGGTCATCGCACAAGGATCGATTTCATTGCGTATCTCCCAGGGCAGGCGCGCCCGCCATCAGGCGCAGCGTCTTATAGACGCTCGACGATGGCAAAAGGATTCGGTCGAAAAAAACTTTCTTTAGCTGGAATCCTTTGGTGGTGCCTCCGCGTCTCTGGATCATGGGACCGCGAGACTGGTGGGCCATCTGTTCAAGCCGGAGGCGCCATAATCATGAGCAAGCAAAGTGCGGGATCAACGAAGGTCTGGGTTCTCGCCCTCACGTCGATAGGCTCCTTGATGGTCGTTCTCGATGCGATGGTCGTGGCGACCGCATTGAGCACGATGCGGGTCGAACTCGATGCCTCGCTGGAGACGCTGCAATGGACGATGAACGCCTATAATTTGAGCTTTGCCGTCCTGCTCATGACCGGGGCTGCGCTCGGTGACCGGTTCGGCCGCCGCCGTACGCTCGTTGCCGGATTGGCGTTGTTCATCGCAGCGTCGGTTGCCTGCGCGCTCGCTGGAAATGCCGGATTGCTGATTGCGGCCCGTGCGGTTCAGGGCGCGGGTGCCGCAATGGTCATGCCGCTGGCCATGGCGCTGCTGAGCGTCGCTTTTCCCCCGGAGGAACGAGGCAAGGCGCTGGGCTTCTTTAGCAGCATCACCGGCCTGGCCCTGATCATCGGTCCGATGGCGGGCGGGGCGATCTCCGAAGGCCTCTCCTGGCACTGGATCTTCTGGCTCAATGTTCCGGTCGGCATCGTTCTCATCCCGCTGGTGATGCGTCGGATTCCGGAGAGTCACGGGCCGGGTACGGCAATCGATGTCCTCGGCGTCGCCCTGGTGACTGCGGCGGCATTTGGAGTGGTCTGGGGTCTGATGCGCGGCAACATCGTGGGCTGGAGCAGCTCTGAAGTGCTGTCGGCGCTGACGGCCGGGCTGCTTCTGGCCATCGCATTCGTCCTTTGGCAGCTGCGTACCCGTGAGCCCATGCTGCCTTTGCGGTTCTTTCAGGCGCGCGCATTCTCCTCGGGCGTCGGCGCGAATTTCCTGCTTTGCGCCGCCATGTACGGCCTCGTATTCCTGCTGCCGCAGTTTCTGCAGTTTGCCCAGAGCCGTGGGCCGCTCGGCGCCGGCATGGGTTTGCTGCCCTGGACCGCCACGCTTTTCGTGGTCGCACCGATCGCCGGCAGCCTGATCAACCGCGTCGGCGAGCGCTGGCTTGTCGTGGCCGGATTGATCCTGCAAGCGGCTGGAATGGCCTGGCTGGCGCAGATCGCAGCACCTGATCTGCCCTACATCCAGCTAGTCGCGCCCCTGATCATTACCGGTGCCGGCGTGTCGATGGCCATGCCTGCCGCGCAGAATGCGGTCCTCAATGCGGTCGCGCGGCCGGAGGTCGGCAAGGCTGCCGGCACGTTCAATACATTCCGCTTTCTGGGCGGCGTATCCGGGATCGCGATCGCCGGTGCGGTGTTCGCCGGCACTGGAAGCTTCTCGTCCACCGACGCGTTCAGCGATGGCTTCACCGCGGCAATCGACGTCTCCGCGCTGCTCTCGCTCGCCGGCGCGCTCGTCGGAATGGGGCTTCCGGAGCGTCGCACAGTGGCGCTCGCGAATGCCGGCAAGGAGGCGTAATTGTCGCTCGGAGGCGGGAAGCTCGCGCGAAGCGGGTCCCCGCTTCAAAACGCCTTCTACTGCCCGGCGGATGCGAGGGTGCCGCTCGCCATGAGGCCCCACAACTGGTCGGCGCTCAAGTGCCTGGCGGATCCGTCATAGGCCACGCGTCCGAGGCTGAGAACCACGATCCTGTCGGCCAGCGCCCGCACCGTGGCGAGATCGTGTGTGACGAGGCTGACGCCAGTGCCGCTGGCGGCGATCGAACGGATCAGCTTCACGCGTTCCGTGATGGCGGCGAACATGCTGCATCGCAGCACCCTGCCGCCGATATCGACGGGCCAAGGCAGCGCGCGAAAATCGTCAAAAATGGACAATTCGGGCTGGTTCCCGCTGTTTTTTGGCTTTTATTAGCCGCGCCTCACGTTCCTGTTTCAAATATGTCAACTTTTTGTGTTGCGTTGCACAATGGTGGCGCCTTATCCTGCGTGAGGGGGGCGCTTCCGATTGGAAATGCGCCGTGAACGACGCCGCTATGTTGACCGATTGGCAGTTTCGCCGTCCCGCCGGCGCACGCCGCTAATGGGAAATGCGCGCGACACCCAATTGGACGCGCTGAGGGCCATCGCCGTGACGATGGTGCTGTACGCACACTTCTTCGCGGCCGGAGGATCCTCGTTCTGGGGCCATATCGGCGTACGTCTGTTCTTCGTGCTGAGCGGCTTTCTGATTACCCGCCTGCTGCTCGAAGCCCGCTCGGCCGCCGAATTCGAAACCGGACCGGCGCTGAGATCCTTCTATATCAGGCGGGCGCTGCGGATATTCCCGCCCTATTTCGCCGTGCTGGGTTTCGTCTGGCTTACGGACATGGAGCAGTCGAGAGGATCGCTGGCCTGGCACGCGCTCTATCTGTCGAATTTCTGGTACGCAGCGCAGAATGAATGGACGCCCTGGCTGCTCTGCCATTTCTGGAGCCTGAGCATCGAGGAGCAGTTCTATATCGCCTGGCCGTTGATCGTGCTGCTGGCGCCGCGCCGGCGCCTCGAAGCGATCTGTATCGCCGTTATCGGGCTGTCGCTGGCCTACCGGTTTTATTGGCCGATCGCGGGAACACCCGGTTTGTCGCGCGACCTGCTGCCGCCGGCGTCGATGGACGCGCTGGCGTCAGGGGCGCTGCTTGCCGCTTACCGGTCAAGATCCGCTGGCCTGCCGCAATGGCTTCGAGCTGGCTGGCCGTGGCTCGCCGCGGCGTTTTTCGTTCTGCAGTGGTTTGCGCCGGCGCCGGCAAATCCGCTGCAGGAATGGGGCCTCTGGCTGCTGTTGCAGATCCTGCCTCTCGTGCCGCTGGTGGTCATCGTTGCAAGCTGTTCGACAGGCGTTGGTGGCTATATCGGAAAAGGTCTCGAACTGCCGCCGCTGCTTGGCCTTGGCCGCATCAGCTACGGCGTTTATCTCTACCATCCGATAGTGCTGTCGCTCGTCGTCAAATCGCAGCCCTGGATTCCGCTCAACGTCTCGGAACAAGGGCCGGGACGGTTCCTGGTGGCGGGAACGGTGACGCTCATGCTGGCGTCGGTTTCATGGCTGCTTTTCGAGAAGCCGCTCAACAGCCTAAAGCGCCACTTCCCCTATGTTGCCCGGAGAGGCCGAGCCGGCTTCCCGACAGGCATCGATACGACCAACAGCGGTTGGCTCGCGGCAGGAGCATATCCGAGCAGGCCGCTTGATGGCGCATCGCGCTTGCCACGCAAGTTGCAACGAAGCGGTCGGGGCTGACCAATGGCTGCTCCCTTAGTCTCCGTTCTGCTGCCGACCTACAATGCGGGACCTTATCTTGCCGCTGCGCTGGGTAGCATCCTGCGCCAGGATTACGATCGTCTGGAGGTCATCGCCATCGATGATGGCTCGACCGACAACTCACTGCAGATCCTACAGAAATACCGCCAGGCCGACAATCGCATCTCGATCATCTCACGCGAAAACCGTGGCCTGATTGCAACTTTGAACGAAGGCCTGGCCATGGCCCGCGGCGATCTGGTCGCCAGGATGGACGCCGACGATGTCGCCTATCCCCGGCGCCTGTCGCGACAGGTCGCGCTGTTCAACCAGCAGCCTGACCTCGCGCTGTGCGGCGCGGGTTTCGACACCTTGCTCGGCAACCGCATCGTCAGGGGTTCGCCCGATCCGATATTCCAGGACAATAGCCTGCGCATCTTGTCGATGTTCTTCACGATCTGCATGCATTCCACGGTCGTCTACAACAGGAAGGTCATCGAAGAGAGCGTTCTATTTTATAACGAAAGGTACAAGCACGCCGAAGACTTCGACCTGTTCAGGCGGCTGACCGACCGCTACCCGGCGGCCATGATCCCCGAAAGCCTGATCGCCTATCGTATCCATGACGACAGCGTGACCAACAGGCACAAGCGCGAAATGCGCAGGACGCATTTGAAGATCGTCGCCGAGAACCTCGAGCGCGAGGGGCTCGCGGAAGAGACGCAAGACCTCCGCGACATCGGTGAGGTCCTGTCGATGGGCACGGTTCGCCGTGCCGCCGAGTGGATCCTTGCGCTGGAAGAAAGGATTGCCGCGCTGCCGGCCGAGGCGAGGCCGAGCTACCAGGCCGGCACGCTGAACCTGTTCTACTTCCTCTATCAGCTCATATCGGGAGAAAGACAGCCGTTGCTGATGCACGAATTCCTGACGCGGACCGCGAAATGGAAGCTCATCCGGCGCCGCGAGCAGTACGTGTTTCGCACCGGTGCCTTCGCGCCGCGCTTCAGTCTCGCCTCGATGTCGGTCACCAGGCAGGTGGATGCCCTGTCGCGGTATCTGCAATCCGTGCCGGCCGCGGCGGTTTTGCCTTCGAACCAGTTGAGCTAGCAACGCATGTTCGTCAAATCGCACCAGCTCCAGCAGCGCGGCCACTCGACGGTGCCGGCGGCCATGTCGCCGCGGCCGCAGCATGGACCGGCGCCGGCGGTCAGCTTCATCGTCTGCACACGCGACCGCGTCGCCGTGCTCGAGCCCTGTATCAGGTCGATCCAGGCCGCGTGTCGTGCCCATGCCGACTTTGCCGCCGAGCTGGTGGTTGTCGACAACGGCTCGACCGACAGCACCGCCAAACGGCTGGCCAGCATCGCCGAACTGTCGGACATCCCGTTCACCGCTATTCGCGAACCACGACCTGGACTGGCGGCCGCGCGCAACGCCGGGCTGGAGCGGGCGCGGGGCCGCGTGCTCGTCTTCGTCGACGACGATTGCGCAGTCCACAAGGATTATCTGCACGATCTGCAACGGCACTATTCGGCCGGCGAACGGGTCATCCGTGGTGGCCGCGTCGAGATCGGCGATCCCCGCGACCTGCCGTTCACCATCAAGCGGTCGCCGGTGCGCGCGCGGCTTACGCCGGATGTCCATCCCGGTGGCTTCGTGCTTGGCTGCAACATGACGATGCACCGTGATGTTGCAGCCCGCATCGGCCGTTTCGACGAACGGTTCGGCGCCGGCGGCCCGCTGCGCTCCGCCGAGGATACGGACTATCTCGTGCGGGCGGTGCTGCTTGGGATTCCGGTCGAATATGTGCCCGACATGACCATCTATCACCATCACGGCCGACGCGACCGCAAAGCCATCGAAAAGCTGCATCGCGACTACAGCATGGGCAATGGCGGGCTTTGCCTGAAACATATCCGCCACGCGCCGTGGCTGCTTCGCCATTTCTACTGGTCGATGAGGGCGGCCTTGCGCGAACTGAGGAAAGGCCCTCTGTTCGACCGTGAACTCAAGCTGTCGCACTGGCCGATCATCGGCATGAATCTGCTCGGCGCGGCCAAGTTCGCGGTGCTTTCGCTGGTGAAATCGCCGCAGCCGGCGCAAATGCGACAGGAGCAACAGGCAAATGCCGAGGCGAGGTGATCCATCATCATGCGATTGATGCCGCCCAGCCTGCCGATGCTGCGCCGCGCGCTCGGGCAAAAGCAGTTGCGCCTGCTTCCGGCCGTGGTGGTGCTCGGGCTGCTCAGTGCGGCGCTTGAGGGGTTCGGCATCGGCCTGATCATCCCGTTGCTGAACATAATCATGGGGCAGGGGCAGACCGGCATGGCTGGCTTTTCCGCCGTCTTCCAGCATGTCGGATCCAGCCTGAGCGAGCGCGACCGGCTGATCGTCATATCCGTCGCCATCCTCGGCTCGATCGTGCTCAAGAACCTGTTCGCCTACGCCAACACGCTGCTGACCACCTTCATCTATGGCAAGGCCAGCCATTCGATCCGCAGCGCGCTGTCGGAGCAGTTGCTTAGGGTAGGCTACCCGTTCTTTCTGCAGCAAAGCCCCGGACGGCTGCTCAACATCATCTCCAACGAATCCTGGCGCGCCTCCGATGCCATCCAGATCACGCTCGGAGCAATCGTCAACGCATCGGCCGCGATCATCCTGCTGACCTTCCTGCTGCTCCTGTCGTGGCAGATGACGCTGCTGGTCACGCTGGGCCTGGCGCTGGTCCAGGTCGCGCACGCCATGCTGTCCGCCAATCTGAAGGCGCCGAGCCGCAGCGTCGCCTCCCGCAACAGCCAACTCGCATCGCAGATGCTGCATCTGGTGCATGCCGGGCGGCTGATCCGCATCTTCGGCCAGGAGCAACGAGAGAAGGCGGCATTCGACCAGGCATCGGATGCGGTGCGCCGGGCGGCGTTCGTGCTTTTGACACGTCAGGGAGCGTTGCCGCCGCTGACCGAGGTTCTGCACGCCATGCTGTTCCTGGCGGTGGTGATCGGCGCCTGGTTGGCGAATGTCAGCTTCCCGCTGATCGTCGCCTTCGTCATCCTGCTCTACAGGCTGCAGCCCTATATGCGGTCGCTGCAAATGGCCTGGAGCCAACTGCAGGGCCTGAGCGGATCGCTTGAAGAGGTGGCGTGGATGCTGGACTCGTCCGATAAGCCCCAGCCGCCGCAGGGAAATGCAGCGTTCCCCGGTCTCAGCCACGGCATCAAGTTCGAAGACGTCACCTTTACCTATTCCGGTTCGGAGCAGCGCGCGGTGGTGCTGCATGCGGCGAGTTTCGATATAAGCAGCGGCCGCTCGACCGCGCTGATCGGTCGCTCGGGCGCCGGCAAGACGACGATCGTCAATCTTTTGTGCCGCTTCGTCGAACCGGATAGCGGCAGAATCCTTGTCGATGGATCGCCGCTGGATCGCATCGACCCCAGCCAATGGCGAAAGCACATCGCGCTCGCCAGCCAGGAGCTGGAGCTGGTCGACGGCACGATTTTCGACAACATCATCTACGGCCAGGACGCCGCCTCGGCCGACGACGCCGAGCGCGCGGCAAAACTGGCCGAAGCGCATGGCTTCATCGAGCAACTGCCGCAAGGCTACAGGACCGTCGTCGGCTACCGCGGCGTTAACCTTTCAGCCGGACAGCGGCAGCGGATCGCGCTGGCCAGAGCCCTGGTGCGCGATCCCGATATCCTCATCCTCGACGAAGCCACCAATGCAGTGGACGGGCTGTCGGAAGCAGCAATCGTCGAGACGCTCAAGTCGCGCGCCGGCCGTCGCACCACCATCGTCATCAGCCATCACCGCAGCACCATCTCGTTCTGCGACGACGTCGTCATCCTGAGCCACGGCCGCGTGAAAAAGCAGGCGCCGTTCGCCGCGCTGGCGACGCTCAGCATGGATGAGCTTTACCAGCACGAGGTGCTGGAGGGCTGAGGGCGACCCCCGCTGCGTGCGCGCGCTGGGAGGTCGTCTCGGATGTCAAGCCAGGTCAAGCATCTCAGAGCGAGGAGCCCTCCGCCATGCCTCTCTGCAGAATTTCTGGGATGATGAGTGATCCCGAGCTTACCCGCTTTCGATCTGGAGCGTACAGAACCAAGGGTCCGCCTGCCAAATCCATCAATGGCAGGCGGACCCTAATCAGCGCATGAAGGGACTGATTCTGCGCCGATCTCTCCTCGAGGAGGTGACGCCATCAACTGAAGACGGCCGCAGTTGTTCCCGACGCCGGCCGTACACGAGACCATTGCGCAGGCAGGTCAGACTTAGGTCCTATAAACGCGCATCGCTGGCTGTGAGTGAACATCGGATCGGCTCGGCGGTAGCGAAGCTTCGGCCGGAGGTCGACGCAGTCATTGGTTCCGGGGGCATGACCGGCTCGGCGCTGATCATGGGCGGCGATCGATCCCGCACGACTGCTGCGGAGGGGTGCTTGCATTCCTGCGGAATACGCATCCACCGGCGCCAAGTGAAGTTCTCCAAGCGGTACGGGCTCAGCGGTCGTCAAGCTGTTGCTAATATGCAGCACAGGCAGCGCTCTATGAACAGCGTCGCTTGGAACCGCTACCTCCGACCAACCGTTAGTGTCACAATGACGAACCAAAAAGTGAGGCTGACGATGGACCCGCTGCAAAACAACACGTTGGAGATCTGGTGTCTTGCGGCTGTTCCGCTGTCACTGCTCCTTACGGTGTTATTAGCCGGATTTATTCTTTAGCTGACCCAACGAGGCCGGCTTTGCGGACCGGGCCAGGAAGATGAAAATGACGGCCATTAGGCAGGGTAGGGGTCGCGGACACCCCGTGGCACCAGGCCGTGGCTGCCTTTTCCAACGTGCCCCCATAATCGGCTCTTTCGAGCGGTCCGGCTCGCGGCGATTGCTCGCGGCGCCGTGGCGAGGGCGAGCATCCGAGCTCGTACGTTTTTTACACAATCTCTGATTGGTGGACTCGCCCGACGCCATCGACGTTAATTTTGCGTTAGGGACAGGAGGGGGGAAGATCGCTAACGGGAGGAAGAAAATGAAAGAAAACTACGATCTGACGATCGACTACGACGACGTGCCTTACGACAACAAGCCTTACGATCTAGCCACATTCGCAAGGAAGCACGGGCTCAACATTCGAGCCGCCGAGCTTCTTCTTTTCGCCAAGGGCCCGTCTCGAGCGGCCTGCGATGCCGCGGCGAGGGCTTTTCTGGCGGCAGTCGCCGCACAAGCTATGAGACAATCGGCGCGGTAGGTCTCACACAGCCATTGCTGACACGGCCTGCCGTGTCAGCAACCTAACGGACAGCGCTGGAAATTCCGGGCCGTTTCCAACAAGATGCGTGAGCATCCGGGAGCGGCCTGAAATGTGCAATCTCTACAACATCACGACCAGCCAGGAGGCCATCCGCCAGTGGACCCGCGCCTTCCGCGACATCCTCGGCAATCTCGAACCCTCCATCGACATCTATCCCAACCAGCCCGGCCCGGTGGTGCGCAACGCGCCGGACGGCGAACGCGAATTCAATTCGCCCTTGACATTTTTGTTCCCGTTTTGTTCAATTTGGCCAGAAACTAGTGGAGGCATCGCCCACATTGCAAGCGAACGCTTCGTCACTGAAAGGTTTATGCCGCTTGCGCGAGGTGCATCAGGTACGGTTCTGAACAATTTGCATACCGTGCTAAAATCCGCGGGCGACCGCGATGGGCGTCGTTACCTGCTTCTGGACGCACCATGTTCTCGTAAACTGTCCGGCGCAGAGATGCGTGGCCGCCGTCTTCGCAGGCTCAGGTTCCGTCAGGCATCCGGCGCGGCTGCCTGGCAAGCGACAACACGCCCAACGCCGCCTCAATGCTTCTTGAAATACTGCACCTCACGTTCGTGCTTCTCCGCAGCCTCGCGGCTGTCAAACGTCCCGAGATTGCGGCGCTTGCCGGTCTTTTCGTCCTTCTTGCGCGAATAGAGGCGGTATTTTCCGTCTTTGAGTTTTCTGATCATCTGTCACTCCCCGAGCCGCTGCTTCCCCTTGAGGTTGCGCGCGGCTTGTTCGATCGCCGCCCGGTCGTTGCCCAGCCTGTCGATCAGCTCCTGTGCCTGTTCGCCCGATATGCCGGTGCGCACCGCCAGGGCCTCCACCGTCAAGACGTCGGAACTCGCGAACTCGCGGGTTTCCGGCAGGGCATCGCCTGCCGTCAGCGGCAGGGCTGCCTCCCTGTCGATCTCGGCCTCAGCCCGGTGCCAGTGCCGCTCGGGATCGCCATGGATCCCGCCTTCGCGTTCCCAGATCTGGTATGCGCGCTCACGAATCTTGTCGTCCCGCTCGTCGCCCATCTTAATTCCTCCTTTGCCTGTCGGATGAACGCCGCGCCGATCCGAACGATCCAAAAAAATTTGCGTGATCGTTGGTTAGCCGCTCGAGGGTGGGATCGCACAAGACACCATGCCCTTCGGTCCGCTAGCCCGCCATCCGGCGCGCCAGCCTACTCGCACTGCCGACGTGGCCCGCCGGAATACGGTTGATAGCTGTTGTCCTCCGGCCGGTACGAGCGGTAGCGGCTGAAGCAGTATTGGACGTGGTCGGATGAGAACTCGGCGCCGCCGGGTTCATCCGGTGGCGGGTAGCCCTCCACTGACGACGTATCGCTCGCCTCGACGTAGCTGCCGTCATCGGCGGCGTCGAGATAGGGCGATATGCAGGGGCGCTGTTGGCCGCTGTAGGATGTGTAGCGGTTGTCGCCTGGCCTGTAGGAGCGGTAGCGGCTGGCGCACCATTCGACATGGGCGGCGGGCAGCGTCTGCTGCTCTTCCACCGCCGGCTTGATGGAGCCGGTGGTGTCGGGTGTCGAAGCTGCGGCGGTGTCGGCGGGTTTCGAGCTGCGATCAACTTCCGAGGTGCGAACGGGAACCGGGCGGGCCGGGAGGCGCTCGAGGCGCTGCGAGGCCGGGTTTACCGGGCGCGGATCCTTGGCCCACAGTTCGGCGACGCTGGAGACCGGGGCGGGCGGCCGCACCGGCTTGGCTATCAATAGCCAGGTGGCGAATGCGAGGCCGCTGGCGAATACGGCGAGCGTCAGGACGAAGCCGCCAAAGATTGCGAACAAAGCTTTCATGCCGCGCTCCTTCGCCTCCCGGTTAAGGAAATGCGGGGGCGGGGAATCCGGTTCCAGGAAAGAGCGCGGGGGGAGAGGATTTCAAAAAAGGAAGACCCCTCTCCGTCTCGGCATCGCCGAGCCACCTCTCCCCGCTTTGCGGGGCGAGGAACCCAAGATCGCGTAGGGGGCCTTTCAGTGCAGGCCGAATTCGCGCAGCAGTTCTTCGCGGTAGCGTACGAAGCGGCTTTCGCTGCGCTCGCGCGGGCGGGGCAGGTCGATGTCGATCAGCCGCGCCGCGCCGCCTTTCTCCTTGGGCAGGATCAGCACCCTGTCGGCCAGGTAGATCGCTTCCTCGAGGTCGTGCGTCACCATCACCATGGTGACGTTCTCCTCGCTCCAAATGCGCGCCAGTTCCTCCTGCATGCCGATCTTGGTCATCGCGTCAAGCGCGCCCAGCGGCTCGTCGAGCAGCAGGATTTCGGGCTGCACGGTCAAGGCGCGGGCGATGCCGACGCGCTGCGCCATGCCGCCCGACAGCTGCCTCGGGAAAGCATCGCCGAATTCGGCGAGGCCGACGAGCGCGATATAGAAGCGCGCCCGTTCCTCGGCCTCGGCCTTCGGCACGCCGCGCACTTCGAGGCCGAAGGCGACATTGCCGAGCACGGTCAGCCAGGGCAGCAGGCGCGGTTCCTGGAAGATCACCGCGCGCTCGGCGCCGACGCCGTGCACCGGCTTGCCGTCGATGGCGACGCCGCCGCTGTCGGCGGCCTCCAGCCCGGCAAGAATGCGCAGCAGCGTGGTCTTGCCAGATCCGCTGGCGCCGACGATGACCAGGCATTCGCCCGAGCGGATGTCGAGGTTGAGGGTCCTCAGCACGGCAAGCGAGCGCCCGCCGATGCTGAACGATTTGGACAGGTCGCGTATGCTGACCTCACCGCCGCTTGTGCTGCTCATCGCGCTCGTCTCCCAGCTGCCGGTTGGCCTTGTCAGTTGGTCTTGGTTTCGCCGGGCCGGTAGAGGATGTCTGTTGCCTTCAGCTTACCCTTTGGCAGGCGACCGTCGCGCTCGAGCACGCTGACCCAGAAGTCGATGTCGCGGTCCGTCGCCTTGGCCCCCTGGCGCAGCCCGAAGCCGGTCCAGTAGCGCGCCAGCTCGCCGTTTTCGCCGCGCTTGTCGAGGATTGTCGCGAGCACCTTGCGCGCTTCGTCGGGGTTCTGCAGCGACCAGTCGGAGGCGCGCGCCGATTGCTCGACGAAATTGCGGGCGGCGTCGGGATGCGCGGCGATGAAGTCGCGCCTGAGCACGACGAAGCCGCCGGCCAGTTCGCCCAGCACGTCGGTGTCGTTGAACACGCCACGCACGCCGCCATTGTCGACCAGCGCGCCGGCAAAGGTCGCCTGCCAGTAGCCGAGCGCCGCGATGTCGACCTGGCGGGAGCGCAAGGTCTGTTCGAGTTGCGGTCCGGGCACGACGACGAGATTGGCGGCGTCCGGCGACAGGCCGACGCTGTGCAGCGCCTCGCGCACGGTGTAGTCGAGATGGGCGCCGAGCGTGTTGACGGCGATTGTCTTGCCGGCAATGTCGGCGATCGATTTGATCGGGCTGTCGTCGAGCACGTAGAAGACGCTTCGCACCTTGCCGTTGATGCCGTTGCTCGGATAGGCGGCGACGAAGTCGTTGCCGCCGGAGATCGAATTGATCACGGCGGCGGTTGCGGCCGAGCCGATATCGACGCTCCCGGAGGCCAGCGCAAACAGCGATTCCGGGCCGCCGCCGGAATAGCCGACATTCTCGACCTCGATACCGAGGCCTTTGAAATAGCCGAGCTCGCCGGCAAGCTCATGCGGAGAGATGCTGCCGCGGCTGGCGAGGGAGCGGAACTTGACGGGTGCCGCTTCGGCAAAGGCGAGGCGCGGCAGGCCGGCGGCGAGAAGGCCGGCGGCAAAGGGCGCGCCGGCAAGCAGGGAACGGCGAGTGATTTTCATGGTCCGGTCTTCCTTGGTTCTGGCCTGGCTTGGCCTGGTTGGGAGATGGCGAAGGGGTGGTCAGTCGACGGCATTGCTCCAGCGGCAGAGCCGCCGCTGCAGGCTGACCAGCGCCTGGTTGGCGATCAGGCCGAGGCCGGCGAGGATGACGATTGCCGCAAACATCAGCGGGATCTGGAAATTGTACTGCGCGTTCATCACCTGGAAGCCGATGCCCTTATTGGCGCCGATCATTTCGGAGGCGATCAACAGCAGCAGCGCCGTGGTGGCGCTGAGCCTCAGCCCAACGAAGATCGAGGGCACGGCACCGGGCAGCACGACGCGGCGGAAGACGGTGAGCTGCCTGGCGCCATAGACGCGGGCCATCTCCAGCAGTTTCGGATCGACCTGCTTGACGCCGCCGATGGTGTTGAGCAGCAGCGGGAACAGCGTCGCCCAGAAGATGACGAACACCTTGGAGGCTTCGCCGAGCCCAAGCAGCAGGATGAATACGGGATAGAGCGCCAGCGCCGAGGTCTGGCGGAAGACCTGCAGGATGGGATCGAGCGCGGTCTCGACCGCGCGCACCTGGCCCATGAACAGGCCAAGCGGGATGGCGACCAGCACGGCGGCCGCGAAGGCGAGACCGGCGCGCTGCAGGCTGATGGCGATGTCACCGAGCAGAGTGCCGCCGGCCAACCCCTTCCAAAGTGCCGCGACAATCATGTCGATCGGCGGCAGCACGGCCGTGTTGACCCACCCGGCGCTGCTCGACACTTGCCAGATTGCGAGGAAAGCGATGAGGGCGCCGTAGCGCGACAGGAAGCGGATGCCTGCCCGGCCGCCGAGGCGCAGGAAGTCCGTGCCCAGGCTTGTCGTGCCGTCACGCGTGCCGAGGCTGGCGGCCTGTTCGATGTGCTGCAAGGTCATCGTCTTGCCTCTCGCTTCGAGGGTAGTGGGCTTCTCGGGATTATTCGGCGGCCAGCACGGCCGAGCGGGCGGCGGTCCACGGGTTTTCAGGCCGCCTGAGGCCGAGGTTCTCGCGCAGCGTCCTGCCTTCATAGGCGGTGCGGAACAGGCCGCGGCGCTGCAGTTCGGGGATCACCAGCTCGACGAAGTCGTCGAGCCCGCCGGGCAGCCAGGGCGGCAGGATGTTGAAGCCGTCGGCGGCTTCGTTGCCGAACCATTCCTCCAACTGGTCGGCGACCTGCACTGCGCTGCCGATGACGGTGTAATGGCCGCGGGCCGTCGCCACCCATTGGTAGAGCTGGCGGATGGTGAAGTTGTGCTCGTCGGCAATCTGGCGGATCAGCGCCTGGCGGCTCTTCATGCCTTCGGTTTCCTTGCTCGGCGGCAGCGGGCCGTCGAGCGGATAGCCCCTGATGTCGAGCGTCTGGCCTGCCAGCCCGTTGAGCAGGGCGACGCCGTCTTCGGGCAGGATGAGATCGTTCAGCTGCTGGTATTTGGCGCGCGCTTCTTCTTCGGTACGGCCGACGAAGGGTGCTACGCCGGGCATGATCAGCACCTGCTCGGGATCGCGGCCGACGGCCGCCACGCGGGCCTTGATGTCGCGGTAGAATTCCTGCGCCGACGCCAGGTTCTGATGGGCGGTGAAGATGACTTCCGCCGAGTGGGCGGCGAGCTTGCGGCCGTCCTCCGATTGCCCCGCCTGCACCACCACCGGGTGCCCCTGCACAGGGCGCGGCACGTTGAGCGGACCCTTGACGCTGAAATGCGCGCCCTTGTGGTCGATGTCGTGGAGCTTGTCCTTGTCGTAGAAGCGCCCCGATTTCTTGTCGCGGATGAAGGCATCGTCCTCCCAGCTGTCCCACAGCGCCTTGACCGTCTCGACATGCTCATGCGCGCGGGTATAGCGCTCGGCGTGGGCAGGCTGGGTATCACGATTGAAATTGCGCGCGGTTTCGTCGCCGGCCGAGGTGACGACGTTCCAGCCGGCGCGGCCATTCGACAGATGATCGAGCGAGGCGAATTTGCGGGCGAGCGTGTAGGGCTCCTCGTAGGTGGTCGAGGCGGTGGCGATGAAGCCGAGATGCGTGGTGAGCGGCGCCAGCGCTGCAAACAGCGTCACTGGCTCGAAGCCGGCGATCTTGGCATTGCCGCCTTCGCGGGCGCCGAGCCCGACCGTCAGATTGTCGGCGAGGAAATAGGCGTCGAACAGGCCGCGCTCGGCGGCCAGGGCAAGCTGCTTGTGGAACTCGAAATTGGTGGCACCGTCGGCCGGCGCCTCGGGGTGACGCCAGGCGGCGATATGCTGTCCGCCGCCGGGCAGGAAAGCGCCCAGTTTGATCTGCCTGGATTTCTTGGATCTGGTCATCGCGGCGTGCTCCTGGATTGGTCGGGGAGGGGATCTCGGGTCAGTAGTGCGTTCAGGCGGCAAGGCCGACGCGATAGGGCACTCCGGTTACCCGGCATGCCTCGGCGACCGCCTGCCGGGCGCGGGCATGGATCGCGTCCGACACCAGCACGCCATTGGCAAAGTCCTTGTCGGAGGCGTAGATCGCGGTCGGCACGGTCAGCGCCTCGAAGAAGCCGAACAGCGGCCGCAGCTGGTACTCGACGATCAGCGAATGGCGCTCGCCGCCGCCGGTCGCGGCGAGGATGACGGGCTTGCCCCTCAGCGATGACGGATCGAGCAGGTCGAAGAAATGCTTGAAAAGCCCGGTATAGCTGCCTTTGAAAGTCGGCGAGCCGGCCACCAGGATGTCGGCGCCTAGCAGCCGTTCGACGATGTTGCGCGCCGCCGGGTCGAGGTCGCCGAGGCGCCTCGCCTGCGGCAGGGACGCGCCGAGATCCTCGATGTCGAAGACGGCCGAGGCCGCGCCAATGCTTTCGGCGGCCTGTCCGACAATGTGGCTGACGAACGCCTTGGTCTTCGATGGCCGGGTCAAATTGCCCGACAGCCCCACCACGAGCTTTTTCGACATTCCTAGCTCCCTCTCAAGCGCTCCACTTCAAGCGATCTATGTTAAGTCTAGAGAGTTTGTAGAATTAAAAGAGCGAGAAAATTTCAAAAGCAGGACGGTGAGCGAACTGAGTTTGCGGCACATCGCCGGCAATTGGTTCATTCAACGCGCCGTACCGCGCTGAAAGATCGCTGCAGCGCCTGCAGCCGCGATAGCGCAGCGCGTCGGACAGAGCGCATGAACAGCTGGCCGGACATATCAGGCAAGTCGCCCTCGGGCGCTCCGGCGCGACGTCGGGGAACCATGTCCTGATGCCACGATCCTGGATGGCCTAGCGGCCCTCGGAGAGGACGCGGCGCGGGCACAGGCCAAGGTGCTGGCGTGGGGTCCGCGGCATGTGGCGAGTCAGGCCAATTTGATTCAAATCCGGCTGTGGATATTTGCTTTTGGGTAAATCGAGGCGGTCATCTTGCCGGCCGGCGGGCAACAGGGAGAAGCCTATGACAAGCGACTTTGCCGCCGCACACCTCCACCTCGAACGAGCCTGCCATTATTTGAGCGGCGAGGACGAGACGAGCCGCACGGCTCGTGCGGCTCTGGATCTCCTGATCGATGCAATTGTCGCGGCGCAATACAAGCGGCCCACGGGCGACGTTGTGGAATTTCCAAGACCGGCAAAGCTGGGACAATCCGCAAGCGGGAACGGGTAATCCAACCGGCGGCGTCGCTTTGCTTCCGCCGGATCACATGAACCAGGTTGCCACCAGGCCGATCGTCGCCGAGAAAATGGCGGAGGTCGTTGCCCAACCGAGTATGTTGGTGCTGCGGCTGTTCACCTGGTCGCCCATGATCCTGCGGTTGTTCGTCATCAGCATGATGAGCAGCAGCAAGGGCGGTGTCGAGAAGCCTTGAACGATGCCGGACCAGACCAGTGCCTTCATCGGATTGAAGCCGAGAAAGTTCAGGCCAGCGGCGATCGCGGTAAAAAATCCGATGGCGAGATAAAATTTGGGCGCCTCTCGAGCCCGGGCGTGCAGGCTGTTTTTCCAGCCGATGGCTTGCGCCACATCATAGGCAGCGCCGGTGGTCATGACAGGAACCGCGAGGAAACCGACGCCAATCACGCCTGCGGCGAACAGAACGCTTGCGGCCTGGCCGGCGAGCGGCCGCAGCGCCTCCGCCGCCTGCGCGGCCGTGTCGATATCGTGGTGGCCCGCCTTGTAGAGCGTAGCACCCGTCGACAGGATGATGAAATACATGATGAGATTTGAAAACATCATGCCGATGAGGATGTCCCGGCGAGAGCGACGGAGTTCGCTGTCGGTGGCGCCCTTCCTTTCCCTGAGCGTTGTCCGCCCCTGGGCAATCTCCTCCTCGACCTCCTCATTGGACTGCCACGTGTAGAGATAGGCGGACAGCGTCGTGCCGATGATGGCGACCAGGATCGACAGGAACTCACGGTTGAATTCGATCCTGGGGAGCGTCCCGCGCAGCACCGCCGCGGCGTCCGGCTTGGCCAGAATGGCGGCACCGACATAGGCGAGCAGCGCCAGCGCCAGCCAGCGAAAGATGTTGCGGATCAAAGTATAGGAGCCGAAGACCTGGAGGGCGAAGATGAGGGCGGCGACGAACAGCACGATCAGCGGAATGGGAAGCGGCACGAATATGTTGATCGCCGCGGCCATTCCACCGAGATCCGCCGCTGCCTCGATGGTGTTGCCGACGAGCACACCCAAGAGCACCGACCAGAGCAGCCACCGCGGGTAGAAGTCCTTGATGACGTGGAACAATCCGCGCCCGGATACCTGACCGAGCTTCGACGACAGGTAGACGACCGCGTACATCATCGGCAACGTCACCGGAGCCGTCCAAAGCAGGTCGGGTCCGAAACGGGCGCCGGCGCTGGCATAGGTGCCTATTGCGGAACAATCGTCGTCGGCCGCCCCTGTTATCAGGCCGAGGCCGAGCGCGCGGCCTATGCCGCCTTTACCCTCCTCCGGTGGGGTGGAACGATCGGAACCGGCCTGCCTCATTGCGATCGGACCGGGTGGGGAACGAAAGGCGCGGCCTGCCATGCAACAATGCTAAGGATCGGTCGGGGCGCTGGTCTCATTTTGCTTCCTTCAACAACTTGCCCAAACCCGGCGTGCCATGACTTGTTCCGCAACGACGGGGCAGGGTTTTGCCCCAGGCAAAAAAGTTCGGGTTGACCGCTTCCGAACGCGAAGCGACTATCCGGGCGAGGCGAAGATCGCAGGAGGAAGTGCAATGGACGAGCCCGATCAGTGGCGCCAAATGTCGAGCGCGCCAAGGGACGGCAGCAGAATCCTTGTCACAGTTCGGCCTTCCGAACAGGGGCCGGCCGAGGTCGACATGGCCTACTGGGCCCGCGCCGATCAGTTCGGCAGCGAAGGCTGGCGCGCTTCCGATTCGTCTCCAGGACGCATCGTCGAATATGCCGAACCCGAACTGAAGTGCTGGATGCCGCTGCCGTCGGCCAATCTCAGCAAGGGATCGATGCCGAGCCCGTGGGAAGGCGAAGATGTGCCGCTGGTGGATGGCTCGGGGATATGAAAGGGCCGAATGCCCAGGACCTCTAAGAGCCGATATCCACGGCTACCCGCATTCGCCAAAAGTGCGCGCAAGCTGACCGCGGCGGCCCGGAAATCGAACCCCTGGATCATTGACGCCCGGCGGGCCCGCTGGTTCTCAAGATAGCGCGCGAGCGCAATGTCGTGGCGCAGTGGCCCGCCGCGCGGCTGCGGGTCCTGCCTTGAATCATCATGCCAGATGGGCCATTCCGTCGGGGGTAGCACAGCGTCCTCCTGAGATACCAGTCTCCCGACACTTGTCTTCCCTGCGTCGTGAGAAACGCGGTGGAGCCAGCGTGAAGGATTCGTGAAAAACACCAGGCCGGGCGAAATGACGGTTGAAATAGAGGCAAGTACAGGAAAGGATCGCAAAGAAGCTGTGGCTGTGGCGGATCCGATGGCGCACCCTCATCTCTGTCTGTTAGGCGGCTTTGACTTTGCCGGAGGAGCGGTGGCCCCGGTTTTCAGCCGCAAGGCTCGCGCCATGCTGGCTTATCTCGCCCTGCAATCCGGACACTCCCAATCGCGCGAGAAGCTCGCCGCGCTTTTGTGGGGCGGCAACAGCCAAACCCAGGCCCGAATGAACCTTCGACAGGCCCTATCCGCCATAAGGAAAGGAATGGGCGCATCCGATGGCGAAAGGTTTCTGAGCGACGGCGACAGCATTACGCTCAATCTCGACGATCTTGATTTCGACGTCGCGCGGTTCGAGTCGCTGGCCGCCGGCTCCGACCCGGAGCAACTCGAGCAAGCGCTCGTCGTCTATCGTGGCGACCTCCTGGACGGGTTCGGCCTGAAGGAGGAGCCGTTCGAAGATTGGCTCAGAGTGGAGCGCGAGCGATTGAGGGCAATCGCAACCATCGTGCTGGAGAAGCTCGTCGCGCACTATTCGGCAACGAATGATCTTCCATCATGCCTGCGGGCGGCGGTGCGCCTGCTGGCTTTGGAGCCCTTACGGGAGGATATCCACCGAGCCCTGATGCGGACCTATGCCGCCCAGGGCCGCTTTAACCTCGCGCTGAAACAGTATGAGCGCTGCCGTGATGTGCTGCAACTGCAGCTCCGCTTGCAGCCCGAGCCGGAGACCCGGCAACTCTATGATGACCTGCGGACGCGCCGCGTGACGCCGCAAGCCGCTACCCGGATAGCCGCCTCGGTGTCGCCTTCCCAGACACCGCCAACGTCGGCAGCCCGAACAGGTGAGCGGCCGGCGTCCCGGGCCGAGCCGATGCGCCCCGCGACCCACTATGTCAAATCGGCCGGAATCAACATCGCCTATCAGGTAACCGGCGACGGGCCGGTCGACCTGATCTATGTGCCTGGGTGGGTCTCCAATCTCGACCTTGCCTGGTCATCGCCGCGGCTGGCGCATATGCTCCAGCGTCTCGGTTCCTTTGCCCGCCTGATCCGTATGGACAAGCGAGGCACCGGACTGTCCGATCGCAATGTTGGTTTGCCAACGCTGGAAGAGCGGATGGAAGACATGCGAGCGGTGTTGGATGCGGTCGGATCAAAGCGAACGGTTCTGTTCGGCAGCTCCGAAGGGGGGCCTATGTGCATGCTTTTCGCGGCGACCTATCCCGAACGAACAGCGGCTGTCGTGCTCAACGGAACCTATGCCAGCGGCCGATGGTCGCCGGATTATCCATGGGCAAGGACAAGCGAGCAGGTAGAAGAAGATCTGACCGCCGTCGAGAGACAGTGGGGGGAGCCGGCGGACATGAGCAACGCCGCGCCCAGCCTGATGAACGACAGTTTCGAGAGAGAATGGTTCGCCGCCTATCTTAGGAATTCAGCCTCGCCTGCCGACGCGGTCGCGCTCTGGCGCTGGGGCACTGAAATCGATGTTCGCGCCCTTCTCCCAACCGTTCACGTCCCGACACTGATCGTGCAGACGGCGGGCGACCGCTGGGTAAAACCGGAAGAGGGGCGCTACCTGGCAACGCATATCGAAGGCGCCAGATACATTGAGCTTGCCGGCCGTGATCACGTAATCTGGGGGGAGAATTCCGATCGTTTGGTCGACGAGATCCAGGCTTTTGTCACCGGCTCGCTGCCGGCAACGTCGAGCGAGCGCGTGCTTGTGACGGTGCTGCACATGGAAATCGTCGGGTTGCCGCCGGCTCCCGTCAACGCTAGCGACCGGGCGCGGCGCGATCTGATGCAGCGACACGACGACGAGATACGCAACGAATTGCATCTTGCTAACGGTCAGGAAATCAGCCGCACCGGAAACGGGTTTCTCGCGGTATTTCTGCGACCAACGCGGGCGATCCAATGTGCAATCGCGGTCCGTCGTCGAATGAAGAGGTTAGACCTTCAGGTTCGCGCGGCAGTCCATATTGGCGAATGCGAAAGGCGCGGAGACGACTTCACCGGTGTTGCAATTCAACTGGCATCACATCTGCTCGACGTTGCCGGACCGGGCGAGATCATCGCGTCGCGCACGGTTCGTGATCTCGTGGCCGGTTCCGGCCTGGCTTTTGAAGAGCATGGCGAGATGGAGCTTGCAGGTGTTCCCGGCAGCCTGCAGCTTTTTTCCGTCAGTGAACCGGCTGCCTGAGGTCCCGCTGGGTTGGGATATGAGCCGGAGAGTTCAATAGGCCGGCGGGACAGCGCCCCCCTCTGTCCTGCCGGACATCTCCCCCACCAGGGGGGAGATCGGCAGCTTCACTGTCGGCCCTCAGAACAGGAATGCGGCCGTAGCGGGGTTCGGGCCGGAGCGGCCGTCGGGCGAATCCATGCCCCGAATGAGCTCGAGGTCCTTCGCTTCCAGCTCGAAATCGAAGACATCGAAATTGGCGGCGATGCGGTCCTGGTGGATCGACTTTGGAATAACGATCAGCCCTTCCTGAAGATGCCACCTGACGATCGTCTGCGCCAGCGACTTGCCGTGTTTCCTGGCAATGCTTTCAAGCGTCGGATCGTTCAACAGCCGGCCGCTGCCCAGCGGGCTCCAGCTTTCGATGCGGATGTTGTGCCTGTCATGAAATTCGCGTTTGTCACGCTGCTGGAAGCGGGGGTGGAGCTCGATCTGGTTGACGGTCGGCGTGACACCGGTCTCGCCGATGATCCGTTCGAGATGGTCCTGGTTGAAGTTCGAAACGCCGATCGACTTGATCCGGCCTGATTGCCTGAGTTCGACCAGCGTCTTCCAGGCTTCGACATATCTGTCCTGGCTGGGCACCGGCCAGTGGATCAGGAACAGGTCGATCTGCTCGATGCCGAGCTTGCTCATCGTCTCGTCGAAGGCGCGCAAGGCGGCGTCGCGCTGATGCGCGCCGTTGCGCAGTTTCGAGGTGATGAACAACTCGCTTCTCGGCACGCCGGCCGAGCGGATTGCCTGCCCGACACCTTCCTCGTTCTGATAGCCTTCGGCGGTGTCGATCAGTCTGTAGCCGGCCTCGATTCCCCAGCGCACTACCTTGGCGGTGATGGCTGGATCGACCTGCCACACGCCGAGGCCGATTTGCGGAATGGCGGAGCCGTCGTTCAATCTGATCTGTTCAGGTCTATTCAGGGTAATCTGTTCAGGCATGTTCAGGTCCTTCTGCATCGTTCCGCCCGGCGCAGGCTCTATCTAGTCCGGATGGCCGGCAAAGCCAGTCGATATCAGGAGAATGTGAGGAGACGGACGTGAAGCGCTGATCTCGATGTCCGTTCGGGCCGACAGCGTTCCAGCTTTTGACCCATTGGACTCGAGTACAGGAGCCGCCACTATTGCCGATAATGTGGTATTCTGCCGACTATCCGAGGAGGCGACTGCGTTGACCAACAGCTTGGAAGCCGAAGGGGCCAGAGACTGGTCTCACCTGCTGATCGCGGCAGAAAAAGGCGATGCGGAGGCGGTTCGATCGGAATTGGCGGCTAGCGCCGATATCAATCAGTCGGACGACGGCGGCTGGTCTGCACTTCACCTTTCAGCCCTCAATGACCGCACAGCTGTGGTGGAGGCGCTGATCGAAGACCCGGAAATCGACGTGAATTCCAGAAACAAGTGGAAGAGCACGCCCTTGAGTCTTGCGTCGGCCAAGGG
The DNA here is from genome assembly GCF_040321065.1 of Mesorhizobium sp. M0563. Classification (NCBI taxonomy): domain Bacteria; kingdom Pseudomonadati; phylum Pseudomonadota; class Alphaproteobacteria; order Hyphomicrobiales; family Phyllobacteriaceae; genus Mesorhizobium; species Mesorhizobium sp. M0563. Next base: position 285,234 of record NZ_JAMYQV010000004.1, read on the forward strand.
ACATTACGCGTGTATCTCAGTCCTCGTGAGACACCCCCAAATAGAGATCAACGCGCGAGCTGACTACTACGGCAGAACGGCTCTTATCGAGGCGGCGAAGAACGGGCATCTGGAAGTCGTCAAGTTGCTCGTGCAGAATGGCGCGGAAGTAAATCTGACCGACAAGACGGGGAGAAACAACGCGCTCATCGAGGCGATCAAAGGGCGGCACTACGAGATCGCGGAATACCTGCTGGATTCTGGGAAGGTGAGCTTTATCAACAAGGAGATGAGGCTGAACGCCCTGATCTGGGCTGGCAGCTGCCACAACCCTCAGCTTATCGAAAAGCTGGAAACCGCGATCCACACTTTCTTCGACGGCAAGTAAGAGCCTGCGCTCCACTGCTCCCGAGCGCGCGTCCGCATCCCCTGTCACCTCGACGTCCTCGTGAGCGCAAACGGCCCGCAGCGCTTCACATAAATTATTCAACCAAACGGTTGACTATCTCAAAACGCGCGTCTATATTCAACTAAATGGTTGAATTAGAGACATCTCAGATGGACGCGGTTTTTCACGCCCTTGGCGACGCCACCCGCCGGCACATGCTTCGCGATCTCGCCGATGGCGAGAAAACGGTAAGCCAGCTGGCGGAACCCTTCGTGATGTCGCTTGCGGCCGCCTCCAAGCACATCAAGGCGCTGGAGAACGCAGGGCTTATTCGTCGAGAGGTGAGGGGCCGCACGCATCTGTGCCGACTAGCCCCTGGACCGCTGGCCAGCGCACATCAGTGGCTCGGCTTCTACGAGCGCTTCTGGACCGGTCGTCTCGATGTTCTCGAACGCCTTCTTCGCGAAGAGGACGCACGCAAAGCCCAGGATGAGCCCAGGAAATCGCCCAATCCGAAAGAAGGAGACGAGCAATGAACCAGATGAGAACCATCGGCGCCTATGGCGAGCTGACCGAGCCCGCCACGTTCACCATCCAGCGCCTTTTGCCCGGCCCCATCGAGCGCGTCTGGGCCTATCTCACCGAGAGTGACTTGCGACGGCAATGGATGGCCGCAGGCCAAATGGAAATGAAGGCCGGCAGCTCGTTCGAGTTCGTCTGGCGCAACGACGAGCTGACCGACCCGCCTGGCCAGCGCCCCGCGGGTTTCCCCGAAGAGCATCGGATGGAGGGCCGGATCACCGAACTCGATCCGCCGCGCAAGCTTTCGATCACCTGGGGAAACACCGGCGGCGTCTCCTTCTTGCTGGAGGCGAAGGGTAGCGATGTGCTGCTCACCGTCGTCCATCGGCGGCTGCCGGAACGTGCAATCCAGCTCAACATCACTGCCGGCTGGCACATACACCTCGACCTGCTGGCCGCCCGTCTGGCGGGCAAGACACCGACCTCGTTCTGGGACGGCTGGAGCCGCCTGCGGGAAGAATACGACCGCCGCTTGCCGGCCTGATGTAACTCGCGGCGGCCATCCCTGAGGTCGCCGCCAGCCATACGAAGCAACGATGAACCGATGAAACGTGCTTGCATCCCGCAAGCCTGATGGAGGAAGTCATGCGTAAATTGATCACTGGAATGAAAATTTCCGTGGACGGCAAGATGGAGGGACCCGAGGGATACGCCGATTGGGTCGATGCGTGGTCCGAGGAATACGGCCTGACGCCGCAAATCGATGCCTGCCTCCTTGGCAGCGTCATGTATGCTGGTTACGAGCGCTACTGGAGCGCCATCCAGAACGAGCCCGACAAGCCGCTGCCGATGACCGGCAAATTGCCGAAGCCGGCCGAGCTCGAATGGGCCCGCTTCGCCGCCCAGACCCCGCATTATGTGCTGTCGAACACAATGACTTCGGCGGCCTGGCCAAAGACGCGCTTCGTGCGGAATTTTGAGGACATCGCTGCCCTCAAGCAGCAGCCGGGCAAGGATATCTACCTTATGGGCGGCGCCCAAATTACCGCGAGCCTTATCGATGCCGGGCTGGTCGATGAACGCAGGCTGATCGTCTATCCCCTGCTCGCCGGTGAAGGAAAGGCGCTGTTTGGGACGGCGAAAAATCGTCGTGGGCTCGAACTGCGCAAGGTCGAGCAGCTGTCGGACGGCCGCGTCGGGCTGGTCTATGGGATTGGCTAAAGCCGTCGCGCTCGATCGGCCTCATGCGACGTGCTTTAGGTTCTTTTTTATGCATGTCGTTACGGCAAAACCGCTGCCCACTTTTGCGCGGCATGCATTAGCGCCAATGTCAGGCAACGACGCCGCGGCAGGCCCAGGCGACATTGGCAAAGGACCTCGGGCCGTCGGGCCGGCCGGCCTGATAGGCGTCGCGCATGGCGGCGTCGGTGCGCGCCCGCTCTTCTGGATAGAGCGTGGCCACATACTTGCCGAGCGGCCCTTCGCCGGCGGCAATAGGCGCCCAGTAGTCGTCGAAGTTTTGGTAGTCCATGCGGATCATCAGCTGCGTTTCCGTAACGTCCCGGACACCCTGTTCGACAAAGGTCCGTTGCATTTCGCCCGGCTGCATCATCGGCTGGGTGCAATAGCGGGCGCGCAGCTGGCGGCCGCCTTCGCTGAGCACTGCCACCGTGTCGATCATCATGCGCATTCCGGGCATGCCGCCGAGATGGTCCCATACGGTCGCCGCGACCACGCCGCCCGGCCGCACGACGCGGCGCATCTCAGCGACTGCCTTGCCGGTTTCGGGCACGAAATGGAGCACGAGCAGCGCCAGGGCGCGGTCAAACGCGCCGTCCTCAAAGGGCAGGGCGCAGGCATCCGCCTGGCGGATTTTTATCCGCGGGTCGGTGTTGCGCCGGATTGCCTCCTCGACGAAAACGGCCGAAAAATCGATCGCGGCGACCTCACGGAGTTCAGCGGCCTTGACGAGCGCGAAGGTCAGGCTGCCTGTGCCACAACCGACGTCGAGGATCTTTTCGCCGTCCTTAAGGCCCGCGAAGTCGATGAACAGCGGCGCGAGCTTTTGGCTCCACCGGCCCATGAGCTGCTCATAGCCGGCAGCATGGTGAACATTAAAACTTGAAGTCATCGAACCCTCGCTTAGCGTAAGCTAAACCTCGACACAGCGATTGCCAAGGCGGGCGAGCATTCTTCCCACCCTGGGGCGGCCGCTGGCGAAAGCCACCTCGACGCGTGCCGGGGCGCGAAGACTTCGCCGGCGTCGTGGATTTGATGCGGCCGGCGAGCCGACCTCGATCAGTCTGGGCCACCCATTTGGCGGGCAGTCCGCGGCGCTGGCACTGGATCTCCAACACGGAAGGCGAACGACACGACTTTCGTCGCATCCGGATCGACCTCGCAACGAAAGCTCAGAGCGTACCACTGCCCGCCGGCGCGGAACTCGGTCCTGGAGACTTGCATGATATTGCCGGCCTTCAACCTGAAGGGACGCAAGACGTCAGGAAAGTAGGGGGGCGAAGCATGGCGCAACTGTTCGCGCACTTCCCAGAAGCAGAGCTGACCGATCCGATCGGGGCGCGGCACATTTCTCATGGCGGTTGTCGCGATTGGATCACCGGTTGCTGTTTGCGAGAACAATCTTTTCGCTTCTTCAAGCTTCAGCGGCTTTTGCACCTTGGCCGCTCGCTTGGGCTTAGGCGGCGCGGATGCGCCAGGCGGCGGAGCCGGGTCTTTGCTGTCTACCGCAGTCACGGCAGGTGGCTGCGCAAGATCCTGTTTATTGGGATCTTGCGGCGCCGTCGGTTGTTCCGAACCATCCTCCGCACTGTTGCCGTCCAGAGACTTGCGAGGACCAGCGTCCTTCTCGCCGAATTGGAAGACAGGCCTCTGAGGGCCGGCTTCCGGATGCGCCGGCGTCTCGATCTTTGCTTCCGGCGGCTTTTCGGGCTTGGGCGGTTTCGCAGGAGGCGGAGGTTTGGCTTTCTCCGATGGTTTGGGCGGCGGCACCAGATCCACCCCGATGGCCTGCTCCTTCTGCGGCTGCGGGGGCGACACCGGCAGCGCGGACAACAGAAGCGCCGCGGCGAGCAAATGCAGAACCGCGGAGGCAGGCAAGGCCCACCTGAATACCTGGCGCTGATCCCGTATCTCGTCCGTCATCGTGACCGGTGTGTGGAATGAAATATTGGCGGCATCAAGCACCGATGCCGCCAGACGTCGAAATAACCGGTTCATGTCGAGCTTCGACGGTTTTGCGGCGGCCGAGCAGATGCCGCCCAACGCGTTCGTTGGAACTGTCGCCGTCGCTACGAATCGCGCCATCGGCGACTGCCGCGAGGCGCGTCATTCAAATACACGAGGACAGTGGCCGAGCCTGTCCCTAGCGTGGCGTCGGCCAGAGCGCACGGTCAGGGGTGAACCCGTATTCGGGGGAGGCGAATGTTCGCTCCTTAACGGCGCTGCACGAGAGGGATATTCAGTCATGAATTTCAAAGGTTTGATCAAGCGTGCCGAGACTGTGGAGAGGGCGTTCAAGGAGCTCGAAACCGATTTGGCGGATGCGTTTAGCGAATGTCTCAACGTGGACGATCAGTCGCCGTTGAACGACGTCACTGTCCCGGATGAGACTGTGTCGGATGGGAATCTCGCGGCAATGGATGACAGCTCGCAACTTGAGGCCAATGCGGATGCCTTCGAGACCGCGCGACGGCTGACGCCCCACACGCAAACCCGGCTCGCTGCCTTAAGTGCGGTCGATGGGCTCTTTCACGACGCGCAGGAGTATCTTGGGGAGATCCATGCGAAACTGTCGGAGATCGCGACCTCGCATCATCTGACAGGCGAATTCCTGAAACTCCTCCACGGCGACATTCTTCGCGCCAACGAATTGGAGCTGGCAAATACCAGCTTGACCGCGCAACAAAGAGCACTATCCGAACAGCTCCACGATGCAACCAGAAAGCAGCGCGAGCGCGACAGCGCTATCGAGGCGCTGCAGCAGCATGAGGCGAGCCTGGTCGAGGACAAGGAAGCACTTCGCGGCGCGCTGGCTGCAGCAAGGCTGGAGCTCGTCGTGGCAGGCAATGCGAGCGCAAAACGCGAGGCCGAGTTCGGCGAGCTTGTCAAAACGCTCTCGGCCAGAGCGGTCGAGGCCAACAGACGCTCGCGCGAGAACGAGATGCTGCGGGAGAAACATGTTAGCCTGTCGATCGACCTCGACAAGGCGCTGAAACGGGAGGCCGAGGCCCGGCACAGGCTGGACGAACTCTCGACTGTCCACGCCAATGACGCCGCACAGGTTTCGGAACTGCTGGCCGCGCTTGGCAAGAGCGAGAAAGAGGAAATGCGGCTGCAGAAATCGCTCGACATGGCGCAGGCCAAGCTGTCGGAAATGACGGAAGCGGCCCGCATCAGGGACGGGGACAGGGAAGCCGAACTTGCACGCGGTGTCGCGGAGATGACCGGCTTGCGTTCTGAGATCGAGGATCTCCGATCGCGACTGGAAGCCGCCTCGAACCACAACAGCGAAGCCGTCAGCGAGATCGCCAGGCTCAAGGCTCAAGCGAGCGACGCGGTGGCCGAAAAGCAAATCGCCGAGGAAAAATTGTCTGCTCTCATGAAGGAGAGCGAAAGCGACAAGATGAACCTTTCCGCGGTCAGCGCGAATTTTTCGCAGCTTTCCCTGCAGCAGGCATCCGAACAGATACAGTTCGACGTCCAGCGGCAGGAATGCGAGGATCTGCGTGCCGAAGTCGCGTCGCTTCAAGCCCGGGTCAAGGAACTGTTGCCCTATGAGCGGCTCCACAAGGTCACCAACGCCAGACCGCGTGAAGACGGCGTGGTCGAGATCACCGCTGCGGTGGCGGAGAAGGCCCGCGCCAGCAGGCGGCGCCTTCGCCTGCGCGCGGCATCCTAGCTCAGGCGCGGCTGTCTGAATTTCGACTGGTGCGAAACCGACATCCGTCAATGGATGGCGGGTCGAGCGTGAGGCTGGCCTTCCCTGCGTCGGCCTGCAATAGTGCACGCCGGTGAAGCGGAGGGGGCTGAGCATGCGGCTATTCATAAAGCGGAACCACCTCCGTTGGAGGATGTTGGCCTTCATCGCTATCATGGTGCTTTTGCCGAAAGCGGCGTCGGCCGATACCATCCCACCCGACAGGATCGCCGCGGCCCTTGCGAAGCTCGAACTACTTGCCGAAGGCGTCGTCGCGGATGGTAGCGTGCCCGGTCTGGCCATCGGCGTCGTGCATGGCGACGAGGTGATCTTCCTCAAGGGGTTCGGGCATCGCGAAGCCGGAAAACCGGAGACCGTCGATGCGGACACGGTCTTCCAGATCGCCTCCCTCTCCAAGCCGGTCTCCGCCACCGTCGTGGCGGCGCTGGTCAGCAACGGGGTCGCTTCCTGGGATTCGAAGATCGCCGACCTCGATCCGGCTTTCCGGCTCGCCGAGCCCTATCCGACCAGCGAACTCACGGTCCGCGACCTGTTTGCGCACCGCAGCGGGCTTCCCGGCACGGCGGGCGACGACCTCGAGGACATTGGCTATGACCGCGGGGAGATCCTGCGCCGCCTGCGGTTCGTGTCGCCGTCGTCGAGCTTTCGTGCCGGCTATTCCTACAGTAATTTCGGACTGACCGAGGGTGCCGTCGCCGCCGCGAAGCCGACGGGCAAGCCCTGGGAAGAGGTCGCCGAAGAGAAGCTCTATCGTCCGCTTGGAATGGCCTCGACCAGTTCGCGTCATTCGGACTTCATCAAGCACGCCAACCGCGCCGAACTCCACGCCAAGATCGATGGCGCCTGGGCCGCGAAGGTCCAGCGCTATCCGGATGCGCAGGCGCCAGCAGGCGGCGTCAGTTCCACCGCACGCGATCTCTCTCAATGGATGCGCCTTGTGCTCGGCAACGGGGCCTACGCCGGCAAGAGACTCATTGCCGCCGATGCGCTGGACCAGACACATATTCCCTTGATGGTTCGCGGCAAGAACCCCGTCTCCGGAGGCGAGGCCTTCTACGGCCTCGGCTGGAATGTCGAATTCGGCCGGCACGGGCTGGTCTGGGGTCATGCGGGCGCCTTCAGCACCGGCGCACGCAGTCTGGTGATGCTCTTCCCCGAGGAGAAGCTTGGCATCGTCGTCATCGCCAACGCCTTTCCGACAGGCGTGCCGGAGGGACTGTCCGACAGCTTCGCCGATCTCGTCTTCGACGGAACGCTGGGGAAAGATAAGGTAAAGGCATGGAATGATATCTATGCAGGCATGTTCGGGCCGGTGATTGCGGCGGCCAAGGCCACCTATGCCGTGCCGCCCTCTCCGGCAAGTCCGGCCGGGCCAGCCAGTGCCTATGCCGGCCGTTACTTCAACGACTTCATCGGCGATGCTATTGTGTCGGGCGAAGGAGAGGCTCTTGTCCTCAAGGTCGGGCCCGCCGGTGCGCGGTCCTATCCACTGAAGCATTTCGACCGCGACCTCTTCGTGACCTTCCCCGATGCCGAGATGCCGGACAGGCCCTCGGCCGTCAGCTTTGTCATCGACCCCGACGGCAAGGCGTCGGCCGTGACCATCGAGTTTCTCAACGACAATCATCTCGGCACGCTGCAGCGCGAGGGTGATTAGCCGTCGCGGGGCGGGCGAGCCTTTGCCGGTTCAGGATGCCGGGCCGAACTGGAGCAATTTGAAGCAATCGCCGCTGCCCGGCGTCGCTTGCGTCAGGAAGGGTTTCGACCGGTCGATCCATTCTTGGTGCGACCTGGCATCGGCTTCGATCTCATTGGCCGGTGCAAGCTTGACGAAACCGCGCCCCTTGCTGAACAGCCAGCATGCGCGGCCGAGAAACCGCCTGCTGCGCTGGCGCAGGAGGTCGGCATCATAAAAAATGTCGAGCACCTCCTGCTTGATCTTCCGCTCCTTTTCGGGATTGGCGATCGCAACCTCGATCGCCTCGCCGCCGATCGCATCCTGCAGGTCCTTGTAATCCAGGGCGATCTGAGTGGTGGCATATTTGATGTCGCTCTCGTCCCGGACGATGTTGAACCATAGCGTTGGGTTGAGCTCGTTGACGACGAACGATGCTTCGAAATCGCGTGATAAATTCAGGGTATCGAACCCCTGAACATCGACGTCGCGTTCGACCAGAAGGATCTGCGAAACCTGCTTGGCGAGCGCCGTCCCGTGGGCGCTGACCGCGGCATTGTTGCCGCCGAGTTCCGGACTGACATAGGCGCCGCCATCATCCAGCAGCGCATCGAATTCGCCAAGGGCCTCCACGACGGCGCCGCCGCGGGCAATACGCGCCGCCAGTTTGGCGAGAACCTGCTGGAGCTCCGTTTCGCGTTTACGCTGGTCCTGATAGTTCTGCTGGAAAAAGAAGATGAACAGGGACACGCCAATGCCGATCAGGATCACGCCCAGCTGCGAAAAGATGTTGCGATAATATTCCAGCAGCTTTTCACGATGGCGTACGTCGTCACGCACACTGTGCGCCACACGGAGATTGACGATCAGCGAAACGACCAGGAGCCCGGCACCGACCAGGATCAGGCCGCCGATCAGCAGGTAGCCGTAGCCAGAGTTCAAATCCATTCTTTGCCGCGCTCCCGAAACCCCAGACAGCGCAGACTAATACCGTTCGGCTTCAACACCTACGTTTTCATAGGAGCGCCGGCGAAGGATTCCCACCATTCGGCCGCTGTTCTTACAGCCAGGTCTATGCTCGCCGTCCGCCTCGTTTCGTAGCGGTCTTCTCGCAGCCGAATTCAGGCCGCGTGCTTGGAACCAATGACGGGCGAGACTGTTCAGCTATGACTTTGATACGACGCCGATGTGCCCGGTCGGCTGGGCATGCGGCGATCTTGAGGAGTTCTCATCATGAAGATTTCGTCCAGATTTCGTTCAGTCGCGGTTGCCGTCATCGCCGCCGCGGCAGTTAGCTTTGCCAGCGTCGCGCATGCCGACAGCGGTACGATCCGCTTCGCCATCTACAAGGCGGCCTTTTTCATCGGCGGCTCCGGAGGCGAGGGCACACTGACCTTCCATGGTCGCCGATATCCCATCTCGGTCGGCGGCATCTCGGGCGGCCTCGCCTTCGGCGCCTCCAAGACCTATTTCAAAGGTACCGTGCGCCACATACGCCGCGCCCGGGATGTGACGGGGGTGTACGGTGCAGCGGGCGGTGGCGGCGCGCTTGGCAAAGGAGCCCAGGTGATCGTCATGACCAATGACAAGGGTGCCCAACTCGAACTCACAGGCAGGCAGGTAGGTCTGCAAGTCAACGCCGATCTCAGCGGTATGAGCATCTCGCTGAAATAAGGGCAGTCATTGCATTCGTCATTCCCTGGATGGGCCGGATTTGGCCGCTCCAAACCGCAGCCCATCCATCAGCAGCGACACCAATCGGCGCGAGCGGTCGCGCCAGTCCTTGGTGTCCGGGGCCGAATAGATGCCGCCCAGCGCATGCAGCACGTCGGAGGCATCGACGTCGCTGCGGATCGAGCCGTTGGCGACCGCGGCATCGATCAGCCGCCGCAAAGCCAGCGTCACCCTGCCCGAAACGTCGGAGAACAGGGTGGAGTTGGTTGTGAGCAGGATGCGCAGGCTTGTCGACAGCCCGCGCTTGGTGGCGATGTAGTCGACGAAGCGCTGCATCCATTGTTCGAGCGCGACGTCGGGCACATGATCGTGGGCGAGTTCGTCGGCCGCCTGGCACAGTCCTTCCACTTCGCGCCGATAAACCACCTCGACCAGATGCTCGCGCGTTGGGAAATGCCGGTAGAGCGTGCCGATGCCGACGCCGGCCTGACGCGCAATCTCCTCCAGCGAGGCATCGACGCCATGCGCGGCAAAGGCTTTCGCCGCGACCTCGACCAGTGCGTCGCGGTTGCGCTGCGCGTCGGCGCGCAGCGGTTTTGCAGCGGCGGCTTCGGCCTTGTCTCCAGATATGACGGGCGGCTCTGCGGCCAATTTTTTCTCCAGTGTTGATCCGAATAGGGCAGGCCCCGTTTCAACAACGGAGACGCCTCCAACTTCGTTACGCCTCCGACAAATATAATCGCAAGTAAATACAATCACAGGATCGAGTCTGGGCCGGCGTTCCGCATCTTGCCTGTCCCGGTGGATGACGACGGAGGATATTTCCTGGCGCGGCCGGCACTCCTCATCTGTTCGGCCGATGCCCTGAGGCAAAAATGAGCCGACATTGAGCACGATCCCCTCAGGATCATTGGACTGTCCTGCCCCTACAGACAGTTCAGAGAGCACCACCGGCTTGGGCCGGTGGTGCTTTTTTGTCTCCAGGCATGACGGCTGGCTGCCCTGCCAATTTTCTCCAATTTTGATCATTTTCGATCCTGGGCTTGAACAGGGCCGAGCAGGTCCTTAGGTAATAAGCGGAGGCGCCTCCGATTGTGGAGCGCCTTTCTCATGTAATCACGGGATCGGGTATGTCACGTCTTTCGACCTCGCAAGCCGCAGCCTCCCCGAGGTCGCGCCAAGTCAGGCAGACCCCCTCTGCCCTGCCGGGCATTTCCCCCAAGGGGAAGATAGCCTTCACCTAGCCATAAGCTGACCTTGCCGCTCGCCGGCCGGGCACCAGATCATCCCCTCCCGCGTCAAGCAACTGGAGCCAGACGCCCCATGACAAGCAAAACCCGAACTCCAATCCAACTTCAAATCAACGGACATCGACATGAGCTGGAGGTCGAACCGCGCGTTACCCTGCTCGACGCCTTGCGCGACCATCTCGGCCTGACCGGCACCAAGAAGGGCTGCGACCAGGGCCAGTGCGGCGCCTGCACGGTGCATATCGACGGCCAGCGCGTGCTGGCCTGCCTGACGCTTGCCACTCAGGCTGAGAGCAGGGACATCACCACCATCGAAGGGCTTGCCGGGGAGGATGGCACGCTGCATGCGGTGCAGGCCGCCTTCCTCGAACAGGATGCCTTCCAGTGCGGCTATTGCACGCCGGGCCAGATCATGTCGGCGGTCGCCTGCATTCGCGAGGGCCATGCCGGTTCCGACGAGGAGATCCGCGAATACATGGCCGGCAATCTCTGCCGCTGCGGCGCCTATCCGCATATCATCGCCGCCGTGCGCCAGGCGGCCGTGGAGGCCGCGTCATGAGGGACTTTTCGTATCTCCGCGCCGGCTCCGTCGATGCAGCCCGTGAGGCAGCAGCACTTCCCGGCGCCATGCTTTTGGCCGGCGGCACGACGCTTGTCGATCTCGCGAAATGCGGCGTTGCCGAACCCGAGACCGTGGTCGACATCACCCATCTCAAGGGACTGGACACGATTGCCGTTGATGACCGGGGCGCCACGATCGGCGCGCTGGCCAGGATGAGCCGCGTCGCCGACCATGCCGATATCAAGAGTCGGTTCCCAGCCGTCTCGGAAGCATTGTGGCAGGCCGCATCGGCGCAGTTGCGCAACATGGCGACGATCGGCGGCAATTTGATGCAGCGTACGCGCTGCCCCTATTTCCGCGATCCGGCGAATTTCCCCGCTTGCAACAAGCGCTCGCCCGGCAGCGGCTGCTCGGCGATCGGCGGCGTCACCCGTGGTCATGCCGTGCTCGGCACCAGCGAAGCCTGCATCGCCACCTATCCCGGCGACCTGGCGGTTGCGCTCGTCGCCTTCGACGCGATCCTCCATCTCGGCGACCGTCAGGTCGCCGTCGATGATTTTTTCCTGCCGCCGGGCAGCACGCCCGAACGGGAACATGCGATCGAACCCGGCGAGATGATCACCGCGATCGGCATTCCCGCTTCGGCCGCCGCCCGCCGCTCGACCTATCTCAAGGTCCGCGACCGCCAGTCCTATGAATTCGCCGCGGCAAGTGCCGCGGTCGGTATCGAGTTCGAGGCCGACGGAAGGACGATCCGCGATCTGCGCGTCGCGCTTGGCGGCGTTGCCACCAAGCCATGGCGCGCCCGCGCCGTCGAAGAGGCGCTGAAAGGCAAGGTGCTCGAGCCGGAGGTCGTCAGGCAAGCCAGCCTGCTCGCCGTCGAGGGCGCCGTCGACCATGGCGCCAACCACTACAAGATCGAACTGGCGCCGCGCGTCGTCGCCCGCGCCATCCTCAAAATGGGAGAAACGGCATGACCGTTCACGAGTTGAGAACAAGACCTGGCGATGCCAAACGCGGCGACGCTTCGGACGGCGCCGTCCTCGCGGATCAGGTCGGCGGCCGGCTGTCGCGCGTCGACGGACCGGCCAAGATCACCGGTGCCGCCAAATACGCCGTCGAGCAGCAGCTCGAGGGGCTCACCTATGCGGTGCTGGTCGAGAGTACCATTGCCGCCGGCCGGGTGCAGTCGATCGACACGGCAGCGGCCGAAGCCGCGCCGGGCGTGCTGCTGGTGCTGACGCCCGACAATTTCCTGCCGCTGAGAACCGCCACGGACTGGCTGGGCACGCCGCCGCCGGCTGTTGCCTATTGCCCGCTGGCGCGCAGCATCACCTTCAGCGGCCAGCATATCGCGGCGGTGGTGGCCGAGAGCTTCGAACAGGCGGTCGCAGCCGCGGCGCTGGTCAAGATCGCCTATGACGAGGCGCCGGCGATCGTCGACCTCAGCGATCCGAAAGCCGGCGACGGCATTGCGGTCGATGCGATGACCAAGGAGTGGGGTGAGGCGGAGACCGCGTTCGCCTCGGCTCCGGTCAGGATCTGCAACGCCTACAACACGCCGCGCGAATACCAGGCGCCGATGGAGCCGCATGGCCTGATCGCAAAGTGGCAGGACGACCAACTCACGGTCTGGGAGCCGAGCCAGTGGCTCGACGGCATGGCGCGGACCTATGCCGAATGGTTCGGCGTGCCGTTCGAGAATGTGCGACTGGTCTCGCCCTATATTGGCGGCGGCTTCGGCTCCAAGGCGTTCGCCTATGGCTACGGCGCGGTGGCGGCAGTCGCCGCGAAAATGCTGGGACGGCCGGTGAAGCTGGCGGTCAGCAGGCCGCAGACCTTCACCGCCTATGGCGGACGGGCGGCGACGCGCCAGACCGTGGCGCTCGGCGCCAACGCAGAGGGTCAGATCCAGTCGATCGTGCATCGCGGCGTCAACGAGACCTCGGTCGACGGCATGTGGGTCGAGCCGCTCGGCTCGGTCACCTCGGTCATGTACGCGACGCCGAATTTCTCGTCGCGGCAGAACGTCGTGCGGGTCAACACGGTGGTGCCGGGGGCATTGCGCGCGCCGGGCGAGAACCCGAGCGCCTTCGGCATCGAAAGCGCGATCGACGAGCTCGCCTATGAGGTCGGTATCGACCCGCTGGAAATCCGTCTCAGGAACTATGCCGAGCAGGATCCGCATGCGAAGAAGCCGTGGTCGACACGGCAGCTGCGCGAGGCGTTCGCGGCCGGCGCTGAAGCCTTTGGCTGGTCGAAGCGGACGCCCCAGCCGCGTTCGATGCGCGACGGCAACCAGTTGATCGGCTGGGGCGTCGCCGCCGGCACCTACCCGGTGCGGCGCGCCTATGGCGAGGCGGTCGTGCGCATTCTCGCCGACGGCTCGGTTGAGGTCGAAAGCTCGTCGATCGACATGGGGCAGGGCACCTACACGATCTTGGCGCAGACCGCCGCCGAGGTGCTGGGCGTGCCGGCGGAAAACGTCATCGTCAAGCTCGGCGATTCCCGCTATGCCCGTGCCGGCGTCACCGGCGGTTCGCGGCTGGCCGGGGTGATGACCGGCGCCGTCCACAAGGCGGCGAGTGCCGCGCTCGACCAGTTGGTCGGGCTCGCCATCAGTGATCCGGCTTCGCCGTTCCATACGCTGCAGGCCAACACGCTCGTCGTCGCCAATGGCCGCATTTCGTCGCCGCGCGGCAACGGCCCTGAAGTTTCCATCGCCGAACTGCTCAGCAGCGTCGGGCGCCAGCATATCGAGGCCAAGGGCGACACGATGCCGGCCAATTCGACGGTCGAGGACCGCTACAAGAACTACACCACCATAGCCATGGCGCTGCCGCACACCGAGGGCGACTATTCCCGCCACAGCTGGTGCGCGCATTTCATCGAAGTGCGCGTCGACGAAGACTTTGGCACGGTTCGTGTGTCGCGCGTGGTATCGGCGCTGGATTCGGGCCGGCTCTATAACCCCAAGCTCGCCGAAAGCCAGTGGAAGGGCGGCATCATCATGGGCATCGGCCAGGCGCTGCTCGAGGAAGGCATCGTCGACCGCCGCCACGGCCGCATCGTCAACAACAACCTCGCCGACTATCTCATCGCCACCAATGCCGACATTCCCGACATCGAGGTAATCTCAGTCGGTATTCCCGACCCGCATTCCTCGGTGCTTGGCGGCAAGGGGGTCGGCGAGCTAGGCATCGTCGGCGTGGCGCCGGCGATCGCCAACGCGGTATTCCACGCCACCGGGAAACGGGTGCGGGATCTGCCGATCACGCTGGAGAAGCTGATTTAGGCGGACGCGGTGGAACTGCCAATCTCCCCCCTCGTGGGGGAGATGCCCGGCAGGGCAGAGGGGGGCGTGAAGGATCGCCAGCGTTCAGTTCAACTTTGATGAGCTGAGAACCTTACGTGGGTGCGCGAACTGCTTGATAGGCTGGAGGGACAGCGCCCCTCTCTGTCCTGCCGGACATCTCCCCCACGAGGGGGGAGATCGGCAGCTTGAACGCCCTGCCTTTTCAGGCTCACCACGACAGACTGAACGCAAGCTTGCCGAAATGCCGGCCGCCGGCCGCCATGTGGGCGTAGGCCTCGGTCGCCTGGTGCTGGCTGTAGATTGTGTCGATGACCGGATCGATACGGGCGGCGCCGATAGCGCGCGCAGCGTCGCGCAGGTCGGATACCGAACCGGTGTTGTTGCCCACTACCTTGAGCGCCTTGATGATGATCGGCAGCAGGTTCGTGGTGGCCTCGGCGCCGGTGACGAAGCCGATCGCGAACACCGTGCCGCCGGGCGCCGCGGCATTGATTGAGCGGGCGAAGGTGGCCGAGCCGCCGGTCTCGACGATCAGATCGGCGCCGAGGCCGTCGGTCAGCTCGAGCACCTTGGCGTCCCAGTCCGGTGTCTCACGATAATTGATGAGATGATCCGCACCCAAGGCCTTGGCGCGGGCCAGCTTTTCGTCCGACGACGAGGTGATGATGACCGTGGCGCCGGCTGCCTTTGCCAGCTGCAGGGTCAAGATCGACACACCGCCGGTGCCGAGCAGGACGACGACTGATCCGGGCCCGGCATCGGCGGCGCGGATCGCGTTCCAGGCGGTGGTGCCAGCGATCGGCAGCGTTGCTGCCGCTTCGAAGGACAAGTGAGCCGGCATCGGCACGACGGCATTGGCCGGCAGCACGACATATTCGGCGAGCGAGCCGGGCAGTGTCAGCCCGCGCATCTCTCTGGTCTCATAAGGCCGCGGACGGCCGCCGATCCAACGCGGTTTTGCATGGGCGATGATGCGGTCGTTGACGGCGAGCCTCGACACGCCCTCGCCGATGCCGACGATCTCGCCGGCGCCGTCGACGACGGGAATGAGCGGAAAGCTCGGGCCTGGATAGTTGCCGCTCGCGATCGCGACGTCGACAAAGTTGAGGCTTGCGGCGCGCAGGCGGATCAGCACTTCGCCGCGCTGCGGTTCAGGCGTGGGAACGGTGGCCGCGCGAAACGCGTCCAGTCTCGGGGCAGTCAGTTCGATCGCTTTCATGTCTCACTCCGGTTTGGGCCGATTGACGGGCCGGGATTGAGTGAAACTAGCTGCTGCGCTATTGGTATATAATCCTTGGCTTTTACATTTGAGCTCTGCGCCAGATGCAGCAATCGCACGAACCGGCAGCATTGGCCGAAATGGCCGCCTTCGCGGCAATCGCCGAAGCACGCTCCTTCACCAAGGCGGCGGCTCGCATCGGCCGCGACGCAACGATCCTGTCGCGGCGCCTTGCCTCCCTGGAAGAGCGGTTGGGCGTGCGCCTGCTGCACCGGACGACGCGAAGCGTGTCGCTGACCGAGGCGGGTTCGGAGTTCCTCGTCCGCATCCGCGCTATCCTGGCCGCCGTCGACGAAGCCGAGGCTGTCGCGTCGGCGCATGCCGGCGGCGGGCCGCGCGGCGTGCTGCGGCTGGCGCTGCCCGGCTCGTTCGGGCGCATGTGGATCGGCCCCCTGCTGCCACAGTTTCTCGCCGAATTTCCCGACGTCCGTATCGAGGCCGAGTTCTCCAACCGCTTCGTCGATCTCGTCGCCGAGAATTTCGATGTTGCCGTTCGTCTCGGCGCGCTGGAGGATTCGCGGCTGGTGGCGCGCAAGGTCGCGACACGGCGGCGGCTGCTGTGCGCCGCGCCGTCCTACCTCGCCCGCCGGGGCACGCCGGCTGCGCCGGAAGCGCTGCTGGAACACAGCTGTCTCGGCTTCTCAGGCTTCCAGACCTTTCCGGCCTGGGAGATGACCGACACCACGGGCCGCCGCGTCAGTATCGAGGTCTCCGGCCCGCTGGTCACCGACGACGCCGAGGTCCTGGTCGAAGCCGCCGTGCAAGGCGTCGGGCTGATGATGAGCACGGATTGGCTGGTCGGACGCGAGCTCGCCGACGGCCGGCTGGTGCCAGTGCTGGAGGACTGGACCCTTGCCGACGAAGGGGCCGTCTATGTCGTCATGCCTTCGGCCAAGGGGCAAGCCGCCAAGACACGTGCCTTCGCCGACTGGATCGGCAAACGCTTTGCGCCGGTCCCGCCGTGGCAGAGGTGAGGGTGCTGATCTCCCCACGAGGGAGATTATGCGCTCCTCCCTCACTTCCCGCCCTGCTTGATGAAATGACCGAGCAGATCCATTGGCACCGGAAACACGACCGTCGACGAGCGCTCGCCGGCGATGTCATGGAGAGCCTCGAAATAGCGTAGCTGCATGGCTTGCGGTGCTTCGGCCAGCATCTTGCCAGCCTCGACGAGCTTTGCCGCCGCCTGTTGTTCGCCGTCGGCATTGATCACTTTCGCACGCCGCAGCCGTTCCGCCTCGGCCTGCTTGGCGATGGCGCGGACCATGTTCTCGTTGAGGTCGACATGCTTGATCTCGACATCGGAGACCTTGATGCCCCAGGCATCGGTGCGCTGGTCGAGAATCTCCTGGATATCGCTGTTGAGCTTGTCACGTTCGGCCAGCATTTCATCGAGCTCATGCTTGCCGAGCACCGAGCGCAGCGTGGTCTGTGCCAGCTGGTTGGTGGCGGTCATGAAGTCTTCGACCTGGATCACCGCCCGCTCGGCGTCGACGATACGAAAATACAGCACCGCGTTGACCTTCACCGAGACGTTGTCGCGCGAGATCACGTCCTGCGGCGGCACGTCCTGGACCACCACTCGCAGGTCGACCTTCACCATCTGCTGCACGAAGGGGATGAGGATGATAAGGCCGGGGCCCTTGACCCCGGTGAAGCGGCCGAGCGTGAAGACCACCCCGCGTTGATATTCCCTCAGGACGCGAATGGCCGCGGATAAGAACATGACCACGACGAGCGCTGCTGCCAGATAGGCCACATAACCGATGATCATTGCCTTGCTCCATCGCTTCCCACATTGCGGCGCCGTATCGTCAGCACAAGACCCCTGACATCAGCCACCTCGACGCTGTCGCCCGCCGCAAGCGGTTCGTCGGCTTTTGCCCGCCAGCGCTCGCCCCGGGCGAGCACGTGGCCCTCGCTGCCCTGCCAGTCGAGAATCTCCGCCGGCAGCCCCTGCATGGCCTGTGCGCCAACACGCGGAACGTTCTTGCGGGCCGCCCACAGATAGCTGCCGGTCAACAGCGCCAGGCCGAGCGTCAGGACGGCGGCGGTGGCGATAACGGCCCACGACATCTCGAAGCCGGGCCCCTCGATCTTGAGCAGCATGGCAGCGCCCAGCAGAAACGCAGCCACGCCTCCCAGCCCAAGGACCACTGTCGGGTTCAAGGCTTCGACGACGAGAAAGATGATGCCAAGCAGCATCAAGGCAAGGCCGGCATAGCTGATCGGCAGGAGATTGAGCGCATAGAGGCCGAGCAGAAGGCAAATCGTGCCGATCACGCCAGGCGCGACCGCGCCCGGGCTCGTGAATTCGAAGACGAGGCCATAGACGCCGACCAGCATCAGGATGACGGCGATGTTTGGGTCCGTGATGACGGCGAGAAGCCGGATGAGCCAGCCTGGTTCGAGCGTTTCAACCGGCAGCCCTTTCGTCGCCAATGCCTCTTTCTTGCCGGCGATCTCGACGGTCCGGCCGTCGGCCAGTTGAAGCAACTCGGTGGTGTCGCGGGCGACCAAGTCGATGACATGCTCCTGCAGCGCCGCGCCGGCCGACAGGCTGGCCGCCTCGCGCACGGCCTTTTCACCCCATTCGGCATTGCGCCCGCGCAATTCAGCCAGGCTGCGGATCAGGGCAACGGCGTCGTTCGTCGCCTTGGCGATCATCGCATCGCCCGCGGGTGCGTTCTTCTTGTCCTTGTCCGCCTCCGGGCCATCGTTCTTGTCGCCGGGAAACGATGGCAGCGGCCCGCCCATCTCGATCGGCGTTGCCGCGCCCAGATTGGTGCCGGGCGCCATCGCCGCTACATGGGTAGCGTAGAGGATGTAGGTTCCGGCGCTCGCCGCGTGCCCGCCGGCGGGCGCGACATAGCCGATGACGGGAACCGGCGAGGCGAGGATAGCGGCGATCATCTCGCGCATGCTGGTGACCAGCCCGCCGGGCGTGTCCATCTGCAGGATGAGAGCCTGGGCGTTTCGGTCCGCGGCCACCGCCAGCGCTTCCTCGAGCTGCCTGGCACTCGCCGGACCGATGGCGCCGTCCATCTCGACGCGCAACACAATTTTCTCCCGGCCGTTCGCCTCTCCGGTTGCGGAAGAGGGACAAACGGCCGCAGCAGCCACGAAAGCCGCGGCAAGCAGGACCGCACGCGCGAGTTTCACGCTCAAAGCTCCATATCTAGGATATGGGCTGGATTTTGCCGAAATCCATGAGAACGCTCATCAAACCGGCCTGGGTGCGGGGTGATGCTTCGCTCTGTCCTTCAGGCCCGAAGCAGCGCCAGCTCTTCGGCGGTCAGATGGCGTGTCTTGCCCTTGGCGAGGTCGCCGAGCTGCAATGGGCCGATCGCAACGCGCACCAGGCGTAGCACCTCGATATCGTGGGCGCCGAGCAGCCTTCGGATATGGCGGTTGCGGCCCTCGTCGAGCACGATCTCCAGCCAAGCGGTGCTGGTGCCGCCGCGCAGCAGCTCGATCGACCGGGCCGTCAGCAAGTCGCCATCGACTGTCGCGCCGGCGCGCAGCCGCGCCAACATGGCCTCGTCGGGCAGGGCGCCGATCTGCACGTGATAGGTCTTGGCGACATGCGAGGCGGGGTCGAGCAGGCGCTGCGCGAAGCGCGTGTCGTTGGTCATCACGAGCAGGCCCTCGCTCGCCTTGTCGAGGCGGCCGACCGGCGAGACGAAGGGCAGGTCGAGCCCTGCCAGGCAATCATAGACGGTGCCGCGGTCCTGCGGGTCGTCGCGGGTGGTGACCAGCCCGCGCGGCTTGTTGAGCATCAGATAGACCTTGCGCTCGGCAGCGACGCGGTGGCCGTCGACCTCGATGCGGTCGCGGCCGGGATCGACGCGCATCGAGCCGTTGCGCACGATCTTGCCGGCAACCCGCACGCGCCCCTCGGCAACCAGAAGCTCGGCCTGCTTACGCGAGCACAGGCCAAGCTTCGACAGGGCGCGGCACAGGCTGACGCCGGGAGGCTGGGTCCCGGGGGCAGGGCGTTGCCGGGCAATGTTCGGTCGCGGCGACATGGCGTTGCCTGTGGATTCTTGTATACGAGCATCCCACTATAGCCGGCCGCAGGCTATGTCCACGGAAGGGAACTGCATGTCTTTTGCATCGTGCGCAGCGGCTGCGAGGACTTGCATGAAAACAGCCATTCGCCTTTGCCTGCTGCTCGCCTCTCTGCCGGCATCGCCGGCGCATGCCGGCTGGCAGGCAGTCGAGAAGGTCGAGACCTATGCCGTCTCAGGGCAATCCGGGCCGGAGCTCTATGCCTCGATCGGCGGGCGCGGGCCGCTGCTCGGCGAGCGCCGCGTCATCGCGCATACCAATTTCAAGCTGACCTGGGTGAGGGACTACCAGCCGCAAGGCGACGCCTGCGTGCTGGTGTCGGCGCGGCCGGAAGCTGATCATCACCTACACCTTGCCGAAGCCGGCCGCGCGGCTGCCGGGCGCCATCCAGAAGAACTGGGAGGTTTTCGCAACCGGCCTCGCCGCCCACGAGAAGGTGCACGGCGCCAGCATCATCGACATGGTGCACAAGATCGAGGCGGCCACGATCGGCCTGACCGTCCCCGACGACCGCGGCTGCAGCAAGATCAGGACGGAAGTGACGAGACGGCTCGCCGGAATTTCGCAGGCACAGCGGCAGGCGAGCCGCGATTTCGACCGGGTCGAATTCGGCCCGGGCGGCAAGCTGCGGCAGCTTGTGTTCACGCTGATGACCGGGGGATGATGCTGCGGGGCGGCGCAGGGCACCATATCTGTCGGCCAAGCTCATGCCTGCTCGGTCGGATAGAGCGTCAGGATGTTGACGTTGACCCGTGGCGGCTGCGTCACCGCATACTGGATGGCGGCGGCGATGTCCTCGCTTTCCAGCTGCTCCATGTCGCCAAGCCTTAGCTCGACCGCCTGGCGCACATCGGCGCGCATATTCTGGGTGAACTCGGTCTTGACGGCGCCAGGCTCGATGCAGGTCACGCGGATGCCGTCCTTGCCGATCTCGCGGCGAAGCGATTCCGCCATCGCGCTTACCGCGTGCTTGGTGCCGGAATAGACCACCGAAGGGTGGATATAACGGCCGGTGCCGGAAGAAACGACGACGATGTGGCCGGCGCCTTGCCGTTGCATCGACGGCAGCGCCGCATGGATCGGATAAAGCAGGCCCAGAATGTTGACGTCGACCATCCGGCGGTATTCTTCCGGCGTCGTATTGCGGAACGGCGCGGCGACGCCGACGCCGGCAACCGCAAGCAGAATGTCGAGCCGGCCGTACTCCTGCAGGACCCGTTCGACCATCGCCGTGGCTTGCGCTTCGTCGGTGACGTCGGCGGCAATCGGCAGCGCGGTGCTGCCGGTCTCACGGATCCGCCTCGCCAGATCGTCCAGGCGCTCAGTGCGCCGCGCGGCAATCGCCAGCGTGGCGCCCTCGGCCGCCAGCGCCAAGGCGGTGGCCTCGCCGATGCCGGAGGAGGCGCCCGTCACCAAGGCGATTTTGCCGCTCAGTTTTCCTGTCTGCATCGTTTTCTCCTGACGCTTTGAACACGCCCTGAAGCTAGGGCGCAGACATTCTGGGAACAATGCTGGGAGTTCTTGGGCATGATACGCCGCAGCGCCGCATCCGCGGAGTAGCTCAAGGCATGCGGGACAGCGCCCTCCAGCAAGCCCATGTCTGCGCAATTTTCCTTGAGCGAACGAGCGGGGCTTGACGCGACTGGAGGTGTTGCGTCTTGATATGGGGCTGCGGGGCTTCGCATGAAAACAGCTGATCGACTATGTCTGCGGGTGGCTTGTTTGCATGCGACGCGCTTGCATGCAGCACCGCGATCCTCTGGCGACCGACCGGGCTGAGCGCAAGATGAAGGTCCTCGTCGTCTATTGCCATCCCTGCACCGACAGCTTCAACGGCGCCGTGCGCGATACGGTGCTGGAGACGCTTGCCGAAAGGGGGCATCAGGTCCACCTGCTCGATCTCCATGCGACCGGCTTCGATCCAGTCATGCGCACGCAGGAATGGCGCGGTTACCACGACAAGGCGGCGAACCTGCAACCGGTGCACGAACATGCGCAGGAGCTGCTCTGGGCCGAGGCGGTCGTCTTCATTTACCCGACCTGGTGGTATGGCGTGCCGGCGATGCTGAAAGGCTGGCTGGAGCGTGTGCTGGTGCCGGGCTTCGCTTTCGAGATGCCGACCGCACGACGCGGTCCGCGGCCCAAATTGCGGCACATACGCCGGGTGATGGCGATGACCACATGCGGTGCCACGCCGCTGATGTCGTGGATCATGGGACAGCCCGGCCGGCGGACCCTGCTGCGCGGCTTCCGCTCCGTTTGCCATCCGCTGTGCCGGACCAAATTCCTGGCGC
The DNA here is from genome assembly GCF_040321065.1 of Mesorhizobium sp. M0563. Lineage (NCBI taxonomy): Bacteria > Pseudomonadati > Pseudomonadota > Alphaproteobacteria > Hyphomicrobiales > Phyllobacteriaceae > Mesorhizobium > Mesorhizobium sp. M0563. The sequence continues at coordinate 307,201 of NZ_JAMYQV010000004.1, forward strand.
TCTACCGGATGGACAGCGTCTCGGCCGCCGGACGCCAGGCGCATCTGCAGCGGGTCAGGAAAGCGGTTGCCGGTCTTGGCCGCGCTGATGCCATTGCCGCCACGGTGCCTGGCTGATTTGGTCGAGCGAGCCGCCGAGGGCAGCGGGCATCGCTTCGATGTGTCGGATACGATCAGTTGTACAAGTCGGCGCCGCCCCTCATCGCCCTGCCGGGCACTTCTCCCCGTATAGTGACGGGGAGAAGTGGCTGGCCGCAGCGTTGGCGTCGTTTCTGCACCGCTGATGTTTGGCGAAATCACCGATGACGAGGCCCCTCTCCCCGTCACTATACGGGGAGAGGATGCCGGCAGGCAGGTGAGGGGCAACGCAAACGATTAAAGGGCGAATTCAAAACTGAGAGATTGCCTTGGGTCGCTGGCAGAGGCGCGTTGACTCTCTTCGCCATTTCTGGAATCCTGGAATTATGGACAAGACACTCGCCCTTTCGGCGCTTGCCGCGCTCGGCCAGGAAACCCGGCTGGACGTTTTTCGCCTTTTGGTGCGGGCTGGAGCCGACGGCGTGCCGGCGGGCGAGATCGCTTCGCGGCTCGCCGCGTTCCCGAATACGATGTCGGCCCATCTCAAGATCCTGTCGCATGCCGGCCTGGTGCGGACCGAACGGGAGGGCCGCAGCGTGCGCTATTTCGCCGATATGACCGGCTTTCGCGATCTGCTGGCCTACCTGATGGAGGACTGCTGCAATGGCGCGCCGGAACTTTGCCAGCCTGTGATCCAGGCTGTGACCTGCAACTGCTAGAAGGGAGGTGCGCGATGAGCGAGCCATACAATGTTCTTTTTCTCTGCACCGGCAATTCGGCAAGGTCGATTCTCGCCGAGGCGATCCTGAACCGCGTCGGCGCAGGCAAGTTCAAGGCCTATTCGGCTGGATCGCATCCGAAGGGAGAGGTTCATCCCTATGCCCTTCAGCTTTTGAAAAGCCTCAACTACGACACGTCGTTCGCCCGTTCGAAAGACTGGCAAGAGTTTGCGGAGCCAGGTGCCCCAGAGATGAATTTCGTCTTCACGGTCTGCGACAATGCCGCCAACGAATCCTGTCCGGTCTGGCCCGGGCAACCGATGACGGCGCATTGGGGCGTACCTGATCCTGCAGCCGTCGAAGGCACCGAGGCGGAAAAGCATCTCGCCTTCGCCGAAGCCTACCGCATGCTCAACAACCGAATTTCGATCTTTGTCAGCCTGCCGATCAATGCGGTCGACAGACTTGCGCTGCAGAAGCGCCTCGACGAGATCGGCCGCAATCTGCCGAAGGCCGGCTGAGGTGGTTCAGCTTTCCCGGTGCCTTGTTGCCGAGGCCCTCGGCACGGCTCTGCTGGTCGCCACCGTGGTCGGTTCCGGCATCATGGCTGACAGGCTGAGCAACGATGTCGCCGTCTCGCTGCTCGGCAACACCTTGCCGACCGGGGCGATCCTGGTCGTGCTCATCACCATATTCGGGCCGATCTCCGGAGCGCACTTCAACCCGGCGGTGACGCTGGTGTTCGCGCTTCGGCGTGAAATCGAAACGAACGCAGCGCTGGCCTACGTCGCCGCCCAGATTGCCGGCGGCATCGCTGGAACGTTCCTGGCGCATGCAATGTTCGAATTGCCGATCCTGGAAGTGTCGGCGACGGTGCGGACCGGAGGCGGCCAATGGATTGCGGAGCTGGTCGCCGCCTTCGGGCTGGTCTTCACCATTCTTGCCGGCCTGCGTTCGCGCCCGGATTCTATCCCTTGGCTGGTTGGGCTCTATATCACCGCCGCCTATTGGTTCACCGCGTCGACATCCTTTGCCAACCCGGCCGTCGCCATCGCCCGCGCGTTCTCCAACACTTTTGCCGGGATCCGTCCCACCGATCTGCCGGGCTTCATCGCCGCCGAGCTTTTGGGCGCGTTGCTCGCCATGGCATTGGCAGGGTGGCTGCTCGCCCAACCGAAACCAGTCGGACAGATGAAAGCTGCGCAATGACCGTCACCATCTACCACAACCCCGATTGCGGCACCTCGCGCAACACGCTGGCCATGATCAGGCAGTCCGGCGAGGAGCCGGAGGTGATCGAATATCTGAAAACCCCGCCGTCGCGCGAAAAGCTCGTCGAACTGATCGCAGCGATGGGCATGACGCCGCGCCAATTGCTGCGCGAAAAGGGCACGCCTTATGCCGAGCTTGGCCTGGGCGACCCGAAGTGGAGCGACGACGAGATCCTCGATTTCATGCTGGCGCATCCGATCCTGATCAACCGGCCGATCGTGGTGACGCCGCTCGGCACCATGCTCGCCCGACCCTCCGAAGCGGTGCTCGATATCCTGCTCAATCCGGATATCGGCCCCTTCACCAAGGAGGAAGGCGAGGTCGTCGTCGACGCCAGCGGCAAGCGCGTCGCCTAGAGTATTTCGACATTTCTCGAAATTTGCTTTGACGCCACGACGTATCACGCCTATCTATTTCGATGAAACTCGAAATAAGAAAGCTTTGAAGCCATGAAACCAGTCGATCACGCAGGGTCCCTGCCAAACATAGATATGGAGCAACTCCCGGCAATCGATGCATCTGCGCTGTTCGATGTGGCCGCCTCGGCCCACAAGCCTCGGATCTTGATGCTCTACGGCTCCTTGCGGGAGCGTTCCTATTCCCGCATGGCCACTGAGGAAGCGGCACGTATCTTGACCTGGCTTGGCGCTGAAGTCCGTATCTTCAACCCTGCCGGTCTGCCGCTGCCGGATTCGGCGCCCGCCGATCACCCCAAGGTGAGAGAGCTGCGTGAGCTCTCGCTCTGGTCCGAAGGTCAGGTCTGGTGTTCGCCCGAACGTCACGGTTCAATGACCGGTATCATGAAATCGCAGATCGACTGGCTGCCATTGTCGTTGGGCTCGGTGCGTCCCACCCAGGGCCGGACGCTTGCCGTCATGCAGGTTTCCGGCGGCTCACAAAGCTTCAATGCCATCAACCAACTGCGTATCCTGGGCCGCTGGATGCGCATGTTTACGATCCCCAACCAATCGTCGGTGGCAAAGGCATTCAACGAATTCGATGCGGCCGGGCGCATGAAGCCCTCGCCCTACTACAACCGCATCGTCGACGTGATGGAGGAGCTGATGAAATTCACGCTTCTTCTGCGCGACCGGTCGGCCTATCTCACCAACCGATATTCCGAACGCGTCGAAAGCGCGGAAGAGCTTGCCAGACGGGTAAATCAGCGGTCGATTTGAGGCGGGCGGTTGGCGCAAACGAGACGGCGATTGTCCGGTTATTCGAGAATGTTCGAAATAAGCGTTGACGTCGTGGGCTCTCGGAGCTAAGGTGTTTCCATGATACTCGAAAAAGCAGCCTCGCAACTGGAAGCCCTCGGCAGCCCGACGCGGTTGCAGCTCTACCGCACCCTGGTGCGGGCGGGCGATGAAGGGCTGCCGGTCGGGCGCATCCAGGACAGGCTCGGCATCGCGGCCTCGACGCTGTCGCATCACCTCAAGCGGCTGGTCGACACCGGCCTGGTGACACAGGAGCGGCAGGCGACGACGCTGATCTGCCGGGCCAACTATCCCGCCATGAACGGGCTCATCGGATACCTCGCGGACGAATGCTGCGCCGACGCCACCTGTGCGCCGGCTTCGGTGGAAGCGACGGCCAAGACGGCGGCGTAATTTTTTGGCATTATAATTCGAAACTACCGGAAGGACGGAAGATATGGAGATGATCGAAAGGCTTCCCGTCGCGGTGATCGGCGCCGGGCCGGTCGGCCTGGCGGCAGCGGTCCACCTCATCGCGCAAGGTATTCCTGTCAAAGTCTACGAAGCCGGCAATAGGGTTGCATCCAACCTCAGGGATTGGGGCCATGTCCGGGTGTTCACGCCTTGGCGCTATTGCGTCGATCAGGCGTCTAGAAGCCTGCTCGAGGCGCGTGGCTGGCGGATGCCGGAGCCTGAGGCATTCCCGACCGCGAACGACCTCGTCGCGGACTACCTCGAGCCGCTTGCAAAGCTTCCGCAATTGTCGCCGTCGATCGAAACCGGTGCCCGGGTCGTCGGCATCTCGCGCTGGGGCGCCGACAAGGTGCTGAGCAAGGAACGCGAAAACCGGCCGTTCATGCTGGTGATCGAAACCGCCAGTGGCACGCGGCGCGACAGCGCCCGCGCCGTCATCGATGCTTCGGGAACCTGGCAGATGCCGAACCCGCTCGGCGCCGGCGGAATTCATGCCGTAGGCGAAGCGCAATTTGCCGATCGCATCGCCTACGGCATCCCCGACATCCTCGGCCGCGACCGCCGCCTTTATGCCGGCAAGACGACGCTGGTCGCCGGCTCCGGCCATTCAGCCGCTAATGCCTTGCTAGATCTCGCCAGGCTGGCGGATATGGAGCCCGGCACGGCCTTCATCTGGACAACGCGCGGCACCGACCTGGTGCGCATCTATGGCGGCGGCGATGCCGACCAATTGCCGGCACGCGGCGAACTCGGCGCCGAAGTGCGCGAACTCGCCGAGAGCGGCGGCGTCAGACTGGTGACGGGCTTTGCAGCCGTTTCGATCCGCGATGCCGACGGCCGGCTGGTCGTCGAAGGCCAGACCAAGGACGGCTTGCAGCGGATTGGCCCGGTCGACCGCATCATCGCCGCGACCGGACAGCGCCCCGATCTGTCGCTGACGCGCGAGCTTCGGCTCGAGCTCGATCCGTGGCTGGAAAGTGTCAGGGCACTGGGACCGCTGATCGATCCCAACGAACATTCCTGCGGCGACGTGCCGCCGCACGGTCACCGCGAGCTCAGCCATCCCGAGCATGGGTTCTATACGGTCGGCATCAAGAGCTATGGCCGTGCGCCGACCTTCCTGCTGCTGACCGGGTATGAGCAGGTCCGCTCCGTCGCCGCGGCGATCGCCGGCGACATGGTGGCCGCCGACAATGTCCAGCTCGTGTTGCCGGAGACCGGCGTCTGCACCGTGCCGCGGATCGGCATTGCCGACACGGGCTGCTGCGGCGGTCCGGCGCCGGTAGCGGTGGATGCCTGCTGTGTCGCCGATGCCGAAGCAAAGGCGATCGGCAAAAGCGGCTGTGGCTGCGGCGTCGCGGCATGAGCCTTCTGGCGCCTTCGCCCACCATCCTGCGCAGCCGCGGCGCAATCATCACCGCGCTTGGCCTGACGCAGATCATGGCGTGGGGATCTTCCTACTATCTTCCAGCGGTCATTGCGCCGGCGGTCTCCTCCGATACCGGCTGGCCGCTGGCATGGGTTGTCGGCGGCCTGTCTCTCGGCTTGCTCACGGCAGGATTGATCTCGCCGCGCGTCGGGTCGTCGATCGAGCGGCATGGCGGCCGCAACGTCCTGGCGTTCAGCGCCGGATGCATCGGGCTCGGCCAGATCGGGCTGGCTCTCGCCCCTAATCTTGCGGCCTATATCGCAGCCTGGCTGGTCATCGGACTGGGCATGGGGGCTGGGCTCTACGATGCCGCTTTCGCGACGCTTGGGCGCCACTACGGCCACGGCGCGCGCTCCGCCATTACCACGCTGACGCTGTTCGGCGGTTTTGCCAGTACGATCTGCTGGCCGATTTCGGCCTGGCTTCTTGGGGAGGTCGGCTGGCGCGGCACCTGCCTGGCCTACGCTGTCTTTCAGCTGGTGATTGCGCTTCCGCTCTATCTCGTGATCCTGCCTCGTGAGGCGCCGCAGCCGGCAGTCGGGCCAGGATTGCCGGTCGGGCCAGGATTGAACCAGGCGACGCCGGCCGGCGAAGGCAATCCCGATCCGTCGATCATGATCGTGTTGGCCGCCACCCTTACGCTTGCGGCGGTGATCTCCTCGACGGTGTCGGTGCATCTGCTCACCATCCTGCAAGGCAGCGGCATGGCGCTGGCCGCGGCCGTCGGGCTCGGCGCGCTGGTCGGCCCGTCCCAGGTGGCGGCGCGCGCGATCGAGATGACCATCGCGCGCTACCACCATCCGATCCTGACCAAGTTCGCCTCGGTTACGTTTGTGGCGATCGGCGTTTCGGCGCTCTGGGCCGGCATGCCAATCATCCCGCTGGCGCTCGGCTTCTATGGCGCGGGCATCGGCCTGGAATCCATCGCGCGGGGGACGTTGCCGCTCGCGCTGTTCGGCTCGAACGGCTACGCGAAGCTGATGGGCCGCCTCGCCATGCCGAGCCTGATCGCCCAGGCGGCGGCACCCTCGGCCGGCGCATTGCTGCTGGAGCGCTTCGGCCCGCATGGGACGTTGGCCGCGCTTTCTGGTCTGGCGCTGGCCAACGTCATCCTCGCATGCGGCCTCGGCTGGCGGATGCTCCGCTGGCGGCAATCGCAGGTTCAAACCCGATAGGGTTTCGACCCGCGTTCAGCGCCTCAACTGGAGAGCGGGAGATCTTCCAAGGGATCGACGAGGAAAGACGCGGCGATCAGATCGTCCGAGTCGAGGCGCAATGAGCCTTCGGCGCCGCCCATGATGGCGGCAACCTTTTGAAACGTCTTGATCTCGTGCTCGGTAATCTGGGCAGTTTGCATTCTGGATTTGAGGTCAGCAACGCGCAGCCCCAAACTGTGGGACATTCCGATTTTACGGTTCGACATGGTAAGATGCTCCTCCCCGGCCCATGTTTGTTTTGCCACCCGCCCTTGTTCGCATTTCCTCCGCCTGCCTAAATATGAGGCATCGCGAATACAGCGCCCGAACGCCCGATGCAAGGGAAGGTTCCGGCGCGCAGAGGTCACGAAATAATAATACGAAGGAAGCACGGCCGATGGTCCGGCCGGAGGGTAGGACTTAGGTAGGACGCCCGCCGGACAGAGGGCTCCGGTGGCTTATCGGCTGGCGAGGACCATGCGGTTGCCTTCGCTGTCGCGAAACTCCGCCACCGTGCGCCCCGGCTGCCACGGCGCATCATGCGGTTCGGTGATGATTTCGACGCCGCCCGCCTTCAACGCCGCGCTCATTGCTCCGACATTTTCGTCGACCAGCACCAATACGGGCTCCGCGCCGGGGGCGTCGTCGGCGCGCCTGATGAAATGCAGGTTCGTCACGGCATGCGGAAATGCCAGCTCGATCCAGCGCCAGCCGCCATCGCCCATCTTCTGGTCGGCCAGGACCTGACAGGCGAGATGCCTGGTGTAGAACGCCTTGGCGCGGTCCTGGTCGAATACCGGAAGCTCGGCAAACTGGATATGCATGATCGTCGCTCCTGCTTGATGGCTGCCGCGCAGCCGCCCACGCGGGAAAGACGTTGCGGGCAACCGAAAAGATTCTTCCACAAGGAGAATCTTTTCAGCGCAGCCGGTCGTCCTTCGTTCATACCAACTAGTCAGGAGACGACAATGGACTACGCGCTCATTCGATACGGTGTGAACCAAGCCGACCTGGAAGATAACCGCGCGCTGGTCGAAAAAGTGTTCGAAGCGCTGGGCGAGGCGGCACCGCCGACGGTGCGCTATCTCGTGCTCGAGCTGGACGACGGCTCGTTCGTCCACATCGTCGGCCAGAACGGCGTTTCGTCGGCGCTGACCGAGCTTGCCGCCTTCAAGGCATTTGCGGAAAACCACGCCGAACGCCGTTCGACCCCGGCAATGCGATCGCCTGTCAAAGTCATCGGCAATTACCGTATGCTGGCGGATCAGAAGGCGGGATAGCGCCTGCCATGCCGCTCGCGCAGAAACGGGATGCTACGCCGAAAATGAACAGGGCGACTTTGGAGGCGATGCTCGTCGGGTTGCGGCCAAGGCTGCATCGCTACTGCGCGCGCATGGCCGGCTCGGTGATCGACGGCGAGGACATCGTTCAGGAGGTGCTGATCAACGCGCTGCAGGCGATCGACGGCGGTGCGATGGTCGAACGGCCGGAGCAATGGCTGTTTCGCATCGCCCACAATGCCGCGCAGGATCATCTGCGGCGGCGCAATCGGGAAAGGTCGCGCATGACCGAGGCCGACATGAGCGTCATCGAGGATCCCTCCGGCAGCGCCGACAGCCGGCTCGCCGCCCAGACGGGCCTGCGCTCCTTCATGCAGCTTTCGGTGCCGCAGCGCAGCGCCGTGATCCTGGTCGACGTGCTCGGCCTCAGCCTGCATGAGACCTGCGAGGTGACCGGCGCGACGCTCGCCGCCACCAAGGCCGCGCTGCATCGCGGGCGGGCGCAGCTCAAGCTGCTGGCGCTGCAGCCCGAGCAGGCGCTCGCGCCGAGGCTCGACGCCGATGACGAGCGCCGGCTGCGGCGCTATGTCGACCTGTTCAACGCGCGCGACTTCGACGCGGTCAGGGCACTGATCGCAGAGGACGTCCGGCTCGATGTCGTCAACCGCGTCCGCCTGCGCGGCAAGGCCCAGGCGTCGACCTATTTCGGCAATTACGATCGTATCAGCGACTGGACATTGTCGCTCGGCTTCGTCGACGGCAGGCCGGCGATCCTCATCCGCGACCCGCAAGCGGCCGACGGCGCCGTGCGCGGCTTCGTGCTGGTTGAATGGGCGGGCGAGGAGGTCATCCAGATCCGCGACTTCCGCTATGCGCCCTGGTGCCTGGTCGACGCGGAGATCAGGGCCGTGGAGAGGTGAGCAGAAGGCTGGAAATGGTGCGGAAATGGCGCGCGAAGGCGACATGGCCAAGGTTGCGCCACCGGACAAGTCTGCCATCGCCTCGATCACTAAGCTGAAGGGCTCCGCCCCCGATTTCGGGGACCGGTATCGTCGCGAAGAGGATCTACGGCCTACACCCGTCATGCTCGATATAGAGCGGTGCCAGCTTTCGGATCAGGCAGCCTCCTCCTGGGTGACCCAAACGCAAATTGTCACACGGCAGCAAGTTCTTAGACTGGTTCCGGTTCTCTGGAACCGGTAACCCGCTCTAACCATCTGTTTTGCCGCATCTATTTGGCTGCAAAATTCGCTAGCCGATACGCACGCGGCGCGTCACCTGGCCATTGCTTTCCCAGTATGTGTGTTTCTTGGCAATCAAGGGATCGTCCATCGCCGGTTGAATTTGTCCCGTGGTGCTGACCGCGCGCGAGGTCACCGTGTGTTCTCCAGAAGAGGGATTTGCCCAATCCAGGGACCAAATTTTCCAGGCGTGTTCTGCCTCCTCACTGTGGTCAATGGTCGCTGGTGCCCAAGGCCCCTGATCGATTTGCACTTCGACCCGGTCGGTCGGCGCCCCCCAGGCTGCCCCAACGATGCGGTAATCCGAGTCTTTCCGGGTAACCTTCGCAGGCGCGGACTTTATCAGCGCTCGCCCAACTGAAGTCTCGGCCCATACGGTCTCGCCGTTGTGGTCCTCTTCCCGGATGGTGACATAGTCACGGGCCATCAGAAGGCTCATGAACCGCGTATCGCGAACCTCGATGCGCTTTAGCCACTTGACGTTGGCGATCCCGTACCAGCCTGGAGCAATGAGCCGTACCGGGAAGCCGTTGGCCGCCGGCAAGGCGGCTCCATTCATTTCATAGCAGAGGAGATTGTCGGGGTTCATCGCGTCGGCGAGCGACATGCTACGAGCGAAGTTCTGCTGCATCTTGACGTCGCGTATCGGGACCTCGCCTGTGTCGGTACCGAAAAAGACGACCTCGATGCCCTTCTCCAGAACACCGGCTTCCTCGAGGATCGGGGCGAGCGGCGTCCCTGCCCAACGGGCATTGCCGATGCCGCCGGTGAAAAAGGGAAATCCGTGGTTGCCCGAGCATTCCACTGTGAAAACGACCTCCTGCCGCGGTCGCGCCCTGATGTCGGCGAGCGTTAACTCCAAGGGCTTCTTGACCAAGCCTCCGATCTCCATCGACCATGTCTTCTCGTCGATCGTTGGTCGGTTGAAATGCGAGATGCTGAAGAACTTGTCGTTTGGCGTTATCCAGCTATCCAAATCCTCCCAGACAAGCTGCTTCTGGATACCCACCGGATCGGGATTTTTGGTCGGCTGATCCAGCCACGGAATAACTTCCTCGCTCGGCCGTGTTGGAAAAGCGTAAGCCCGACGCGAGGTATAGAGAGCAGCAATTGCGGCAAGAGCCGCGCTTCCTTGAACAAGAAGTTCTCTGCGCTGAAAATCAGGCATGTTGTTTACCTCCCAGTTGATCCGGAACGGGCTGCAACGTGCCTTAGGCCGTAGCCTGATCACGGATAGGCGACACAATGTGAGGTCTGCCCATCCGGAAGTATCCGGATAGGTCAGACAATCACCGACGCAAGTCAGGCATGTGAAGCGTTGGACGAAACTCTGGCTCGCGTTTCGCATGCCAAGAGTGCGCCTTTGAGAAGGAAGTGTCCACAACTTGGACGGGACATGATGATGATTGCGGCATTCCATGCCGATTTCCGGTCCTGCCAAATCCTTGCTGCTCGGATCGCTGCCGAACGCCCCTTCTGGGGTCATTTCCGGACCTTGGCGGGTTGCGCTCGGAAACGCTTGTTTCGACCCACGTCTGCCGTTCCGATATCGCCCCGCCATCTCCGGGGGGTATGTTCACCCAAATTCGACAAGAAACCGCATTGGCCTGCCGCCTCTTGTCGCGATCACTCTTGGCGCCACAGGATGGCGGCACGGCCGGCGCAGGTGTATGATGATGGTCTAATACTTCGCATCAGGGAGGACAGCATGACGTCTTGGGAAATCAAGGGACGGGAACTCGTCAATTGCACCTGCGAATATGGCTGCAACTGTCAATTCAATGCGCTGCCCGACAAAGGCCATTGCCATGCGGTGGCGGGCATCCAGATTGACGAAGGTCATCATGGCGAAACCGCTCTCGACGGCCTGCGGATCGCCGCGATCTTCAAATGGCCTGGCGCGATCCACGAAGGCAATGGCGAAGCCATCGCTTTCGTCGACGAGAATGCAACCGACCGGCAGCGTCAAGCGCTGCTGCGCATCATGACCGGCCAGGACACCGACCCGTTCGCGACGATGTTCGCCGTCTACGCCTCAACCGTGACAAAAATGAATGAGCCGGTTTTCACCAAGATCGATCTCGACCTCGATATCGACGGCCGCAGGGGCCGCATCTTCGTCAAGGACTACATCGAAACGGTCGGCGAACCAATTCGCAACAAGGTGACGGGCGCGGACTCGCGCGCTCAGATCGTGTTGCCGAACGGCTTCGAATATGCGGTCGCCGAGATCGGCAGCGCTTCAAGCACAACCAGCGGGCCGGTTCAGGTGAATATGAAGGACAGTTACGGCCAGTTCGCCCGGCTGCATCTCAACAATCACGGGGTGGTGCGGGCCTGACGCGCCGCATGGACGGTGGGTCGCCACTGGAACGGCTGCTCAGACGCGACCGCGTCATCACGATTGCGGGCGTGGCGGCGCTGTGCCTGCTGGGCTGGCTTTATATCGTCGCCGGTGCAGGGCTCGGCATGAATGCGTGGGAGATGACGAGGGTCGCGCTATTCCCCCACCAGCAAACCGCCGACATGACCTCCGATATGTCTGGCATGGACATGCCCGGCATGGACATGAGCGCAATGGCCACGGCGACGGAACCGCGGGTCTGGGGGGCGGCGAACTGGGCGCTGATGATCGCCATGTGGTGGGTCATGATGATCGCCATGATGTCTCCGAGCGCGGCGCCGACTGTCCTGCTCTATGCGCGCGTGCATCGCCATGCGCTCGCACAAGGGCAGATCCAGGACAAGCTCGCGCCCACCGGCGTATTCATGGCAGGCTATCTCCTGGTCTGGCTGGGGTTCTCCGTCGCGGCAGCTGCGTTGCATTGGCTGCTCGAACGCGAGGCATTCGTTACCGCGGCGACGATGAGTTCGCAGAGCCGCTGGCTTTCAGGCATCGTCCTGATCGCCGCGGGCCTGTATCAGCTCTCGCCGCTCAAGAACGCCTGCCTGTCGCATTGCAGGAAGCCGACGGCGTTCCTTTCCCGCCACTGGCGTCCCCACACACTTGGCGCGCTGCGTTTGGGCGCGCTGCACGGGGCGTTCTGTGTCGGATGCTGCTGGATGCTGATGGCGTTATTGTTCGTGGGTGGCATAATGAATCTGGTGTGGGTTGCCGGGCTCGCTATTCTGGTGCTGGTTGAAAAGGTGTTTCCTGTCGGCCAGTGGGTTGGCCGGGCGGCCGGCATCGCCCTGATCGCCTGGGGCAGCGCAACGCTTTTGGTCTGACGACCAGGGCCGCCTCGAATGTCGCATTTGCAGGAAACGATCGCTCCTGGCGCCAAGTGCACCGCCCCAGCCAGGCCGGCTCACAACGCGTCGGGGCGGACCGGCGGTGACGTCAAGCTTACGCAGGCATTCAGGCGTCGAGGAACTTTGAATCCTGGCGTCCGTTTATCCGAATGTCGAGTATGAAGGGCTCCGCCATGAATGTCGGCGACGAAAGGACTGTATCCGTTTGGGCGAGAACCGAAGTAGCGCCTGATGCGGTTCCGCTCGAGCGGAGTGAACAGGTCGATGTCGTGGTCGTCGGATCTGGCATTGTCGGACTGTCGGTCGCCTACGAACTGGCCATCGCCGGGCAAAAGGTGGCGGTGCTCGATCGCGGCCGGATCGGAAGCGGCATGACGGCCCGCACCACCGCGCACCTGTCATCGATCTGCGATGACTATTTTTCGGAACTGATCAAATTGCGCGGCGAGGAACTGGCGCGGATTTACTATCAAAGCCAGTCGGCCGCTATTGACCGTATCCAATCGATCCTGGAGGCGGAGGGTATCGCGTGTGATTTCCGCCGCCTCGACGGTTTTCTGTTTCCGGCGTCGGGCAGGAAGGAATCCGTCATCGAGCGCGAACTGGACGCCGCCCGGAAAATCGGTGTCGACGTCGAGAAAACCGTGGGCGTGCCGCTTGCAGGCTTTTCGGATGCACCGATCCTTCGCTACGCCAATCAGGCGACATTTCACCCGCTCAAATATCTCCGCGGGCTGGCTGCCGGCATCCGCGCGCGCGGCGGCGCGCTTTATGCGGAGACCATCGTCGACAAAGTTGAGGAGACCGACGGCGTGCGCGTAAGCACGGTCTCGGGCTTTGCCGTGTCTGCCAAATCGGCCGTTGTCGCCACCAACTCGCCGATCAACGATCGGGTCGCGCTCCATACCAAGCAAGCGCCCTATCGGACCTACGCGATGTCGTTCGAGATCGCGCGCGACGTTTTGCCGGATGCACTCTATTGGGACACGCTGGACCCCTATCACTACGTTCGTCTGCAGCCTGGCGAAGGCGAGACCGACTTTCTGATCGTCGGTGGTGAAGACCATAAGACAGGGCAGGCCGACGACGCCGACCACCGCTTCACGGCCCTGGCGGCCTGGATCAAAAAATTGGTGCCCGATATCGGCGCGGAAGCCAATCGATGGTCCGGGCAGGTGATGGAGACCGTCGATTATGCCGGATTCATCGGCCGCAATCCCGGTGATCGGCGAGTCTTCGTTGCTACCGGCGATTCCGGCCAGGGCATCACCCATGGGGTCGTGGCCGGCCTGTTGATTTCGGACCTGATCCTGAAGCGGCAAAGCCCCTGGCGGGAACTTTACGAACCCTCCCGCAAGACGGTACGGGCGATCGGCGATTATCTAGCGGAGAATGCGACAGCGATCAGGAGTTTTGCCGAGTATGTCGCGCCTGGTGAAATCGATTCCGCCGACAAGCTGCGGCCGGGGCAGGGCGCTATCGTGCGCGAAGGTCTTACCAAAGTCGCGGCTTTTCGCGACGAGGACGGCACGCTCTACAAACGCTCGGCCGCATGTACCCATGTCGGCTGCCACGTTCATTGGAACTCGCTGGAACGCTGCTGGGACTGCCCCTGCCACGGCTCGCATTTTGCCGTCGATGGCACGGCCTTGAACGGGCCGGCAGTATCGCCCCTGGCTCCTGTCGGATAGTCTTTTTTCGCCCCGGCCGCGCAGCTCACAGCTCCTTTTCGGCGAGCTCGCGAAACGCGTCGGGAACCGACCGCTGTAGGCCTAGCGCGACCGAGGCGTAGCCGACCGCCTCCCAGCCGAAGCGGTCGCGGATCTTGTCGACGGCGCGATCTGCGGTCCAGCGCGCCGCGCCCCTGCTGGTGCCCGGGCGGCGGCGGTCGTCGGCGAGCCCGAGCGGCAGTTCCAGTTGCAGGCCGGCATGCTGCTCCAGATGCGATACAGCGATCGCCAGCAGCGAGATTGTCTTTTCGTGCGGATGGTCGATGAGCACCTTGCGCACCAGCGCCTCGGCGATCTCGGCCAGCATGGCGGTTGCCGAAATCGGCTGGTCGAGCGTGATCGAGCGCGTCACCGAGCGCAGGTCGGCAAAGCGGACACGAACCGTCACCGTGCGGCCGGGGCGGGATTTCGCCCGCAATCTGGTGGCGACCCTATCGGCCAGATGCAGCAAAGCCGGCACGAAGACTTCCTCGTCGGCCGGCTTCCTGCCGAGCGCCGATTGCGCGCCCGCCGAGCGCGCCCGGCGCTGCGTCTCCAGCTTGCGCGGATCGCGGTTCCACGCCAGCGCGTTGAGTTTTTCTCCCGCCGCCGGCCCGAGCAGGCGCTCCAGCGCGCCATTGTTGGTCTTCGCCAGCTCGCCGATGGTGTTGACGCCGATGCCGGCCAGCCGCTCCCTGGTGACCGGGCCGACACCCCACATCAGCTCGACCGGCAGGTGGTGCAGGAACTCCAGCTCGTGGCGCGGATCGACCACCACCAGCCCATCGGGTTTTGCGACCTGTGAGGCGATCTTGGCCAGATGCTTGGTGCGGGCTACGCCGACCGAGATCGGCAGGCCGAGCTCGGCCCGCACGCGGTGGCGGATCTTGCCGGCGATCTCGGCCGGCGAGCCGAACAGGTGGGTGCAGCCGGCGACGTCGGCAAAGGCCTCGTCGATGGAAATTCGCTCGACCACCGGCGTGAAATCGCCCAGCACCTTGATTGCCGCATCGCCCAGCCGCTGATAGTCCTTGAAATGGCCGCCGACGAAAATGAGTTGCGGGCAGAGTTCCCGCGCCCGCCGTCCCGGCATGCCGCCGCGCACGCCGAACGCCTTGGCTTCATAGGATGCGGCGAGCACTACCCCGCCGCCGACGGCAATCGGCTTGCCGCGCAAGGCCGGGTCGAGCAGTTGTTCGACCGAGGCATAGAAGGCATCCAGATCCGCGTGGAGGATGTTGGCTTCCATCCGGCCCGTTCGCCCGCGGCGGTTCGAACGCCGCCTTGTCTAGAGTTTTGATGAGAACATAAAGAGAACATTGTGGGCGGATTGTCAAGCGGCGCGGAGGGCAGGTGAAGGGCAATTGTTTCAGTTTGGCGCCCTCTGTCTGCCTGCGTTCCAGCGTTGGTGGTTGGCGAAAGTCGAAGCAACATCCAATCTCCCCCCTTGCGGGGGAGATGTCCGGCAGGACAGAGGGGGGTGGGACGGATCGCCAACTTCGACTTCAGTTGTTGCCAACTCGAATCAGCCTGAGGGTTTGGCTCCGATTGGTTGACAGGTCGGAGGGAACAGCACCCCCCTCTGCCCTGCCGGGCATCTCCCCGCAAGGGGGGAGATCGGCAGCTTCGCCGACGGCGCCTGCTGCAGCGACCTACAGCGCCATCTTGTAGCCGAGATGGCTGGCGGTGAAACCGAGGCGCTCGTAGAAGGTGTGCGCTTCCCGTCGACTGTTGTCCGTGGTGAGCTGAATGAGGCTGCAGCCGCGCGAACGGCACGCTTCAATCGCCCATTCGATCATCAGCTTGCCGACGCCGCGAGAGCGCCATTGCCGGGCGACGCGAACGCCTTCGATCTGGTCGCGCCAGGCACCCTTCCTGGAGATACCCGGAAGGAAGGTGAGTTGCAGGGTCCCGACCACTTGCTCGCCCTCGACGGCCACGGCCAGCAACTGGTTGGGATCGGCATCGATCGCGCTGACGGCATCGAGATAGGATGGCGCGAGCGGCGTGGACGGGTCTTCCCGGTCTGCGCCGAGCGCATCGTCGGCAAGCATTGCAACGATCGCCGGCAGGTCGGGCGCCTGGGCACGACGGAATTCGATCTCGCTCATCGCGCGGAGACATACGGCGCAGTGTTGGCGATCGCAATATCCGTTTTGACTGCAAGGGGGGCGCGCGTCTTCAGGCGGCCTCCAACGCCCAGAGGCGATAGCCGTAGCGGCGGAAGAAGCGGGCGAAGAGGCGCTGCTGCCTGGCGCGGGCGAGGTCGGCGCTGCGCCTTTCCTGTCGCCAGTGCGGCATGTTGCGGAACATCGACAGGAAGCGGGCGGCGTCCTCGATCGCCTCCTCGGCCGACTGCGCCGGGCGGATCGCCGCCAGGAACAAAGCGCGGCTCGGCTTCATCCGGTCGATCGCCGCCTTGCGCTGGCGATGGCCCTGGCGCGCCGTGCGGATGCCGTCCTGGCGGATGGCCGCGAAGGCGGCAAGCATGGCCGGGCTGTCGCCGGCATAACCGCAGGCCTGGGCGAACTGGGCGAGGTCCATCGTCACTCCCTTGCATTCGGTGGACGGAGCGGCCGCGGCTGCGCCGATTCCAGCTTGCATGGTATAGAAGCATAACTCAAATAAATGAACAAGTGAAACTTTCACGTTGGTGTAAGCGGAACCGACTCGACTCCGCCTCGAAAACCGATAATGTGAACAAAGCAGGAACAACGATGGGGATGGCCATGGCATTAGCGGGCAAGGAAGCGACGATCGCCGATGTCGTCTCGATTGCCGTCGAGTGCATCGATTGCGGCCGCAACAGGTGGTGGAAGCCGGCCGAGCTCAAGCGGCATGGGGTGAGGCCGGAGACACCGCTATCAGCACTTTCCGGGCGCCTGATCTGCAAGGCCTGCCGGGCCGACGGCCTGCCGGGCGCCGCCGTTTCGATCCAGGCTGCCTTCATCGACGACCGGCAGCGAGCCCGCGCCGAGGCGCGCCTGCTCAACGGTCGAGAGCTGGAGCAATCGAGGCGGGCTTGAGGGGGAGGGCGTGCTGCTCTTCCCTTCTCCCCTTGTGGGAGAAGGTGGCCGAGCGAAGATCGGTCGGATGAGGGGTGTTGGACGGATCGCTACCTTGATGGCGTAAGTGCTTAAAATCGCGTCTACATTTCCTCCGCCGCGTTCCTTCCAGCACCCTCATCCGGCTCGGCGCTGTGCGCCGATCCACCTTCTCCCACAAGGGGAGAAGGCAACAAGCGCCCGTCAATACCCCAGCAGTTCCTTGAGCGGGATGACGCGGAAGACGTTCTTGATGGCGTAGCGGTTGAAGGTCAGCGTCTTGGGCGGATTGTATTGCTCGACGATCAGCTCGGCGGCGGTGCGCTTGACCAGCTTCTTGATGAAGGCCTTGCCGTTTTGCTCGTTCTCCTCGGGCAGCGTCTCGATCACCACATGGTCGCCGGGCACGGCCTCGCGGCCGCCGCAATAGATCATCTCGCCGGGCTCGTAGCGCGGCACCATCGAATCGCTCAGCACGTGCAGCGCAAACACGTTGCGCAGATGCCGGATCCCCGGCGGCCGCTGGACATAGCCGGCCGGCTGGCCGTTGAAGGTGAAGTCGCCATCGTCGCCGCCGACGGCGGTGCCGAGAAGCTGGATGTCCATCGGCCCGGCGGGCAGGGGGCCGGGATCGGTGACGATCTCGGCATCGGCGACCGGCCCGGCATCTTCGAGGAAGACGACCTCGCCCTTGCCGAGCGCCACCGGGTCGACGCGCAGGAAGGCGGCGGTCTTCAAAAGGTTCTCGGTCTTGGGCAGGTTGCGCCCGGTTTCCCAATTGCCGACGGCAGCGACGTCGGTGTCGTTGTGCTCGGCAATGTGGCGCATCACCAGGCCGCGCTGCTTGCGCGCCCGGCGGATCGCCGCCCCGACCTTGATCGACAGTGCAGTTTTCACCATGGCTCCATCTGAGGCACAAGATCCGGTCTCGTCTATGCAAGAATCGCTTGCATTATGTCTTAAGTTATGCTCTTATGTGGCCATGCACAAGTCGCTCCGCCAGCTTTCGGTCCTCGAATCCGCCCCCCAGCGCCAAGGAGGCGGCCGCGGTAGTCATGTGCCAACCTTTTCCCCTTCGTCCTGGCTGTCCTCCTCCCCGGCCGGGACGATGCCCGAGGCTCGCGCCTCGGATCCGGCAGCGCAAGCGGCCGGAACGGCCGGAGCCGTTCCCCTCACGGCTCCGGCCACGAATTGCCTGCCGGCCGGCAATGCGGATGCCGCGGTTTCCTGCATCCGCACCGAAGACGGCACGGTCATCGCCTTCGACAAGCGGGCGGGCAAGGCAGTCTCCGGCGCAACAAGGCAGGCGGCCGGGAT
Organism: Mesorhizobium sp. M0563; assembly: GCF_040321065.1. Classification (NCBI taxonomy): domain Bacteria; kingdom Pseudomonadati; phylum Pseudomonadota; class Alphaproteobacteria; order Hyphomicrobiales; family Phyllobacteriaceae; genus Mesorhizobium; species Mesorhizobium sp. M0563. The sequence continues at coordinate 325,407 of NZ_JAMYQV010000004.1, forward strand.
GAAGCTCGATAGCAGGCCACGCGAGGGCTGACCGGCTTTCGAGCCTGAGGCCGGCGAAGCCGGCGCCACACAACCACCTTTGCAGGGAATAAAACGTCATGGCCGCCCGCTATTCCCCCTCCGAATTGGAACAAATCGAGAACTGGCTGATGAGTGGGCTGTCGGCCGCGAAGATCGCCGCCCGGCTGAGTGCGCAGCGCGGCCGCCCGGCCTCGCGCGCGGCGATCATCGGCATCGTCCACCGCACCGCCCGTCTGCACGCCATCGGCCTTGCCAGATCCAAGGGCTGGTGTAGCGGACGGTCGGGCGGCCGGCATGGAAAATCGGCGCCAGAGCCGTCGAACCCCGCCGGCCAGGCAGGGGCAGTACCGGCCGAGCACCACTGCCGCCCGGCAAGGCTGTCGGCCAGGCTGGCGCCGCCGGCCTGGCAGCCGGGTCCGGTTCGGATCACGGGGTCCGATGGCGAGCCGCTCGAAATGCCGGCGCCGCGCCCGATCGCCGCCGGCGGCCGCCAGCCGCACTTCGTCGCCATGCGCTTCATCGATTGCCTGTTCGACCGCTGCCGCGCGCCGCTCGACACGACGCCGCAGGAGGATGCGGGAAACGACGCCCCCGGCAGCCGCCCCGGTTTGGACATGCTGTGCTGCGGGCTGCGCACAAGGCCTTCGAAAAGCTACTGCGCCTATCACGCGGCGCGCTTCCTGCGCACGCTGCCGGCCAAAGCTATTTGAGCCCCGCTGGATACGGAAATTCGCCAGAGCCCGACGACAGACCAGGAGGACAGAGCCGATGAGCAACAAAACCGCCCAAAAGACCAAAGCCAGGCTACCGCGATTGCCGAAGGGCGAGGCCGAGCAGGTGCGCATCCGCAAGGAGATCGGCCATGATTTCGCGCTGCAGGACGACCGGTTCGGCCGCAAGCGGCTGGCCAAGGGAACGCAGGAGGCGGCGCGCCTCTATGAGGTTTCCAATGACGGCCACACCGCGACCGGCGGCATCGTGCGGGTGCGCAATGTCGACCCGCTGACCGGCCTCACCTCGTTGTCGCGCCAGCAACGCGAGGCAGGCATGCGCTACCGCCAGGATTTCCGCAACTCGTCGGAGGCAAGCGCCAAGCCGATGGCCTGGGCCGAGCGCGTCGACGGCGGCCGCACTGGCAGCGGTGTCGCCGATCACATCCTGTCCGCCGGCCGCGACCATGCCGAGGCCACGAGGGCGCTTGCCCATTGGGAGATCGCCGGCATCGTGCAAAAGGTCTGCTGTGCCGACGCAACGGTGAAGAGCCTGGCCGAACAGGCCGGCGAGCCGCGCGACGTGGTGGTGAAACTACTCAAGATCGGGCTCGACATTTTGGCCGTGCACTACGGCATGATGCTGATGCGCAAGCCGCGGTGAGGAGCTCCACCGATCCGGCCGGCACTGCCGGCCGGATCGATCCGTCAACGACGGCAGACACGGATTCTTTCGATAACCCGGTGGTGATGACGCCAGTGCTTGACGACTTCCGTGTGGCAGCGCCGGTGATACCGGTAGCGTGGCCTGTAGTCCTCGTCATAGACGTCATAGCGGTAACGGGGGACGTACTCATCGTCGTAATCGGAATACCGATGATGGCGATAATAATAGTCGTCGTCATAGCCGTTGCCGATGCCGATCGTGACACTACCGCCGGCATTGGCCGGGCCGATCACGGAAGCCGCCGAGGCGATGGCGATCACCGAGGCAAGCAGGAGCTTCTTCATAGCTACCTCCTTCTTTAACGTCCCTCTAATAGAAAAACCCCCGAGGGGCAGGCTCGTTCCACAAATTTGCAAGATGCCACGAACCGAGAGCCCCAAATTAGCGCCGGCGGGGGCGAAAACGCGTCTGGCTGTGCGCCAGGGTGGGGCCGCCGACGCAAGCCCCGAGCGGGTTGTGGTCCGCGCCCTATGTATCCCGTCAAACAGCGACAAATTGGCCAGCGCCAGTCCCGTCACCTTGCCGATCTACAGAACATGGCCCAGTTCCAGCAAAACGAAAGCCGTCGCGCCCAGCACAGCGAGGGCGTAGGCCGCATAAAGAACAAGCAGCATCACCTCAAAGTCCCGGACGAAACTTGCGGCAATCCTGGTCTCCTGAGGTTCCGCTTTCTCGATGCCGTCGGTTTCCAGCTGCTCCGTTGCCACGACGAGGCAGACGATCCTGTCGTTTTCGGCCGCCTGTAATATTCGTTCGGTCAAATCGACGGCAATCACTGGATCATCGGCCAACTGATCTCGCGATAGCCAGCTTTCAGTGACAGTCTGGATTTCACGCTTTTTCACGCATGCATAATTGCGCCAACTAAATTAGGTTCCACTAAAATACATGGAATGCATCGACCCAATCGCGATGTGATGAGGCGTGGCCCTCCTGGGCGGCGAACTGCCGCCTGAGGCCCGCATTTGCCGACCGTCGAGGCGAATCTCGATCCGCATCCTCCGATCAAAGGGCGCCGGCTTCTTCATAGGCTGCTACGGTGCGCCATTGCTGGTAGGTCGCAATGCCAAAGCAGCCAAACTCTCATATCGCGAACGCAGCGCCGACGTCTTCAGTGCCGACCGGCTATGACGAGGATCGCATGCTTACTTATGTCCGGCTGCTCGACGCGTCGGCTGAAGGGACCGATTGGCGTGAGGTCGCCCGCATCGTTCTGCACATTGATCCGGAGCAGGAGCCAGACAGGGCTTTCCGGGCGTGGGCGACACACCTGGCGCGTGCACGATGGATGACCAGGAAGCGGAACGAGTTGCGTCAATTGCATGATGAGTGGTGGGGATGAGCACCATCTAAGCGGAACTGCCGTCCCGGTCTGGCCGTTGAGGGAGGAGGCCAACATGGAAAAGCGCCCAATGACTTCTTGGCGAGCCAATACTTTCGAGCTGTGCTGCCTTCTTGCAGTTCCGCTGTCGCTTATCCTTACCGTTTTCCTCGCGGGTCTCATCCTTAGCTGACCCCGGGATGGTTGCCGTGTCGGTCAACGTGGCACCAAAGCCCACCTGAAGGATTCGGCGGGAAAGGCTGCCGGCACCGTTACTTCACAGCCGCCGCCATCACATCCGAAAACAGCGCCCGCTCCACCGCCGGCTCGAGCGTCTCGGCGAAGGGCGTTGCCAGATGGTGGCGGTCGCGGAAGGCGAGTTTGCCGTCGATGAAGACGTGGCAGGTGGTCTGGTCGCAGAAGCGGTCGGTCATGTCGATATAGCTGGCGTTGGGTGTCGAGCGCACGATGTCGCGCTCGATCGTGGCGATGTCGTCATTTGCCGCCATGATCCTCGGCGTATCGCATGTCGCGGGCGTCTGTCCCCGCCACAGCGCCCGCGCCACGCATTTGTCGGCGTAGCTTGCGTTATAGGGCACGTCCCTGATGACCGCGACCTTGATACCGGCCTGGCTGAACGCTTGAAGCGTCCAGGTCAGGCCCGTCCGCCACTGCTCTTGCCAATCGGCGTGCTTCAACTCCTCGGGCGATTCCTTGATCACATTGCCGATCGAGAATTCTGAGATCACCACCAGTTGCGGGTGGAGCGCGATGATGTCCTTGACCGACTGCTCGCGCCATTGGTCGCACTCGGTGTAGTCGCGCTTCAGCCGCCAATTCCAGGTCGTCACCCGCGAAGCCCGGCAGGAGGATTTGAGAAAGGTGACGACGCGAAAGTTGTTCTTCTCGGCCGCCTTGATCAGCGGCGTCGACCAATGGTCGGCATGCGAGTCGCCGAACAGCACGACCGAGCGCTGGGCGTCCTTGCGGCCGAACATGCAGGGTTTCGGCTTGACGGTCTCGAAATCGAGCACGCAGCCGCCGTCGCTCGCGCGCACGGTGGAGAGCTGCGCGGCGCTGTCGGCGATGACGTGCTGTTCGGGGCTGAGATTGTGCTCGGCAAAGCGCGCATTGCCGTAGGCCGCGACCACGCCGGCGCCGGTTAGGGCGACGGCGGGCACCAGCGCCCGCGCTGCTCCGGCCATCAGCCAGCCGTTGCGGCGGATCGGGTTCTCGATGAAATGATAGGTGAACATCGACAGAACCAGCGTCAGCGCCGCGCAGGCAAGCCGGTCAAGCGTGGACAGGTTGGGAACCATCATCGCCGCATAGACGATGACCGGCCAATGCCAGAGGTAGAGCGAATAGGAAAGCCGGCCCAGCCATTGCAGGGGCGCCAGCGCCAGCACGGCGCTTGGCAGGTTGCGGCCGCTGCCGCTGAGCAGCAGCAGCACGGTGCCGGCGACAGGCGCCAGCGCATTCACCCCGGGAAAGGGCGAGTCTTCGTCCAGCATCAGATAGGCCCACGCGATCAGCGCCAGCCCGAGGCATGCCTGGAGGGTGGCCAGCAGCGGCCGGTCGCGCCAGATCCTTGCTGGCGCCATGGTGGCGAGGCCGCCGGCGGCGAATTCCCAGGCCCTGAGCGGCGAGAAGTAAAAGGCCCAAGGCTGCGACACTTCGGTCAGCCAGGCGCAGGCGGCGAAGGAGGCTAGGCCTGCGACGCCGATGACGATTATAGCGGTGCGCTTGCCTGGGCGCAGCCATGCGGCGGCAAGAAGCAGCGCCGGCCATGCCAGGTAGAACTGTTCCTCGACCGAGAGCGACCAGAAGTGGATGAAAGGGTTGTTGGTGGCGTCGGCGGCGAAATAGTCAAACGACCAGCGGATCAGCCAGAGGTTGATCATGTAGGCGGAGGCGAACATGGCGCCTTTCGAATAGAGCGCCTGTTCCTCCGGCGACAGGATGAAATAACCCGCGAACAGCGTGGCGAGGATGACGAACAGTGCCGCCGGCAACAGGCGCCGGGCGCGCCGGGCGTAGAAGCGCCAGAGATTCAGCCGCCCGGTTTCGGTGATTTCCGTAACCAGGTGTTTTGTAATCAGGTAGCCGGAGATGACGAAGAAGATGTCGACGCCGGCAAAGCCGCCGGGCAGACCGGAGAGACCAAAATGAAAGGCAATGACACCCGCCACCGCCAGCGCGCGCAGCCCTTCGATGTCAGGCCGAAATGATGCCGACACAATCACCTCATGCAAGGAATGCCCACCTCACAGAGGCTCGACCCGATGCGCCGATATTGCAATGCAACAAATCTAACGCAGTGCAACATAGGGGGAGGGCGCGGCTCCTCCAGCTTCTGGCGTGGGCGGTTCACTCACATGAGCGATTCAGTCATGAGAGCGATTGATATTGAAGCGAAACGAAGGGTGCCGAGGCACTCACGCCTTTTTCAAAAACTCGGTCTTCAGCACCAGGCCCTTTACCTGCCTGGTGCTGCATTCGATCTCGCCGGGATTGCCGGTGAGGCGAATGTTCTTCACCAGCGTGCCGCGCTTGATCGTCTCCGAGGTGCCTTTGACCTTGAGATCCTTGATCAGGGTCACGGAGTCGCCCTCGTGCAGCGCCGTGCCGTTGCTGTCTCTTACGATCGTGTCCGTCATGGCAGGTCTTTCGCGGGGCTCCGGTGCGGAGGTGGTTGGGCCAGTCCCCGGCCTATCCCACGGTTGGCGGGGAGGTCAAGCGGCCGGGTCAAGCCGCGTTGCCGGGGTCAGGTGCATCAGCTATTGACCGGCCGCCATCCCGGCACAATTCAAGACGGAGCCGACCATGACAGACAAGACCATCCTCAAATTCGGCGCCGTCGAGAACGCCGAGACCGGCGATCTCGCGGGGTGGGTCGTGGTCGAAGGCAAGCCGACCATGAAGACCGCCGTCCAGCACATTACCGAGGACGGCAAGGTCATGTCGGGAACCTGGCAGGCGAGCCCGGGCACCTATCACGCGACCTACAGCGACTATGAGTTCGTGCACATGATAGCCGGCCGTATCGTCATCACGCCGGATGGCGGCGCGCCTGTCGAAGTCGGCCCCGGCGATGCCTTCGTGGTGGAAGCCGATTTCAAGGGGACGTGGAAGATCATCGAGCCGGTGACCAAGCACTTTGCCGTCAGGATCGGCTGACGCCGAATAGTGCGATTGACGCTTGCGCCCGACTGAACCGAGGGTCCCAAAACGAAGATGGCGGGCATCTCTGCCCGCCACTGTGATTGTGCTGAACCGACGTGCCTAGTTGGCGCCGCCGAGTTGCTTGGTCATCTTGCAGAAATCGTCATGCTCCTTGGCAATGGCCTCGTCGCCGCATTCCTTCATCATCATCGCCTGGTCCTCTTTGGACATGGCCATCCATGCGGTCTTGAATTCGGCTGCCGGCTTCATGGTCTTCATGCCGGCATCGGTAAAGAACGGCGACATTTTCTGCGGATCGTCGAGCGCCGAAGTGCCAGTGGCACCGGCGGCAAGCGCTGCGCCGGTCATCATTGAAAGCGCCATCGCGCCCATGCAAAGCATCTTGATGTTCATGATCATTCCTCCTGAGCTGCTGCTTTGAGGTTGTCCATCAGCGATCTACGAAGGAACGGCGTTTTGACCCAAAAGTTCCACGTTCTGGCGCAAGCATGGAACAGGATTGCTGGTGCCGCCATTTATGCAAAAAATTCTACCGTGACGGAGCTGCCGCGCTGCCGGCAGCAAGCCAAACGACGGCAAATCAAAGCTTCGCTGTAGGAGAGGCTGCGAAGTTGCACGCCGGCTCAATATGCCCGATCATGGCAATGGCGGGGCGGAGGTATCAAGTGGCGGCAAATAGTCGAAACGGCGCGCACCTGTCGGAGACCCGGCGGGCGAGCATTGTTTCCGCGGCCAGGGCGCTTCCGCGCACATCGTTGCCCAGCGTAGCGTCGGTCGTGACGGCCGTCGCGGCGCTCTATTTCGGGCGCGAGGTCTTTCTGCCGATCGCAATCGCCCTGCTGCTTACCTTTGCGCTTGTGCCGATGGTGTCGGCACTCAAGCGAGCCGGCATTCCGCGTCTTCCTGCCGTGATCGCCAGCGTGCTCGGCGCATTCACGGTGCTGGCGCTGTTCTCCTTCATAGTCGCCACACAGGTCAGTGAACTGGCGCAGAACATCCCGCTTTACCAGGCGAATATCCTGACCAAGGTCCGGTCGCTCAAGGAAACCGGCGTCGGCGGAGGCATCGTTTCCAGATTGAGCCGGGTGATCGAACGCGTCGGCCAGGAACTCGACAGACCGGAACCCGCGCAACCCGCCGCCGATCAGCCTCCGCGGGAGCCGATCCCGGTCGAAATCGTCGCGCGCGAACGACCGCTCGAGGTTCTCCAGAATCTGATCGGCCCGCTGCTGAGCCCGCTGGCATCGGCCGGACTGATCGTCGTGGTGGTCATATTCATGCTGCTCGAGCGGGAGGACCTGCGCGATCGCTTCATACGCCTCGTCGGCTACGGCGATCTGCATCGAACCACCGAGGCGCTGCAGGATGCCGGCAAGCGCGTCGGCCGCTATCTGCTCATGCAATTGGTCGTGAACATCGTCTATGCCGTTCCGATTGCAATCGGACTTTGGCTGCTGGGCATACCCAATCCATTGCTGTGGGGTTTGCTGGCGCTGGCGCTGCGCTTCGTTCCCTATATCGGCCCGGTTATCGCGACGCTGCTGCCTCTGTTCCTGGCGCTGGCCGTGGCGCCCGGCTGGTCGCTCGTGCTATGGACCGCCGGGCTTTTCGTGGTGGTGGAACTGATCACCGGCAACGTGATCGAACCCTGGCTCTATGGCTCGCGCACCGGGCTGTCGCCATTGGCTATTATCGTTGCGGCGATCTTCTGGACCTGGCTCTGGGGGCCATTGGGCCTCGTTCTGTCGACGCCGCTCACGGTCTGCCTCGTCGTGCTCGGCCGACATGTGCCGCAGTTCGAATTCCTCGACGTTCTGTTCGGCAACGAACCGGTGCTCGAACCGCACGCCCGGCTTTACCAGCGGCTGCTGGCCGGCGATCCCGAGGAAGCGACGGACCATGCCGAGGAGATGCTGGAGGAAGAATATCTCGTCGAGTTCTACGACAAGGTCGCGATTCCCGCACTTCTGCTCGGCGAGCAGGACCGTGTGCGTGGTGTGTTGAGCGATGAGCAAAGACGGCAGGTCGCGGGCAGCGCGCTGACGATGGTGGCGAACCTCGACGACAGCGCGCAGGAGGAGGCGGAAGCGGACGACACGGCCGCGGCCGAGGACAACGGCTCACGCGAGGACAAGCAGGTTCAGGGCGAGGTTCAGGGCGGGGACGACACCGAACTACCGGATGGCACGGGCATGTCGGTGCTGTGCGCCGGAGGGCGCGGCGAACTCGACGACGCGGCTGCCGCCATGCTGGCACAGGTGCTCGAAGTCCAGGGCGCCACGGTGTTGAGAGCGAGCTTCGCCGATATGGAACCGGGGAGCATTCGCCGCCTTGAGCTCGACGCTATCGATACCGCCGTCGTCGGATTTTTGAACCGGAATTCCGTCAAGCACGGCCGGTTCCTGGTCCGTCGGCTGAAACGCGCCAAACCAAGGTTGCGGGTGGGTATCGTGTTGTGGTCGGAACCCGACAGTGACAACCAGGAGGCAGCCGCCAAATTGGCCAATGAGATCAACGCTGATTTCGTCGCACACGGAATGGTCGGTGCGGTGCTCGGTGCGTTGTCCAGCAATCCGCCGGTGGCGCTGAAGACCACCGCCAAACGCCGCATGCGCCGCCTGGCGCCGGCGCGCAAGAAAGAGCCGCTCGCCGCGGCAAAATAAGCGCGGCGAACGACGGCGGCAGGTGGGGTTATTACCGTTTTCGCGAAAACGGTAATAACGAAACGGATCAGGTTATCTTCGCAAAGTCGCGCTGAACCGTCCGGACGGTGCCGCGGCAAACGGCGCCAACCCTCATACTGTCCAGAAATAGCGCACCGTATGAAAGAACACCGGGGCGGCGAAGACCAGGCTGTCGGCACGGTCCATCATGCCGCCATGGCCTTCGATCAGGTGGCCCCAGTCCTTGACGCCCTGATCGCGCTTGATGGCGGAGGCGACCAGCCCGCCGAAGAATCCCATCAGGCAGGCGACCAGAGCGACGCCGGCCGCCTGCAGCGGCGAAAACGGCGTCAGGAACGACAGCAGCGCGCCGAGCAGGCTCGATGCCGCCAGCCCGCCGACCAGTCCCTCCCAGGTCTTCGACGGCGAGACCGTCGGCGCCAGGAGGTGGCGGCCGAACAGTTTGCCGAAGATATATTGCAGCACGTCGCTGCCTTGCACGGTGACGATCAGGAAGGCGATCAGCAACAGGTTGCGGCCTTCGAAACCGGGTACTTCGAGTGTTAGCAGCGCCGGCACGTGGCTGACGCAGTAGACCGAGATCATGACCGCCCATTGCTGCGCCGAGACGCGCTCGAGAAAGCGTTCGGTGTCGCCGTGCAGTGCGGTGATCGCCGGCATCAGCAGGAAGCAGTAGACCGGGATGAAGATGGTGAAGAGCCCGTACCAGGCGGTCCACACCAGCCAGTACTGGAACGGGATGACGATGCCGAACATGCCGAGCAGCACCCAGTGGTCGCTGCGGCGGCTGTGTGTCAGCGTCACGAATTCGCGCAGAGCGGCGAAGGAAATCAGCGCGAACAGGATGGTCATGCCGGGGCGGCCGAAGAAGAAGGCAACGGTGATCGCCACCACCATCACCCACCAGGCATTGATGCGCTGGGTGAGGTTGACCAGCGTCGGCGACAACGGTTTTGGCGCGCGCCATGACAAGACGCCGGCGACGACGCTGGCGCTGATCAGCACCGCCAGTAGGCCGACAATCAGAATGAGGGTTTCGTGCATCATCGGCAGCATTTTGCCTTGGTCCTCAATCGTCTCGTTGCGGCCGGGGGTTCAGCGCCAGCAGCGTTTCGCGGGCACGGTCGAGAAAGGCGCGGCGTTCCTCACCCGGTTGAATAGCGATCGGCGCGCCGAAGACGACACGGCAAAGCAGCGGCACCGGCACGAATTGCCCCTTGGGCAGCACCCGCGACATGTTCTCAATCCAGCACGGGATGAGTTCGACATCGGGCCGCGCCATCGACAGATTGTAGAGGCCGGAGCGGAACGGCAGCAGCGGTTCCTCGGTCATGTTGCGCGTGCCTTCGGGAAACAGGATCAGCGAATGGCCCTGATCGAGCACTGACAGCATGATCGAGATCGGGTGCTGCGTTTCATCCGTCCACTGCCGGTGGATCAGCACGGAAGACAGCATGTCCTCGGCAATGAAACGGCGCAGCCGCGTCTTGCCCCAATAATCGGCGGCGGCCACCGCATGGGTACTGGCGCGTTCCTTCTCGCTGAGGCAGGCCGACAGCAGGATGAAATCGCCGTGGCTGGCATGGTTGGCGAAGTAGATGCGCTGCCGGTCCGATGGCTGGCTGCCGTTCCAGATCGGCCGCACGCCGGTGACCGCCCAGGCCAGCGCCGACAGGCCGACCGAGGTCACCGTCTGCAGCAAGGTATAGGTGCTGACACGAAGCTTTGTCATCGACGGGCTCAAAAGAATGCCGCGACGACCGAGGCCGCCGCGAACAGGCCGAAGGCGATGCGCTGCTTGGCAAGCAGGCGGCGCGTGCCGGCTATCCGCTGGTCGAGCGAGCGGCCGCCGGCCGCCGTGGGTTTCAGCCGCATGCGCGCCAGCACATCGTCGACCGCGGCACCGCCGCCTGCCTCGCTGGCGTGGCTGGCCATCAGCCGGAACAGCAGCGCGTCGAACAAAAGCAGGGCCGAGAGAATGATTGTGGCTATGGCACCCGCGGCGGCGATCAGCCAGGCTACCGCGGACAGCGACGATGTTTGCGGCGCAGCCGCCAGGCCGATGACCGGCGCCGCCAGCAAGGCAGCAGCAACCAGCAGCAGCGGCCATGCCACCTGCACCATCAGCCCGGCGGCGAACGCTTCGGCCTTGTCACGATAGGCGGTCATGTCGCCGCGTCCACGCCAAGATGCACCGGCCGGCCCGCGGCGGCGAGCTTGCCTCGCGCCTGAGCCGGCGTGTCGGCCCGGCCGCTGGCGACCAGCCATTCGGCGACGACGGCGGCGCTGCGCTGGAAGCCAAGCGCACAGCAGACCAGCACAGTGCCCTGGCCCCGCGCCGTCTCGATCGCCGCCACCGCTTGCGCACGCGCCTCGCGAGACGGCGGCAAAAGGTCGACCATGGCCACGCTCACCCAGCGGCTGGAGGCGCCGCGCGGTCTTTCCAATTCGCCGGCAAGGTCGACCACCGTGCCGAAAGCGTCGGCCTCGGCGGCGGTCGGAAAACGGCCGAGGCAAACACCGTCGGCGATGACGATCTGCGCTGGAAGCTTTCGCGTCCACGCCCACACATTGACCCTGGCAACAAGGCGGTAGGGCCAAAGCAGGAGACGGCTGGCCAACGACACGCGGCCATCGGCTGTTTTCTGGAACACTTTGGCGCCGGCGCCGGCATAGGCGAAAGCGACGATGGCCAGCGCCAGTGCCGGCCACAACAGGATGAGCCACAGCGCCGAGGCCAATGCGCCGGCAGCGGCGCCGGCCAGCGCAAGGCTTGCGCCGAGCGCATAGAACAGCGCCAGCCGCCGCGCTTTCGGGTCGGCGCTCATACGGAAGCCGGCGAACGGCAGCTCGCCGTCGCGCGGAAACAGCCACAGAGCGAAAAGGCCGAGCAGCGCGCCGGTCGGAATGTCGATGAAATGGTGCTGCCACGTCGTCAGCACCGAGGCGCCGATCAGGAAACACCAGACATGCCAGGCGGCGCCGGCGATGCCGGCCAATCTGTGACGCCAATGGTCCCAGATGATGACAAGCAGGGCGATATGCAGCGACGGCGCCTGGTTGAACGATTTGTCGAAGCCGCCGAGCACGGCGAACATGAAACCGGGCAGACCGCTTGTCGCGGGGCGCACGAAGGTCGCCGTCAGCGGGAACAGGATGAAGCAGGCGACGGCGATGATCTGCGCCGTCAGATAGCGGCCGGCGAGGCGGTTGACTCCGTTCTTCGAATTGTTCAACAGCAGCGACAGGCCGTAGAATAGATTGATCGACCAGTAGGGCACGATCGTCCAGGCAAGGAACGGGATGCCATGCTCCCAGCCGAAGACGATGCTGCCGACATCGTCGCGCCGCGACGCCAGCCAGTTGGCGAAGCCGTAGGTGGCGTAGAAGAACGGCGCCAGAAATGCCAGCCACAGCGCGGCGCGCAGGACTATCCCGGGATACGGCTCGCGTGGCAAGGCCGGCAGGGCAGGGGCATCGCGAGGAAAGGCAGAGGCAGGCAAGTCCATGTTCAGACGCGCCGCGCGACCGAAACGGTGAAGATGCCCCACTGGTCGATTCGCTGGTCGAGCTTCTCGAATCCGGCGCCCGCCACCAGCTGGTCCATCTCGGCCTGCGTGCGCCGGCGCATCACCCAGGCCTGGCCACCGCGATGCGAGGTCAGGCTGCGCGCGATCATCTCGAGCTGCGGATGCCAGGGCTGGTTGGTGTAGACGAGCAGGCTTCCGGGCTGCATGGCGCCGGCCAGTCCACCGAGCGAGCGGGCGATCATGGCATTGTCGGCAAACAATTCGTAGAGCCCCGAGACGATGGCGAGATCCGGCGCCGGGGCGAGCCCGGCCAGCATCGTGGCGTCGAAGGCGTCACCTTGATGGAACGAGACGCTCGCCGGCAGCTTGCGCTCGGCGACCAGCTTGCGGCCGAGCGAGACGTTCAGCTCGGAGAAATCCTGCAACCGCACGCTGGCCGGCGGCTCGGCGCATTTCTGCACAGCATCGAGCACGTAGCGGCCATGGCCAGCGGCGATATCGACGATATGGACCGGCCGGCCGGCGGCCTTCAGCGTCTCAGCGGCACTGCCGATCAGCTCTTGCAGATGCAGCTTGCGCTGGCGGATGCCGCGCCAGCCAATAGCATCGAGAAAGGTGCGGTCGATCATGCGGCCGCCGGGGCCGATGCCCCGCGCATCGTTCTCGTAGACATAGTCGAGCGTCGAGCCGGAATCGAAGCCGGTGGCAATCCCGGTCTTCATGCCGGACGACAGCCATGCGCCCATGCGGATCGAGGCGCGGCTCATTGCCCAGTAGAGACCTTTGGGTGACAGTAGCGGCAGCGGCGAGGCCAGCCGGTCGGCCTCGTCGCGTGTGTAGCCGGCGCGGTCGGCCCCGGTCAGGTCGAGCGGCTTTTCCGGCGCCGCGAACTGCTTTTCGAGGAAAGGCCTGATCAGGTCGAGTGCCTTGTGGCGGTCGCGCTCGCCCAAAGTGTCGTGGAAGAAGCCGGGCAGCACATGCCGCTCCTTGGCCGGGCTCGCCAGATTGACGAAAAACTCGTGCTGCGGTCCATGCCGCACCACCCAGTCGCTGCCGGAGATCAGAAGCTGTGTCGGCACGGTGATGGCGCGGGCATCGGCGACGATGCGCGCTGCGTGGTCGTAGAGTTCGACCAGGATGTTGGAGGCGATCGGCCGGGTGATCAGTGGGTCGGCGTCGAAGGAGGCGATGCGCTCGGGATCATGCGTCAGGAATTTCGCCTTGACGTAGGAATTGACGAAGAAACGGCCCTTCAGCTTCTGCCACAACGCAATGCCTTGCTTGGCGAAGGGCACGTAGAGCTTGACCGAGAAGGCCGGCGAGGCCAGCACCAGGGCGCGAATGTCAGGCGCATAGTCGTGCACCCAGGCGGCGGCAAGCACGGCGCCGAAGGATTGCGCGATCAACGCTATATCGCGCCGGGCAAAGCCGTCACTGCCGATCTCGCGCACGAAGCAATCGATGTCGCGCACCAGCGCGGCAAACGACGGCGCATAGCCGCGCTCGCCGGCGGAGCGGCCATTGCCACGCGCGTCCCAGGCATAGAAGGCGTGGTCGGGCATCTGGAGCTCGTCGACCAGATGCGCCATGCGGCCGCCATGCTCGTGGCCGCGATGGAACAGCAGGATGGCACCCTTGCGGTGTTCCGACGGCGCCGGCCAATAGCGATAGAAGATCTCGGTGCCGTCATGGCTCTTGAAGCTGCGCTCCTGCGCCACCCGCTCGATGTTGGCTGGAGCCACGGCGGCAACCGTCTGTTGGTGAAGCATGTTGTTCTCCCTGGCGAGACCGGAATTCAGCTGCCGTTCCCGTTAAGGCCGCCGCGTATCCGGTTGATGGCGGTCACCAGCGAGAGTGTAGCCATGGCCGGAAACACGAGCGGCGTGAGCGCCGGGACCCACAGGCCGGACGCGATAAGCACCGCGAGGATGCCAAGCGCCAGCGCCCGATCGCTTTTGCCGAAGGGGCCGGCATAGTTGCGCCCCGCTCCGGCCGCGATGCCGAGCACGCCGGCGAATTCCGCAATCACCGCCGCGATAGCGAATGCAACGACGCCCCAGGCAGGAAAAATGACGGCAAAGGCCAGGATCAAAGCGAGATCGGAGACAACATCGCAGAGCTCGTTGAGATACATGCCGAGCTTCGAGGCCTGGCCATGTTCCCTTGCCAGCATGCCGTCGATGGCATTCAGCGCCATTCGCGTAAACAGCACGAGCGGCATCAGCAGAAAGACCATGCGGTGGCCGGCAAGGGCTGCCACCACAAGGCCGGTGAAGAGCGAGAGGGCAGCGGCCAGCAGCGTGATCTGGTTGGCGGTGACGCCGGCCCTGGCCAGTCCGTCGGCAAGCGGCCGCAACCTGGCCTGAAAGGCCGGTTTCAGCGCATAAAGCGTCGGCATATGCGAACCCCCCGGCCGCGGTGCAAATAATGTTGGCGAGGATGGTCAATTGGCGCGCAAGACGCAAGGGCGTCGCCCTGCCACTTTTCGACATCCGGATGTGTCGGCGCTAGCTTTCGCTGTTGACATTGTCGCCCGGGAACAGTGCGGGGAGCTTTGTTCGGCCGCCGCCCAGGCGCGACTGTGGTAACGCCGCAGGATGAGAATGCATGCGGCGAAGACCAGCAGCCCGCAAATCACGCCGAGCGTCATGCCCCCGCCAAACGCGGACTTTACAACGATGCCGGTGAAGACGCCGGCGATGGCGCCATTGATCGTGCCCACCATCCCCGCGGTGGTCATGAAATATTGCAGCGGTGAGGGCCTGAGGCCCTTGTCGACCAGCACCGCCGAGGGATCGTCATGGGTGGAATTGACAAGGTATCTTTGCAGGACGGGCGTCAGCTCGACGAAATAGTGGCGGATCCTGGCCATGCCGCGGGCATGCACCATGTCCTCGATGGCAACCTGCACCGCGCGCGCGAAGGTGACCAGGCCGATGAAGAAAAGGCAAGGCAGCAAGATCAGGCTGAACAGCACGAACGGCCTGCCCATCTCCGTGACCTGCGCGACGAAGGACAAGGCAATGGTTGCGCTCGAGACCGAGGTCAGGAACAGATCGGCTCGCTGGTTCGCTTCCTGAATGGTCGCGGCGCGAGCATTTTGCAGCACGAAATGCTCGGTCGTCAGGCACTGCAGGGCTTGCTGCGCCTGGTCAGGCGGAACCGGAGCGTCGGGAGAACGGGTCATCGACAGTTGCCCCCTCTGCCCGCCGGAACCGGCAGGGCAGAAGGGAGGGTCGTCGTCCTGATGCGAGCCATCAGGACTTGCCGTTGCCGTCGTTGATGGCGATACGCTTGGCCTTGGCCTGGGCGCGCTCTGTCTTCGGCAGCGTCACGCTGAGCACTCCGTTCCGGAACGCGGCGTTCACCTTGCCTTCGTCGACTTCGTAGCCGAGCGGGATACGCCGCTCGAAACGGCCATAGAAGCGTTCGGAGAACTGCCTGTCCTTGTCCTCGGTCTCTTCACGCTTCTCGCCGCGCAGCGTCAGTACGCCGTCATCGAGCAGCAGCTCGATGTCCTTCTCGTCCATGCCGGGGATCTCGGCGGTGACGCGGATCTCCTTTTCGCCATCGGAGATTTCGACACTGGGCCAGCTGGCGCGGGCAGCGGAGAAGCCACCGAGCGACGGCAGCCGCGTGTCGAAGCCGCGGAACGCCTCGTCGAACAAGCGGTTCATCTCGCGATGCAGCGTCAGGAAGGGATCGCGATCGCCGTCGCGGAACAGGCTGGGGGCCTGATTGTTCTCCCGGCCCCAGGGAATGAGATCACGAATAGCCATTGCATAGTCTCCTTTCTCGACTGGTGCATTCAGGCAGCCTGCTTGTTTGCTTCGTCTTGCGCGACCTTCGGCCCGGTCTTCGGCGAGGCGACATCGGTCGCGATGGCGATGCGCCGAGGCTTCATCTCCTCGGGCACCTCACGTACCAGATCGATGCTGAGCAGGCCGTTGTCGAGCGTGGCGCCCGCGACCTTGACGTGATCAGCAAGCTCGAAACGGCGGGTAAAGGGCCGTGCGGCGAGGCCATGATGCAGATACTCCGCGTTATCCGGCTCCTTGTGCTGGCCGGAGACAATCAGGAGGTTGGGTTCATGGGTGATTTCGAGGTCGTCCTCGGAAAAGCCAGCGACGGCGATGGTGACGCGGTAGTTGTTCTCGCCGCTGCGCGCGATGTCATAGGGCGGCCACGCGTCGAAAGCCTGCGGGGCATTTTCCAGCAGGTTGAAGACGCGGTCGAAGCCGATGCTCGACCGATAGAGCGGGGAAAAGTCGAATGCGGTTCTCATAGCTACATCCTCCATCGAGCAACATAGATACGAGGAGCGCCAAAGAGCTGGCGCTCCCTGGTTTCGCCGGCCCCATTTCGGCGACCGGTGCCATCGATCTGGTTATTGTCCGCCGCAAGTCAAGACCCGGCGGCTTTCGCGTTGCCGGTTTTTCGGTCGGTTCGGCGAGGCTGCCAATCTCCCTATTTGCGGCGAGATGTCCGGCAGGAGATTGCCTGTTTGCCAGCTGGCTTCAATCGCCAACGCCGAGTTCCCCGGCGGGTTATTGTCTGCCGCAGGTCAAGACCCAGATTCCTCTGTTGCCGGGGCTCCGTTCCCGGCAATCGCAGATGGAGCTGACCATGACACGCGACGAGATCATTTCTGTGGTGGGCCCGGTCGACGACGCCGTTATCGCCGACATTGCGGCGACAGACGGGACGGTCCAAGAATTGCGTGAGGCCCTGGCCTGGATCGCCGCCGACGAGGCGCTGGTGAACGAGGGCCGACCGCTGCCGACGGCAAGAGTAGCGATGCTGATCGAACTGCTGCAAGGGCCGGACGAGGAGGAATAACCGGCCATTTCCGCGATGCTCTTGAACCGCGCAGAGAGACGAACCATGTCCTTCAGCGGCGCCGGCCGGCCGCCGGTGCCCGCCAGCATGACGTTGCTGCTCAAACAAGAAGACGATCACAAGACACGGAGGAAGTGATGGACGACGTCCGCTTTGCCGAGCCGATCACGTTGAAATTCCAATCCAGCGAGCGCAAGGTCGCCAGCAGTTGGGAAGCCATCGAATGCATGCGCCAGCAGTGGCCGGACCGTGCACGCGGCCGGAGTTGGCGCGCTGCCTATCGGACCTGCCGGGACGCGCTCGACGGTTGGCACACCGCGCGTGATGCGCGCAAGGCCTTCGCCAGGGCGGCGCGCAAGGCCGGGTTGCTCGCATCGGCCCGCAAGCCTGTCGACCACGCCGGCTAGTCCGGACCCCTCCGATATTGTGAGATCCAAAACAAGTGGGGAGAGGCAGTGACCTTGCCCCCAGTTTCTATCCAGTTTTGAGTTCGTTTCCGGCGTGGGTTGTGCCCTGCTGGGCGGGTGAAGGGACGGGCGC